>CAIPKZ010000283.1 GCA_903865775.1 uncultured Prolixibacteraceae bacterium | reverse complement strand
AATGATTCTGTTTTCTGAGTTCGGCTTCGCAGCGGTTAATATTTCTTATTAATTCATCAACAGTTTCTACTTCTGCCATTTTTGCTTTTACTGCGACCATGATTTGTGAACCCAACTGAAGTGTGATCAGGTTTAGCACAGAATCGATTTCGGGCCTGTTTTCCAAAAAACAGGTAATTTCTTCACGAACATCTATATCGACACTCTGGCCGATTAATAAGCCTTTGATTTTAACGGCAAGGAAGATGGAAATAACAATCAGCAAAACACCTATTCCTATACTTCCAATGGCATCGAACAACGGATTGCCGGTAACCATCGATAAAATCACTGAGCACAACGCAAATGCCAATCCAAGCAATGCTGCAACATCTTCGCCCATGACAACAACCAATTCACTTTGTCTGCTGTTTTTAAACCATTTCCACAAACTTTCGCCGTGTTTTATTTTATTGATTTGTGTGATACAACCCCAAAGGGAAGCACCTTCAAGCAAAAAACTTACCGATAATACTGCAATGGCAATGTATGGCGATTTTAGATCTTCATTTGAGCCGAGTTTATGAATTCCTTCGTAAACCGAGAATAATCCGCCCATGCTAAATAGAATCAATGCCACAATAAACGACCAGAAAAATATGGCTTTTCCATATCCCAGCGGATGATCGGGCGTTGGCTTTTTTTTCGAAGCATTTAGTCCAAGAAACAAAAGTCCCTGATTTCCGCAATCAGCAAAAGAGTGGATCGATTCTGCCAACATAGCTCCTGAACCTGTAATTACCGCAGCAACTGTTTTGGTAATGGCAATTCCCAGGTTTGCAAGCAAGGCAAATAAAATCGATTTTACCGAAGAGTTTTCATGTGACATATGAGAGGATTACTTATTCCTTAATTTACTTTTTTTAATCCCGTAAGTAAAGTAAATAAGAAATCCAATGGACATCCAGACAATCAACCTGATCCATGTATCTAATGGAAGTGAAACCATCAGGTAAATACATATAGCAGCGCCTAAAATCGGGACAAGAGGGACAAACGGCGTTTTGAATGTCCGTTCAATGTCAGGCCTTTTAACCCGCATAACAATAATTCCGATGCAAACAATGGCAAAGGCAAGAAGTGTTCCAATCGAAACCAGTTCACCAAGAATATTGATAGGAAGTATTCCTGCAACGACCATTGCAACAAATCCCGTCAATATAGTACTTACATAAGGCGTTTTAAAGCGGGGATGGATTTTCGAGAAAACCGGAGGTAACAGTCCGTCTTTCGCCATGGAAAAGAAGATGCGCGGCTGCCCCATCAACATGACCAGAATTACCGAAGTTAAACCAGCGATGGCAGCAATTTTAATGATTGGCCTCAGCCAGAAGAGCCCACTGCCCATGGCATTTACGCCAACAGCGATTGGATCGGCTACGTTTAGAAAAGTATAGCTTACGATTCCTGTTAATACAATAGCCACCAGGATATACAATATCGTTGAGATTCCGAGTGAACCTAAAATGCCGATTGGCATGTCACGCTGAGGATTTTTGGATTCCTGAGCCGCAGTCGAAACTGCGTCGAACCCAATGTAAGCAAAGAAAATCACAGCGGCTCCACGCAAAATACCACTCCAGCCATAATGACCCCAAACACCTGTGTTTTCAGGAATAAAAGGATGCCAGTTGGCTTTATTCACAAACATAAATCCGATGCCAATAAAGAGCAGAATCACAAATACTTTGATGACTACCATTACATTATTGAACCTGGCTGATTCACGAATACCTATGAGCAATAACATCGAGATTATTGCCACGATGAACATGGCAGGTAAATTTAAAACTCCGGTCAGATGTGGAAGACTGTCGATGACAATTCCTGAATCAGCCAGACTTTTGGTCAATTCCGGAGTTGCAAGTTTATAGCCAATTTGCGGTACTTCTACCAGTACTGATCCGAGGGCGGCGGTAAATTGTGCTGGAATAACCAACCCGAAATCTTTCAGAAAACTGACTACATAGCCCGACCACCCAACGGCCACAGTTGACGCGGCAAACAAATATTCGAGGATTAAATCCCAGCCAATAATCCAGGCAACAAACTCGCCCATGGTTGCATAGGCATAGGTGTATGCACTTCCCGAAATTGGAATCATGGAGGCAAACTCGGCATAGCATAAACCTGCAAATAAGCAAGCCAAACCGGATATCATAAAGGAAATCACAATAGCCGGACCTGCATATTGTGCAGCTGCCTGGCCGGTTAAAACAAAAATACCGGCACCGATAACTGCTCCGATTCCCAAAGTGGTTAAATTAAATGCACTTAAGGATCTTCTTAGTCCCTGGTCGGATTTTGATTCGTCCAGCAATTGGGACAAGGGTTTAGTAATAAACAACTTTGACATAGAGAATAAATTTGAAATATCAAAAATAGCTTTTTCGTTGAATAATCAAGCCTTTCAAGAGGAATACTGCTAAACTACATACTCTTTTTAAAAAGAAATGTTTTTATGGCCGCATAAAAGAAAGGAATCAAGGTTACAATGATCAATCCAAGAAAGATGAGTTCAAAATTATCCTTAATCCAGGGGAGTTCGCCCAGAAAATAACCCGAAAGTGTGAAAAACGGAACCCAAATTGCAGATCCGATGATGGTGTACTTTGAGAATATTTGAAAATCAAAATCTACAGTTCCTGCAAAAAATGGAATGTAGGTGCGGATAACAGGGAAAAATCTTCCGATAATGATCGACTTTTTGCCATGCTTCTGGTAAAATAGTCGGGTTTTGACAATCGATTTGATTAGATATTTTCTGATCAGCCTGTTCTGACTGTGTTCTATTCGGTGCTCGATTTTTCTGCCAATCTGATAATTAAAATGATTTCCGAGGATAGCCGCCAGTATTAGGATAGGTACTAATAAAACGATACTCATTTCTGATGATGCTGCTATAACTCCTGCAGAGAAAAGCAGTCCATCGCCTGGAAGGAAAGGAAAAACGATCAATCCGGTTTCGAGAAATATAATCAGAAAAAGAACCAGATAGGCCTCCCAAACATTTTCAGATACAATTCTGAAAAGTGCTTCGTTGGTATGAAAAAGGATATCGTAGATCGTGTTCATCATGCCTGTAAAGATTGTTCTTTTTCAGAAACAATCAACCAGTAAATCACAAACTTTTGCCAGAAAAATGCTGTCTTCAGAATTAAATGGGGCAGGAGAGTGACTGTCGATGTCTAACTCGGCCAAAAATTCACCATTTTTTAAAACCGGAACAACAATTTCTGATTGAACATCTAATCCACAAGAAATATAGTTTTCAACCTGGGTGACATCCTGAACAACCATGGTCATTCCACTTTCGGCAACTTGCCCGCAAATGCCTTTTCCCATGGCAATATGGGTGTGAGGAGTAGGTTTTCCGACAAATGGACCGAGTACAAGTTCGTTTTTATTCCGATCCAGAATATATAAACCAACCCAATCGTAGTGATAAACCTCTTTTTTCAGGAGTTCACAAATCTGAAATAACAGATTTGCCGGATTGGTTTTTACCAATGCAGTAATCTTCAGGAGTACTTCATCGAAATTTGGCGTTGTCATTTGATGACCATTTGATCTTCGTGAGTAATCTTTTCACAGTATTTACATTTCAGATCCAACGGATTCTTGGAAATGACAATGAAATTGGTGGTCATTTCTTCATTATTCGTAATGCATTTCGGATTGAAACATTTCACAATACCGATGATTTCGTCCGGAACAACAACCACCCGTTTTTCAACCACCTCGTAATCTCGAATGATATTTAACTTGGCATTTCGAGCAATAAGTGATATTTTATTGATTTCGTCATCTTCGAAAAATACATCCGAAAGCTTGATAATTGCCTTGCTTCCAAGTTTTTCACTTTCGAAATTAGCTCCAAACGTAATTTGCGATTTTACATTTTGAAGTCCCAAAATTGAAATTACCTTGAACAGATTTTCTGAAGGAATATGATCGATTACAGTGCCGTTATTGATTGCACTGACTTTCAGTTTGAGTTTCTTTTTAAAACTATCGGGCATGGCTTGATTTATTTAAGGTTGAGAATGTGAGAAATAATCGCCTGACGCACAAAAACGCCATTCCGGGCCTGTTCAAAATAATAGGCTTTTTGGTTAGCATCCACATCGGTATGTATTTCGTTGATGCGTGGCAGCGGATGAAGAATGCGCACGTTTGGCTTGGTATTATCTAGCATGTTGTTCCGGAGAATGTACACGTTTTTTACTTTTTCGTATTCAATCGGATCCATAAAACGTTCTTTCTGAACACGCGTCATGTAAATAATATCGGCATGATTAATATTGTCATTGATTTCGGTGTGCTCGAAGTAGCGGATTCCTTTTTCTTTCAGGAAAAGTTTGTATTCTTCGGGCATGGCAAGCTCTTCGGGAGCAATGAAGTTGAAGATCGGATTTTCAAACTCCGACAAAGCCATCAGTAGCGAATGCACGGTTCTACCGTATTTCAGGTCGCCAATCATGAAAATATTGATGTTGTCGAGTGTTCCCTGAGTTTTCAGGATCGAATACATATCGAGCAGGGTTTGCGTAGGATGCTGGTTTGCCCCGTCACCGGCATTAATTACGGGCACATCGGCCACTTCAGCCGCGTATCGGGCACTTCCTTCCAGCGGGTGGCGCATTACGATCAGATCGACGTAATTGCTCACCATTCGGATGGTATCGTGCAATGTTTCACCTTTCGAGACACTGGATGATCCGGCATCGGAAAACCCGATTATCCGGCCACCCAAACGGTTGATGGCCGTTTCGAAACTGAGTCGTGTTCGGGTTGATGGTTCAAAAAACAAAGAAGCGGCTACTTTTCCCTCAAGCAGCCTCTGGTTTGGATGTTTCTCAAAATCTCCTGCAAGTTCCAGTATCCGCAGATAATCTTCTTTCGAATAATCAGTAATTGAAATTAAATCTTTCTTCTTCATTTGATATGTTGATTTTTAAAGGATTGGATCGCAAAAAAAAACCAACAGAAACTTTGATTCTGTTGGTTTTCATGGTAGTGTAATATTCCGGAAATAGATATTGCTGAGATAAATTCAGAAAATGAAACAGGTAGTTTTGGAAAATTTTTTCCTGGTGAATTATTTCACCAAAAAAGTAAGTATATTGTTTTCTGAGGTGTTCCATCAAAGTTCAAAATTAGACTGTTTTTATGATATATCAGAAAATGTTGACTGTTTTTTTTTGAATAGTTTATTAACAAGTGTTGATCAATGATTTCAATTGTTGACTTTTGAAAAAATCAAACTTCTAAATCCGTAATTTTTAATCCTTCTATTTTTTTCAATTCTTCTGAAATCCTTATTTGGTCGGATAATCTGACCCGGGTTGAAATTCTGCATTGTAAATCGAATTGCGAATCAATCTGCGGTAATTTTTCATCTTTGAAAACTTTCATTACTTCGTTCATTACTCCGTATCCGAATTCAATCAGTAGTTTTCCTTCCACAACGCATTCCACTATTTCAGCCTGATTCACTGCATCTGCGGCAGCATTTCGATAAGCATTTATTAGGCCATTCGTGCCCAACAAGATACCGCCAAAATAGCGAACTACCACAATCAGAATATTGGTCAGGTCATGGCTTTGAATTTGCCCCAGAATTGGTTTTCCGGCAGTGGAGGAGGGTTCGCCATCATCATTGGCCCTGAACAGTAATTTTTCGTAACCCAGCCGCCAGGCATAGCAATGATGCCTGGCCGAATGATGTTCCTTTTTAATTGAATGAATAATATCCCTGATTTCGTCCTCGGAAATTACCGGAAAAGCAAAGGAAATAAATTTGCTGCCTTTGTCTTTAAAAATTCCTTCCGAAGGTTTCGATATGGTTCTGTAGGTATCTTCCATCAGGATTGGCCTTGTTTTACCAGCAATAAAAAAGCAGATCGAATAGATCTGCTTTTATCTTTTACAATTTTAATTTCTTTTCAATCTCGTCGACACAAAGTTTAAACGATTTGTCTGTTTCTTTCAGGTTATTCACCGTTTTGCAGGCATGAAGCACGGTGGCATGGTCTTTACTGCCGATTTGCGAACCAATCGATGCCAAAGATGCTTTGGTCATGCTCTTAGAAAAATACATGGCAAGCTGTCGTGCCTGTACCACTTCGCGCTTACGGGTTTTAGCCTGGAGTGAATCTACCGGCATATTGAAATAATCACAAACCACTTTCGAAATATAGTCGATCGATAATTCTCGTTTTGAATTCTTAACCAGCTTGTTAATCATTTCGCTGGCCAGTTCAATGGTGATTTCCTTTTTATTTAAAGTTGACTGAGCAAGCAGCGATACCAGTGCACCTTCGAGTTCGCGGATGTTATTGGTAATGTGCGATGCAATATATTCAAGAACTTCTTCCGAAATAATCAGGCCGTCTTTGTAAATTTTACGCCGGAGAATATCCATGCGGGTTTCGAAGCTGGGTTGTTGTAAATCAGCTGTTAATCCCCATTTGAATCTGGATAGCAGACGTTGTTCAAGACCTTTCAGTTCAATCGGTGGTTTATCTGAAGTAAGAATGAGTTGCTTGCCACTTTGGTGTAAATGATTGAAAATGTGAAAGAAGGTTTCCTGTGTTTTTTCCTTTCCGGCAAATTCCTGAACATCGTCCAGAATCAGAACGTCGATCATTTGGTAAAAATTCAAAAAATCGTTCCGGTTGTTGTTCCGGGTAGCTTCAGTAAACTGAGTCTGAAATTTATTGGCATTTACATAGAGTACTACTTTATCTGGGAATCTTTCCTTTACCTCAATACCAACGGCATGGGCCAAATGAGTTTTTCCCAAACCAGAATTGCCATAAATCATGAGTGGATTAAATGCTGTACCACCAGGGTTTTGCGAGACAGCATACCCTGCGCTACGCGCCAGACGATTGCATTCTCCTTCAACAAAATTGTCAAATGTATTGTCAAGACGTAATTGTGGATCAATTTGAATTTTTTGAATTCCAGGAATAATGAATGGATTCCTGATGGATGATTTTCCTTCACTTTTAAGAGGAATGCTCATCGGTTTATTTTGAATCTTGCTGTTGTTGCTGGTCGGATATTTAATCGTGTAGGGTTGTGAATTGCCCTGATTATTGCCCATTACAACAACATACTCCAACTTTGCCCCCTGCCCAAGTTCTTTTCTTAGAGTTTTGCGAAGTAGATCAATGTACTGTTCTTCGAGGTATTCATAAAAAAACGGACTTGGTACCTGTATTGTAAGAACTTCATCGTCCAGATTAACCGGAACAATGGGCTCAAACCAGGTTTTAAAACTTATGCTTGGAACATTGTCACGAATAATTGACAGACAATGATCCCAAACCAAACGATAATCATTAATCATTTTGGAGCAGGAGATTAGAAAAATTCGACAAAAAGGTGTTTTTTTGAATTCGTTGGAAACAAATTTTGCGAAAAAAAATGTATAAAAAAAATGCTTTTGCTATTGACTTTTATAAAAAAAAGATAAGTGGTTTAATGCTCAGGCATTTAAAAGTTAAAAATAGTTTAATATTTTTTTAATATATCTAAATAACTGATAATCAGCGATATGTGAAATGTAATTATCAAAATGCTTGCTGTTAAAGGATTTGAGGTAATTGAACAATAATATAAATTAATGTTTACAATTAATTTACCCGATTTTTGATTGCTTTCTCCAGTTTTATCTTTCGGCCATTCTTAAAAGCCACCAATGTTGCATCCGGGAAATTATTTCTGGCAGTATTCAATAGTTTCGAGATTTGATCAAAATCATTGGTTTTACCAGCCATGTAATTATACATCTCGCTGACCTTTATTTCCTCTATCTGACCTAAGCCTTTAAAAAAGGATGATTCTGTTGATAGTTTTGCAGGACTGGAAATTAAATGCACTTTAAAAATAATCTGATCTTTTTCATCCGGAGTGGCCGGTTTGGCAGTAATATATACATCTTTGCCCATGTTGAAGGCCGAGAAATGAACGTACCGTTTCGGATTGTTGCGTACATCTTTTAGCAACATATCAAGGCTGCCTGAAAGGCTCGTGAGGTTCTCATACAATACAGGATCATTAATCAACATCCCTGCTGAACTTTCTTTGGTATTCAGTTTTTGAATAATGGTATTCAATCCGGCAACTGAAGAGGAAATTTCAGCAAAAACAGGACTCACATTCAATTTCGAAAGTGAATCTGACAAGGATGAGAGGTTTCTGATGATGTTGCTTATCTGAGCTGAATTTTTACTGATTGTACCGCTAATATTATCCACATTGTTTACAATTGAATTTACCTTGCCACTGGTCATGATTTTATTCAATTCTACCGAAGCTGATTCAATATTGGATACTGTCCGGTTAATATTTTCAAAACTTTCGGTCAGGTTTTTCTGAGTTTGCTGGTTAAAAACAGATGTTACAATATTAATTGCCGAATCAAGAGATGCAATTAGTTCTTCAGCCTTTTTCTTTAAGGGCAAAACCTGCATACTTACCAGTTCTTTAAGGTCACCTTCAGTGGTTCCCTGAATGGTATCAAGTGGCAGGTAGTACTCTCCTGAATGTACAATGTCCAATTTTATTGATTTAGTTCCCATAATGTCGCTGGAAACTATTTTTGCAGAAGTACCTTTTGCAATCTTAAAATCTTCATCCAATGACAAGGTAACCAATAGCCGACCCGAATAGTCGCTCATAAAATCGATTTTTGTTACCTGTCCAACTTTATACCCATTTATAGTTACGGTACTCGATTCAAGCAAACCATCAATTTTGTCATAAACGACATAGTAATTCGTATTGTTTTTAAATATATCGATGCCCTTCAGGTAATTAATGCCCCAAATGAGAATTGTCAGACAGGCAATGACCAAAAAACCCAGTTTGGTATATTTTGAAATCTTAATCATGTTTTTATTGATTCTGTTTATTTCACTTTCTGTATCCTGATACAAAGCTAAACAGCATTAGGCAGGAAACCAAAAAGATTTTATATTTTCAGTCTATGTTAAATTTTTAGTTGGATATATTGTCAAGAATGATCCGTTTACCATCTTCAAAAGAGACAACAAAGGCTTGCGGAAATTTTAGTTTGACTTTTTGCCAGATTGGGATTATACTTTCAACTGATAATTCTTTACCGATGAAATACCGGTAGTATTTATCATTTTTCTCTCTTCTTACATCTTTCATCCCCTTGAAATTGGCTGGTATAGGTTCTAAAGGGCTTGTATTTGCACCAATCTGAACACTATAGTATTTGCTTTCGTTTTTACGAATAGAAACCACATTTTCAACAGGATTCATTTTTCCGGCATCGACTTCCGGCTTTTCAGTTTCTTTTATTGATTTCTGATCTGCAGTTGATTTTTTATCATTACTTATTTCAACTTTTACATCAGTTGTATTTTCTGGTATCACTTCTTGTTTGTTAGCTGTTAAAGTTGATTCTGATTTTATTTCCACGAGCGTTTGAACGGACTTCTCATTTTTAAAATTTCCAGTATCCTTTGTTGAATTTACAGCATCATTCTTATTCGATGGAATGTTTTTCTGATCTGTTATAACCGTTTTTGTTTCAGCTAATGCGGGAGTGCCTGACCCTGAGTTTCTTGACTTGAATTTTTTGAAAGCTTCGAAAACGGATAGAGCGATCGTTTGCTGACCATTGTTGCTGTTTAAATAATTCGCATCTGAAGGATTACTTAAGAAACCTGTTTCAACCAAAACACTTGGCATTGATGATTGTCTCAAAACCAGGAATCCGGCTTGTTTTACTCCCCGGTTTGAACTTTCGAGCCTCGATTTAAACTGATGCTGAATATCATCGGCAAAAGATAAACTTTGGGCCAGGTAGTTTTCCTGGGCCATCGAAAACATGATGTATGATTCCGATGAATTCGGATCGAATCCTTCGTAAGTAGTTGCGTAATTATCTTCCAAAAGAATAACAGAGTTTTCCTTCTTTGCAACATCCAGGTTATCATCCGAACGGGCATCACCAAGAAAAAATGTTTCTGTTCCCCGTGTTGAGGGAGTTCCGCAAAAATTCGCATGCAACGAAATAAACAGATCGGCTTTATTTCGATTAGCAATTTTAGATCGATCGATCAAAGGAACGAAAACGTCGGTGTTTCGCGTAAAAATTACTTTTACTTCCGGAAAACTCTCACTGATTTGCTTGCCCAGTTTAAGAGCAATGGCAAGTACAACATCTTTTTCGCGAATTCCTTTACTTACTGCACCGGGATCCTTTCCTCCATGTCCCGCATCAATTATAACTACGAAAGGTTTAGTAATACCTGTAACAGAAGCCAAAGAATAGGATTTTCCAATAATAAAAACACCCAGTATTAAAAATAAAAGAGTTCTGGAATAATACTTTATCATATTCAATTTGGATTTCAACACAAAAATAAAAATATTATAAGACTTCAAGCTCGTT
>CAIPKZ010000282.1 GCA_903865775.1 uncultured Prolixibacteraceae bacterium | reverse complement strand
TTCTTCTAACGGTTAGGAAACCGGTTTCTCAATCCGGAGATGGCAGTTCGATTCTGCTACGCGCTACAAGTCTATTTTAAAAGTTCAGCAATCACCTTTTTCATTTCCTGAAATTCTTCCTCTTTGTAAAGTCGCGTCATAAAGACAATCTTGCCGGTTTTATCGACAATCACATTTCGTGTGACACCAGCACCTTTTTCGGCAAACTGATAGAAAATCCCACCTTTCGGGTCAAGGGCCAAAGGATAGGTAACCGGAATCTGCTTTGCAAACTCTTTTACTTTCTCAAGCGGTTCGTCTAGATCAATTCCGTAAAGGGCAAAATTTGGATTGTCTTTGTATTTCTTCCAGATGTCGGCTTCGATGTGTGGCATTTCTTTCCGGCAAACCGAACACCAACTGGCAGTGAATTGGAACATCACTATTTTGCCTATTAAATCAGTAGTTTTTACTGTTTTCCCTTCGGAAGTGGTAAACGTAAATTCAGGAACCTGTTGCCCGATTTTTACAATGTATCCGTAATCAGCTGGAATTTCCTTTACTGGCTTTTGTGCCTGAAGAGTCGCTGCCATAAAAATTATAATAAAAACTAAATATTTCATAACTAATACTTTAAATGTCCAATATCAAATATTCAAAGCTTTTTTCTCCTCCTCCTTTGGAGGAGGTGGGGAGGAGGCTTCTCTTAACTAAAAACCACTGTACGATTGTTGTAAACCAGAATTTTTCGTTCGATGTGTTTATTTACAGCCTTCGAAAGTACAATTTTTTCCAGATCACGGCCTTTGGCAATCAGGTCGTTCACCGTGTCTTTGTGACTGACATGTGCAACTTCTTGCTTGATAATCGGTCCGGCATCGAGTTCAGTAGTAACGTAATGACTGGTTGCTCCGATGATTTTTACCCCGCGCTCGTATGCTGCATGGTAAGGTTTTGCTCCGACAAATGCCGGTAAAAATGAATGATGGATATTAATGATCTTATGCGGATAATGCGTAATGAAATCGTCGCTGATAATTTGCATGTATCGCGCCAACACGATAAAATCGATTTTGTGCTTTTCCATCAAAGCAATTTCCTGAGCTTCCAGTTCTACCTTGTTGTCCTTGGTCACCGGGAAAACATGATATTCAATATCGAACCGACGTGCAACATCAGCCATATCCGGATGATTACTGATGATCACAGGGATTTCCACATTCCACTCTCCGGAAGTATAACGGGCCAACAGGTCGAATAAACAATGTGACATCTTCGAGACAAAAATGGCCATACGCGGTTTCTCTTCCGAGAAATGGAGTTCAAAGGTCATTTGATTTTTCTGACCAATGAGGGTTGCAAAATAATCGGCAATTTTATCCTTCGGGATGTTGAAATTGCTTAAGTCCCACTCCACCCGCATGTAAAACAGTTTTTCTTCTCGATCGACATGTTGATCGAGGTAAAGAATGTTTCCGTTATTAGTATTGATAAACTCGGTTACCAATGCCAGAAGTCCTTGCTTGTCTGGGCAATGGATCAGGAGAATAGCGGTTGATTTATTGTTGTCAATAGTCATATTGATTGATTTAAACACGAAGGAAACAAAGGTTTTTCACGAAGGACACAATGTTTTTATTTTTATCCTTATGCACCAAATTTTTCTTCGTACTATAAAATAACTCGTTTAATTCCGTTTTTTAAATGTGCTACATTGAAGTTTACCAAAAGTCCAAGTTTGCAACCTGATAATTTCAAATAAGTCAAGGTTTGAGCCAAATGAACATCGGATAATTCCTCAACCGCTTTCAATTCTATTATAATTTTATTTTCCACCAAAATATCTATTCGTAAATGGCTTTCAAGTTTTATACCTTTATATATTAAAGGAAGAGGCTTTTGTTTTTCAATATTCAACCAAGCCATTTGTAATTCAATGAAAAGACATTCCTCGTAAACACTCTCAAGTAGACCTGGTCCCAGGTTTGTATGTACTTCAAATGCACAATCAAGTACCTTCCTGAAAATTTCTTCGCGATCCATATCTCAGTTTTTTGACATTTTTCAATCTTAACTTCGTGCTCTTCGTGAAAACCCTTAGTTTCCTTTGTGGTTAAAGCGTTCCTTTGGTTGTTGGCAATTCAAAGTTAAAAACATCTTTTCGAATGGCCATTTTGATGGAGCGGGCCAGAGCCTTGAAAATACCTTCAATTTTATGGTGTTCGTTGGTTCCTTCAGCCTGAATATTGAGGTTTGAGAGCGATGTATCTGAAAACGATTTAAAGAAATGAAAAAACATTTCGGTTGGCATATCGCCCACTTTTTCGCGAATGAACTCAGCTTTCCAGACAATCCACGGACGGCCGCCAAAATCGATAGCTACTTGAGCCAGACAATCGTCCATGGGCAAACAATAGCCATAGCGCTCAACTCCACGCTTATCACCAAGTGCCAGTTTGAAGGCTTCGCCCAATGCCAGAGCAGTATCTTCAATGGTATGGTGTTCGTCTACTTCCAAATCTCCATCAACCTGAATAGTTAAATCAACTCCGGAATGGCGGGCAATCTGGTCAAGCATGTGATCGAAGAATCCCAATCCGGTTTGAATATTTCCTTTCCCGGTTCCGTCCAGATTCAGTTCAACTTGTATTTTTGTTTCTTTGGTATTGCGAACAACAACAGCAGTGCGGTCAGGAGTAGCTACTTTAGCATAAATTTCGTCCCAATCAGTGGTAATTAACGCACAAAATTCAGCCAATCCTTTTTCCTGAAGTTCGCTGGCCAGTGAGCCATCGTTAATCAGGATACCTTTCGAACCCAGGTTTTTAGCCAATTGAATGTCTGTCAACCGATCGCCAATTACGAAACTGTTTGCGAGATCGTAACTGCCATCCAGGTATTTTCCCAACATACCAGTTCCCGGTTTTCGGGTTGGGGCATTGTCTTGTGGGAAATGACGATCGATCAGAATATCATCAAAAACAACACCTTCCTTTTCAAAAGCATTCAATATTTTTGAATGTACCGGCCAAAATGTTTCTTCCGGAAATCTGGCTGTTCCCAAACCATCCTGATTGGTAACCATCACCAATTCGTACGAAAGGTTTTTAGCAATAAAATGCATGTTCCTGAAAACCTTCGGGAGATACTCCAGCTTTTCAAGCGAATCGATTTGTTCGTCTTCCGTTTCAAAAATCAATGTTCCATCGCGATCTATAAAAAGTGCCTTTTTCATACTCTATTTTTTATTCCGTATTATCTATTTTTCTTCCTGGTATTTGGCTACTCGTTGTCTTCTATTAAACCCACGACAAGCTTCTTTAACGCTTTTCTTAGTTTCTTATTTTCTTCCGGCGAGCCGATGGTGATGCGCAAACTGTTTTCACACAGAGTAACTTTCGAACGATCACGAACAATAATTTTGTGATCGGTCAGATATTCGTAAATACCCCGGGCATCGGTCATTTTAACGAGGATAAAATTCGCATCCGACGGATAAATGACCTGCACAAACGGAAGTTTAAACAATTTCCGGATCATTCGGGCCCGTTCGTCAAGGATAATTTTCACCCATTCGTTTTTCTCACCTTCATTATCAATCAATTCCAGTGCTTTCAGCTGAGTAAGAATATTAATATTGTAAGGATATTTAATTTTGTTGAAAACCCGGATGATTTCTGCCTGTGCAAATGCCATTCCCAGACGAATACCAGCCATTCCCCATGCTTTCGAAAAAGTCTGAAGGATAATCAGGTTTGGGCAACTATCCAATAATCCAAGGAAACTGTTTTCAGGCGAAAAATCGATATATGCTTCATCCACCACCACGATACCGTCGAATTCCGTAAGCAACTTAATAATCTCAGTCTTATCCAGAAGGTTTCCTGTAGGATTGTTTGGTGAACAGATAAAAATGGCTTTGGTATAAAGATTGGTGACATCCAACAACTTTTGTGCATTGAAGCTGAAATCTTCGTTGAGTTTTACCTTTCGGACTTCCACATTGTTGATGTCGGCAGCCACCTGGTACATGCCATAGGTTGGATCGATTGAAACAACATTGTCGACTCCCGGCTCGCAAAATGCACGAAAAATAATATCAATTGGTTCATCGCTTCCGTTTCCCAGAAAGATCTTTTCGGGAGCAATGTTTTTGAGTCTCCCAATTTTGATTTTCAACTCCCATTGAAGCGGATCAGGATACCGGTTGTATGGCGCATTGTATGGATTTTCGTTGGCATCGAGATACACTTCTGCCTCACCTGAGAATTCATCGCGGGCTGAAGAGTATGGTTTTAACACCTTTATGTTGTTGCGAAGTAATTTTTCTAAGTTCATAATTCTATTTTTGAACCACATAGAGCACATAGATATTTTTTCTAAGCGTTCTACGTTCCTATTTGGTTATTTTCTATCTTTTAATTCTTCCAATCGAAGTGAAATTGCATTTTTATGTGCCTCCAGTTCTTCGGCAGCAGCCATTATTTCGATGACCGGACCCAAATTTTTTATTCCTTCCGGAGATATCTCCTGAAAGGTAATTTTCCGGATGAAACTGTCGATGTTAAGTCCGCTAAACGATCGCGCCCAGCCATTGGTTGGCAGCGTGTGGTTAGTCCCTGAAGCATAGTCACCGGCACTTTCAGGAGTATAATTTCCAAGGAAAACCGATCCTGCATTAATGATTTTTTCTGCTACCTCAGCGTAATTTTCCATCGCAATGATCAGATGTTCAGGAGCATACTCGTTGATCAGATCTATCATATCCGCAACCTGATCAAGAACGACCGCATGACTGTTTGCCAAGGCTTTTTCAGCAATGGATTTTCGAGGCAGAATCGCCAACTGTTTTTCGATTTCATCCTTTACTTTCACAACTAAATCCGACGAATTGGTTACCAGTACCACCTGACTGTCGGGGCCATGTTCGGCCTGCGAAAGCAGGTCAGAAGCAATGAATGCAGGATTGGCAGTATGATCGGCCATCACAGCAACTTCAGAAGGACCGGCAGGCATGTCGATGGCAACATCGCCTCTGCTAATAATTTGCTTGGCGGCCATCACATATTGATTTCCCGGACCAAATATCTTATTTACTTTCGGAATGTAATCGACTCCGTATGCCATGGCGCCAATGGCCTGAACTCCGCCTAATTTATGTATTTGTGTTATTCCGACCAACTGGGCGGCGTATAAAATTGCAGGATGAATTTTGCCTTCCTTATTTGGAGGAGTACAGAGAATAATTTCTTTACAACCGGCAATTTTGGCAGGAATAGCAAGCATCAGAACCGTTGAAAACAAAGGCGCTGAACCGCCTGGAACATATAATCCAACCTTTTCGATACCAACCGACTTTTGCCAACAGACCACCCCCGGAGTAGTTTCAATCTTCTTAACCGATGAAACCTGAGACTCATGAAATGTCCGGATGTTTCCAGCTGCAATTTCAATGGCCTTCTTTAAAGAATCATCAACCAACGAAATGGCATCCTCAATTTCCTGCTCCTGAACTGCGAAATTCAGGATAGAAACACCGTCAAATTGTTCGGTATATTTCCGGAGAGCCTCGATGCCGCCGGATTTGATTTCAGTCAGGACAGACTGAACCTGATTTTCAAGTTCAATGACACTGAAAACCGGGCGCCGAAGTATTTCAGTCCATGTGCTTTTTGCAGGATTGATGTATGTTTTCATTGCTGATTTAATAAATCATTTTTTCAATTGGAATAACCAGAATTCCCTGAGCTCCGCATGCTTTCAGCTTGCCAATAATTTTCCAGAAGTCTTTTTCGTCGATCACAGAATGAACCGAACTCCAGCCTTCCTCGGCAAGTGGCATCACCGTCGGACTTTTCATTCCCGGGAGATACGATTCAATTTCTGCTAATTTATCGTTGGGGGCATTCAGCAAAATATATTTCTTTTTTTCGGCACGCTGAACCGATTCCATCCGAAAGATTAATTCATCCAGAATCGCTTTTTTAGTCTCCGAAAGATTGGGATTTGTAATTAAAACGGCTTCCGACTTTATTACCACTTCAACTTCCTTCAGCCGGTTGCTGACCAAAGTACTTCCTGAACTAACAATATCAAAAATAGCATCAGCCAACCCAATTCCGGGAGCAATTTCAACCGAACCGGTAATCACATGGATTTCAGCAGTAATATTATTCTTCCTGAAATAATCTTTCAGAATTTCAGGATAGGAAGTTGCAATCTTTTTCCCGTTGAAATAGTCAAGTCCCGTATATTCATCGTCTTTCGGAATAGCCAGAGACAATCGGCATTTGCTAAAGCCGAGTCGCTTGGCAACAACCACATTTTCGTTTTTCTCCAGCATTTCGTTCTCGCCAACAATTCCAATATCGGCAACACCCATGGCTACTGCCTGGGGAATATCATCGTCACGCAAAAAAAGCGCTTCCAACGGAAAATTGGCTGCAGTAGAAATGAGTTTTCTGGAACTAAGGGGAAGTTTAATTCCGGCTTCGTCAATCAGTCTGATCGAATCTTCGTTTAACCTGCCTTTGGTTTGAATGGCAATTTTTAATAATCCTTCCATTTTCGGTATTGTGTTAAAGCAAAAAAGGCCTACCATCGTGGTAAGCCTTCTTTTGGGTTATATCTTTAGATTAACTACAAAACAATTACTGCCTACCTGCTGATAGATTAACATGATGGTGGCCGAGATGTTTGAAAGTATTGTTCATTTCTTTTATATATGCTGCAAGTATAGTTATAAATTGAAACCAAAACAAGTTATCTGATTACAGATTGTCGGAGTTTACGTTTTATTAATATGAAATAGAAAAACCGCCCTGAGAGCGGTTTCCTATGGGAATTAACCCAAGTATGTTTTCAGTAATTTACTTCTTGAAGTGTGCCTCAGTCTGCGGATTGCCTTTTCCTTAATCTGTCGGACCCGCTCACGTGTTAACCCAAACCGTTCGCCGATTTCCTCCAATGTCATTTCCTGACAGCCTATTCCGAAGAACATCCGAATGATATCGCTTTCGCGTTCGGTTAAAGTTGCCAGCGCACGTTCGATTTCCTTTGCCAACGATTCCATCATCAATGCCCTGTCGGCATTTGGTGAATCATTGTTAATAAGAACATCGAGCAGACTGTTGTCTTCACCTTCAACAAAAGGAGCATCAACCGAAATATGACGGCCGGAAACACGAAGTGTATCAGCGACTTTATCAGCAGGTAAATCCAAGGATTCAGCAAGTTCGTCAGGCGATGGTTTGCGTTCATGCTCCTGTTCAAACTTCGAGAATGCTTTGTTGATTTTATTCAACGATCCAACCTGATTCAAAGGCAGACGAACAATTCGGGATTGCTCGGCCAACGCTTGCAGAATAGATTGACGAATCCACCATACAGCATAGGAAATAAACTTAAACCCTCTGGTTTCGTCAAACTTTTCAGCAGCTTTAATCAGACCAAGATTACCTTCATTAATAAGGTCGGGTAAACTTAATCCCTGATTTTGGTACTGTTTAGCTACAGAAACTACGAAACGAAGATTAGCTCTGGTTAATTTCTCTAAAGCGGCCTGATCACCTTTTTTAATCCGTTGCGCCAACTCCACTTCTTCTTCAACTGTAATAAGTTCTTCCTTTCCAATCTCTTGCAGATACTTGTCAAGTGAAGCGCTTTCACGATTGGTAATCGATTTTGTAATCTTTAATTGTCTCATATACCCTTCAAAAAAATAGCGTGCAAATATAGGCTTTTGAGGTCAATAATTCAAATGGATTTTTTAATACTTTTAATTGTTTTAAAATATATTGCCAGTTCGTATATTTCATCTGGCATCAATCCCAAAAACATAGTACGCGATTTCTCCACCTGGATAAATTCCTTCGACTAATATTCCACCTTTTGATTTTTTAATAATCCGACTTAACTCGTCAACTTCAGAAACTGCATTTTTATTCACCTGTGTAATAATAAATCCTTTTTTAATGCCGGCATCTTTGAATTTACCACTTCCAAGTTCAGTAATTTTCACTCCATAACGAATCCCTAACTCTTCTTTATCGCGGTCGGAAACCGCAACAAATTTGGCACCAAAAATATCACCGGGAGTATCACCTTTCACAATTTCCGTATCTCCGTGTTTGTTACGAAGCGTTACGTTAAATGGTTTCTTTTTATTATCTCTTTTTATTATCAGCCCTACTTTATCTCCAGGTCTGTGTTTATTGACCTGTTGCTGAAGTTCTGCAGCTGAATTAACATCTACCCCATCGACACTGATAATAACATCATTGTCTTTTATTCCAGCCAAATCAGCGGACCCATCCGATTGAACTTTTGCAATAAATACGCCTTCAATTTTATCCAGATTATACTTCTTTGCTAAATCATCTGTCACATCCCTGATTTCAACACCCAGTAACGCTCGTTGAACATCGCCGTATTCCAGAATGTCTCCAACCACTTTTTTGACAATCCCGCATGGAATAGCAAATGAATATCCGCTATAAGTACCAGTCTGAGAAGCTATGGCGGTATTGATTCCTATCAATTCACCCCGGGGATTTACCAAAGCACCACCACTGTTTCCAGGATTTACAGCAGCATCAGTCTGAATAAATGCCTCAATTCCGGCAAGACTCTGATTGATTCCGATATTTCTTCCTTTTGCACTTATAATTCCTGCAGTAACGGTAGAAGTCAAATTGAATGGATTCCCGACAGCCAATACCCATTGCCCCAATTTCAAGTCATCAGAATTTCCAAAACGAAGGAATGGCAGGTCTTTAACATTGATTTTTAAAACAGCAATATCAGTTTGAGGATCAGTTCCAACCAATTTAGCCTCGAATTCACGTTTGTCATTCAGAATAACTTTGATTACATCAGCCTCATCGATCACATGATTATTGGTTACAATAGTTCCGTCGGCCGAAAGAATCACTCCGGACCCAAAACCCTGCCGCATTGGCATTTCTTGTTGACTGTTTCCACGGTCTCCAAAAAACCATTCAAACATCGGATTTTGAGAATAATACTTTCCCCTTTGTGTTACCATGATATGAACAACAGCATGTACTGAATTTTCAGCCGCAAATGTAAGATCAGGCAAGTCATTGGAATCACCTGCAGGTAAATT
>CAIPKZ010000281.1 GCA_903865775.1 uncultured Prolixibacteraceae bacterium | reverse complement strand
CTGCTGCACAAATCAACCAACGGCAACTATATCTTTCATACCGCGATGGGGTGAGAAACAACACTCTTCCTCAACTGAAGGATACCGGATTCCGGGTTTTCTCGCAGTTTGAAGAAGATGGCATGCTGCTTTTTATCTTTGCCGTGATTGGGATGAATAACAAAACGTTCATCGAAATCGGATCCGATGATGGCATTAACAGCAACAGTGCAAACCTGGTTTTTAATTTTGGCTGGCATGGATTGTTTGTTGATGGCAATAAAAAAAGCATTGAAAGAGGCCGGAAATTTTATGGCAAATATCCTCATCCATGGACATACCCGCCCAAATTTGTATGTCAATTGGTGAAGCGCGAAAACATCAATCAAATTATTCAAAACGCAGGTTTCTCGGGAGAAGTGGGACTTCTATCTATTGATATTGACGGCAATGATTATTGGATTTGGGACGCGATTGACATTGTTCAACCTCAGGTGGTTGTCATCGAAACGCACAATGAATTTGGATTCGAAGACCTTGTTGTTCCTTACGATCCCGATTACTTTTTCCCCGGAAAACATCCGGTTTACCATGGTGCTTCTCCAAAAGCAATGACCAAACTGGCAGAACAAAAAGGTTACCGGCTGGTGGGAGCTAACGATCTTGGGTTTAACTTTATTTTTATCCGAAACGGAATCGCTGAAGAATATATTCCTGAAGTCAGCGTCGAATCGGTATTGCAGCATCCGTCCATTGCCGAAGGAATAGCAAAGTTTCAGGAAATAAAAGACTGGAAATACGAACGAAACAGGATTCAGTAGGACATAAATTATTCATAGGACTCCATTACATTTCGTCCTATGCTTTTACATATCGGGGCTTTGCCCCTGTTAGTCCTGAAGGGACGGAATGTAAAAGCGCAGGATGAAATCCTGCGACAAAAGTAAAACAAAAAAACCCGGGATAGCATTCCCGGGTTTTGCATTTGTATGTTGAACAGATCAAACAGAATTGATTGTTATTCTTCTTTTTCTTCGGCGGCATAAGCTGTTAAAAGTTCTTCCTGAACTTCCTGAGGAACTTTTTCGTAGTTGGCGAATTTCATATTGAAAACACCACGGCCACCGGTTAACGAACTCAGCGAAGTAGAGTATTTGTTCATTTCCTTCAAAGGAACACGTGCGGTGATTTTTTCATATCCTCTTTCACTGCCCATCCCCATGATTAATGCACGGCGGCCTTGCAGGTCGCTCATTACATCACCCATCCGGTCGCCCTGTACCCAAACATCCAGGTCATAAATAGGCTCCAGAATTTTTGCGCCGGCATCCCGGAATGCAATACTGAACGCATTTCGGCCAGCCAGACGGAAAGAAATTTCGTTTGAATCAACCGGGTGCATTTTGCCATCATAAATGTAAACCCGAATGTCGCGGGCATATGAACCAGTCAACGGACCTTCTTCCATTTTCTCCATAATTCCCTTCAAGATAGCCGGAAGGAAACGCAGGTCGATGGAACCACCAACGATACAGTTGTGATAAACCAGTTTTCCGCCCCACGGCAGAACATTTTCCTGCGTATCTCGAACAGAAATTTTCTGTTCCTTGCCGTTCATGATGAACATATTTTTAGGCAGACTGCCTTCTTCGTAAGGTTCGATAATCATGTGAACCTCACCAAACTGACCGGAGCCACCCGATTGTTTTTTGTGACGGTAATCACCCAGAGCAAATTTGGTAATGGTTTCGCGGTATGGAATCTTCGGAGCTTTAAATTCGATATCGATTTTGTGAATGTGATCGAAGTACCATTTCAAGGTATTCAGGTGGTATTCGCCCTGACCTTCAACGATTAATTGTTTCAGCTCCTTGAAGTAATTGACAATATAGGTAGGATCTTCATCTTTCATTTTGTGAAGTACTTCACCCACTTTTTCATCGTCTGTTTCAGCGACAGCACTAATTGCAACTCTGAATTTTGGATCAGGGAATTTAATTGGGGCAAATTTGAGATCCAATTCCTTTTCACAAAGTGTTTGGTTGAATTTGGTGTCTTTCAGTTTTACCGTGCAGCCAATATCGCCAGCCACAAGTTCTGTAACCGCAGTACGGCTTTTTCCGGCGGTTACAAAAAGTTGCGAAATCCGCTCTTTGCCATTGTTGAAGGTGTTGTAAAGATCTTTTCCTTCAGTAACTTTTCCTGACATCACCTTAAAGTAAGTGACTTCACCCACGTGCGGTTCAATTGCCGTTTTGAAAACAAAAAGGGAGGTAGGATTTGATTCGCTCATCACGACAGGTTTTCCCTGAAGGATTTCGCGCATCGGCACCTGATAGGGAGCCGGAGCAATGTTACAGACAAATTCGAGGAGTCGGCCAACACCCATATTCTTCTTGGCCGAAACGCAGAAAACAGGAAATAAATCGCGTTTGGTCATGCCCGTTCTGATTCCTCTTCTCATATCTTCTTCCGACAATTCACCCTGCTCAAAGAATAGTTCCATGAGCGATTCTTCATTCTCGGCGGCCATTTCAACCAGTTCGTTATGCAATTTGTCGGAGCGTTCTTTTTCCGATTCCGGAATGTCGAGGACCTGAGGTTTTCCGCCATCCGGCCCGTATTTATACATTTTCATTTTCAATACGTCGACAATGGAGTTGAAACCGATACCAGTTTCGACCGGATATTGTACAATGGTTACTTTATTGCCGAATTTGCCTTTTAAATTTTCGACATCCTGGTCGTAATTCGCATTCTCGTTATCGAGATGGTTCAAAACAAAAATCAATTTGTTATTGGCTAATTCGGCATGTCGAAAGGCCGATTCAGTTCCTGCGCCAATCCCGGTTGAGGCATCAATAACCATCAGGGCAAGAGGAGCAACCTGCAGGGAAGCAACTACTCCGCCACAGAAATCGTCCATTCCCGGAGTATCCAGAATGTTGATTTTCTTACCGTTAACTTCTGTATACATGAGCGATGAAAATACGGAATTCCCGTATTCCTGCTCGATCAGATGGTAGTCGGAAACAGTATTTTTGCTTCCAACGTCACCTCTTCGGTTGATTACTCCACCCTCGAAAAGCATTGCTTCTGCAAGGGTGGTTTTCCCACTGCCAGCATTACCAATAAGTGTAATGTTGCGAATTTCATCTGTTTTATAGACTTTCATACGAATTTATTATTGGTTTTTTAATCTTTTTTTATCAGTTTTCTGATGCATTATTTTACAGAGACGACCAAAATTAGTAATAAATAATTAACAACCAACTTGCTGCATAATTACTGGGTTTGGTTATCTCGCGTGTTATTTTTCGGTATCCATAAAGCTGAAGTGAATCAACGGATTGTACTTTTTAACCTTAATTTACATATCGATCTAATAGGTTGAAAATCAAATTCATGAAATATTTATATGTTTTTGAATATTTTTTTGATTTGTTTGAAAATGTTGATCTGCCTGATTTTTCAGTCCGGTCGAAATTCATCCACTTTAGTATCATGAAAAACGTATCCGTTTGATTGTAATGTCTCATTAATTATGGATAGTAAATAGGAGATTCATTTAAATCTGTTATTTTTGAGCAACATTGATTCCGGATATGCCCAGATTTCCCTTTTTCCAACAATACGATGCCATGGATTGCGGACCTTCCTGTCTCCGCATGATTGCTGCTTTTTACGGGAAGACCTATTCTCTCCAAAAACTTCGCGAACTGGCACACATTACCCGCGAAGGAGTTTCGCTGCTTGGTTTGAGTGAAGCTGCCGAAGCCATTGGCTTCCGCACCATTGGCGCCCGAATTACTCTCGAACAATTACTTGAAGCGCCAAAACCTTGCGTGGTTCACTGGGATCAGGATCATTTTGTGGTGGTGTATAAAATCCGGAAAGGAAAAATATATGTATCAGATCCTGCATTTGGTTTGGTGGAATATTTGGAAACTGAATTCAAAAAACATTGGCTGGCAACCGTCAGGCAAGGAGAACAAAAGGGAATATGCCTGCTTTTTGATCCAACGCCCCAGTTTTTTGAACTGGAAGGAGAGCAATCGAACCGGGGCAATTTCAGGTTTTTACTGAAATACCTGAAGCCTCACCGAAAGCTGGTCATTCAATTGATTTTGGGTTTTCTTGTTGGAAGTCTGATTCAGTTGATCTTCCCGTTTCTTACCCAGAGCATTGTTGATGTAGGCATCAATACGCAGGACATTAACTTTATCTATCTTGTTCTGGCTGCCCAGATGATGCTTTTCCTGAGCCGGATGACCGTTGATTTTATCCGCTCATGGATTCTGCTTCACATCAGTACACGCATTAATATTAGTATCATTTCCGACTTCCTGATTAAACTGATGAAAATGCCTATTGGGTTTTTCGATACCAAAATGATTGGCGATTTGCTTCAGCGCATTGGAGATCACAGAAGGATAGAGCGTTTTCTGACATCCCAGTCGCTTCAGGTTGTATTTTCCATTTTTAATATTGTCATATTCAGTATAGTTCTGGCTTTTTACAGCTGGATTATTTTCCTCGTTTTCTTGTTTGGCTCAGCATTGTATATCGCCTGGGTATTTTTGTTCCTCCGGAAACGGCGAGAACTCGATTTCAAACAGTTCGTTCAATTGGCCGACAACCAAAGCAAACTGATTCAGCTGATTAACGGAATGCAGGAAATAAAACTGAACAATTACGAACGTCAGAAACGGTGGGAGTGGGAGCGGATTCAGGCACGTTTGTTCAAGGTGAATGTCAGCAATCTGAGCTTGCAGCAATACCAGCAGGCCGGTTCGGTTTTCATTAATGAAACAAAAAATATTGTAATTACTGTTCTTGCCGCCACAGCAGTAGTTCATGGCTCAATGACTTTGGGTATGATGCTGGCTGTACAATATATAATAGGCCAGATGAACAGCCCGCTCGACCAGATGATCGAATTCATGCAGGTTTCGCAGGACGCCAAGATAAGTCTGGAGCGATTGAGCGAGATTCATAACCACAAGGATGAGGATGAGGATCAGGAAGGAAAATTGAGCTGCCTTCCGGTTTCAGCAGATTTGCAGATTACTGACTTGATTTTTCAGTACGAAGGACCGCATTCCCCCAAGGTTTTGAATAACATCAATCTGGTGATTCCTCAAGGCAAGGTAACTGCCATTGTTGGCACCAGCGGAAGCGGTAAAACAACTCTGGTGAAACTTTTGCTTGGATTCTATCCGCCGGTTTCTGGAACAATAAAAGTTGGAGGAGCCGATTTGTCCGACTTTCAGCAGCATTGGTGGCGGGCCAAATGCGGAGCTGTTATGCAGGATGGTTTTATCTTTTCGGATACCATCGCCAGCAATATTACCGTTGGCGTTGAGGAACCTGATCTCGAACGGTTAGCTTATGCAGTAAGGATGGCCAATATTCAGGAATTTATTGAAACATTACCTTTAAACTACAACACCAAAATTGGTGCCGAAGGAGTTGGTCTCAGCCAGGGACAAAAACAGCGTATATTAATTGCCAGAGCTATTTATAAGAATCCGGAATTCATTTTCTTTGATGAAGCTACCAATGCGTTGGATGCAAACAATGAAAAGGTAATTCTGGAGAATCTGGATGAATTTTTTGCCGGAAAAACAGTTGTTGTTGTAGCGCACCGCTTGAGTACAGTAAAAAATGCCCACCAGATTATTGTCATTGAGAAAGGATGTATTGTGGAAATTGGCAATCATGAAGAATTGACCCGCAAAAAAGGAGCTTATTACGAATTGGTTAAAAACCAGCTTGAATTGGGGAATTAGGGAAAAGTCATTGGGAAATAGAAATTAGGAAAAGGGAAAGAGGAAAGTGATCGAACTCAATTAGCAGAAGAGTGCATGTAGTTATTAGTTATGGTCAATTGTAGTCGCAACTTGAAACGGTTTCGGTTCTCGATAAAATTTTAAGACTGACTGTTTGCCAACTTGAGAGATTTTCGGGGTTCGATTGGACTGGACTGTTTAGGAGATTTTAATAAAGTGGTTTTTAGGGTTTCGGGTTTTGACAGGTTTTCGCTTTATGAGAGAATTTTGCAGCTTGACACAGAATACGCTTGTCATGACCAATAGTAAATCAGAACCAACATCAAGATAAATATTTAGATGGACTCATTATAAATTCATAAATACTGAAACACTGTAATCATGACACGATTAATAAAAATTTTATTCTTGTTTATTTTTTTTAGCCTTATTAGCTTCAAAGGTTTTTCTCAATTGAGTATATCGTATTACTCTTCGACACTTTCTAAGATTGGATTAGGATATAATTTTAATGACAGATTTTGGAGTGAATTGAGATTATACAGCAATACGAGTATTTCTGATATCACACCTGAAGTAGTAATCTGTTACAATATTGTGAAAAAAGAAAGACACAATATCTATCTTGGATTAGGAGGTAATGTTAATTATTTCACTGGCTTTGTTTTGCCAGTTGGAGTCCAATTCACTCCAATTGAGAAATTTGAGAGATTTTCATTGCATATTGAATTACAACCGACACTTGACATAGAGAGTGATTTAATAATTCAAAGTTCATGGGGATTAAGATACAAATTTGGAAAGAAAGATTAATGAACAACTCGGCAACATCAGCTACCTGTCAAGTCCGGCAGCGGTGGTTTTCGGTGTGAATTTTTCCGCTTAAGCAAAAAGTTTGACAGGAATATCCGAAATCCGTCTCTGTGCAGCTTAAATGTTTTGGTATGCGGTGACGATATGGTTAGCGGTATAGCACCAGCGGTGTGGAATATTTGTAGAAAAGGATTATGAACGGGGGCAATCGTCTGCGAGATGAAGTAAAACAAATAGTTTATCTATTTTCGGACGGAATAGAGTTGACGATAAAAGATGAAAATAGATAGGAAATAGAAATCAAGGAAAAAGGAATATCGGAGTGCTTTTTTTACTCTTAACTTCTTCCTCATTCCTCTTTCCCTTTTACCCGAAAACTATGGAAAAAGAAAAAAAACAAATGGAAATTGAATTACGAAGCGAAGAATTCCAGGAGATTGTGCAGCAATCGCCCCGATGGATGTTTCGTTCCGGCATTTCGCTTGTATTCGTGTTCTTGATCCTTCTACTTGCAGGGAGCTACTTTTTCAAGTATCCTGATGTAATCAGGACCAATGTTATCGTAAGCGCTGAAAATCAATATACGAATAGTGATTCAGTATCTATATCTGACATGCAAAAAGATTCCGGAGTTGAAGCACAAATTAGGGGATGGATCATTCTGCCGGTAAAAGATTCCCGAAAGGTTGCCGTTGATCAAAACGTTAACATTCGACTCGAAGACTATCCTTCGCAGGAATTCGGCTTTATCAAAGGGCGGATTATTCGTATTGAATCGACACAAAAAAATGGAAACTACCTCATCGAAGTTGAATTGCCGCAGAATCTGGTTACCAGTTTTGATATTCCGATAAAATTCAGCCGGGAAATGAAAGGGTCAGCCGAAATAATTACCGAAGATTTAAGATTGATTCAACGATTCATCAATCCGGTAAAATCCCTTCTGAAGCGCCGGATTTCACATCCGGAGTAAGCTGCACCTGAAGTCATTACGCCAGCCACGTTAATAATCTCCAAAAAAGATCATTTATTTTTACTGATTTATTGGGTATTGTGTTCGCAATTTGTACTTTTGCGATCCGTTTTTATGAGAGTTCTCTGTAAAACGGATTGTTAGGTATTGGAATTGTGGAAAATTGCGATACCTTTGCAGACCAAATTTTTGCGTAGTAATATTAAAATTAAGAGTAGCTATATGCCAACGATTCAGCAGTTAGTTAGAAAAGGTAGACAAAGTAATGCGGAGAAGAGCAAATCTCCGGCTTTGGATTCTTGCCCACAGAGAAGGGGCGTTTGTGTTCGTGTTTACACCACCACTCCTAAAAAACCAAACTCAGCTATGCGTAAAGTAGCCAGGGTTCGTTTAACAAATGGCAAGGAAGTAAACGCTTACATTCCGGGAGAAGGTCATAATCTTCAGGAACATTCAATTGTATTGGTACGCGGCGGCAGGGTGAAAGACCTTCCGGGAGTTCGTTACCATTTAATTCGCGGTGCATTGGATACCGCCGGTGTTGAAGGTCGTACTCAAAGACGGTCGAAATACGGTACCAAAAGACCAAAAGTGAAAAAGTAAGATTTCACTGATTTATTTATTTTAATGACGTTCTAGCTTAGTGGTTTGAGTTGAGTAAAGAGGCCTTAGAGCCGATTGAAGCCCACAAACGACAGCGAATTTAATTAACACTTAAGCATTACATAATGAGAAAATCGAAACCAAAGAAGAGGATCATTCTGCCCGATCCAAAGTTCAACGACATTCTGGTGACCCGCTTCGTCAATGACTTGATGTATGACGGAAAAAAATCAATAGCGTATCAAATTTTCTACGACGCAATGGACATTGTTACCGTGAAAATAAAAGATACTGAAGTAAGTCCGTTGGACGTGTTTAAAAAAGCACTCGAAAAAATTACCCCTCACGTCGAAGTAAAGAGCAGACGAGTTGGTGGAGCCACATTCCAGGTTCCTATGGAAATTCGTCCTGAAAGAAAAACTTCAATCTCAGTAAAAAACTTAATTCTATATTCCCGCAAGCGTTCTGGCCGTTCAATGGCTGAAAAGCTCGCCGGTGAAATCGTTGCAGCTTATAACGAAGAAGGTGGAGCTTTCAAAAAGAAAGAAGATACCCACCGTATGGCTGAAGCAAACCGCGCATTTGCACACTTCCGTTTTTAACAGTTGAAAATCGAAGAATTAATAGCGCAAAAGTAAAGGACAGATTAAATATAAAATGGCAAAAGACTTAAATTATACCAGAAATATCGGCATCATGGCTCACATTGATGCCGGAAAAACGACCACTTCGGAGCGAATCCTGTATTACACGGGTATCACTCACCGAATTGGCGAAGTTCATGATGGTGCAGCCACTATGGACTGGATGGAGCAGGAGCAGGAACGTGGGATTACCATTACCTCGGCTGCTACCACAACATTCTGGAAATATCAGGATATAGAACACAAAATTAATATCATTGACACTCCCGGACACGTCGACTTTACTGTTGAAGTAGAGCGTTCGTTGCGGGTTTTGGATGGTGCAGTTGCACTTTTCTGTGCAGTTGGCGGAGTTGAAGCTCAGTCGGAAACCGTTTGGCGTCAGGCTGAAAAATATGGTGTTCCACGTATCGGGTTCGTAAATAAAATGGACCGCTCAGGTGCTGATTTTTATAATGTACTTACTGAAGTAAGAGAAAAATTGGGTGCAAATCCGGTTCCTATTACTATTCCGATTGGTGCAGAAGAGAAATTTGAAGGAATGGTTGACTTAATTGAAATGAAAGCCATTCGCTGGAGAGATGACGCAACTCTGGGAACAACCTATTACATGGAAGAAATTCCGGCTGATATGGTTGAAATATCAAACGAATACCGTGGAAAACTGATTGAAGCAGTTGCTGAATTTGATGACGAACTTCTGGAGAAATTCTTCGAAGATCCGGAATCAATTACAGTTGAACAGATGTTGGATGTAATCCGTAAAGCAACTATCAGCGGAGCTATTATTCCAATGATTTGCGGATCGGCATTTAAAAACAAAGGTGTTCAGCGTTTGCTCGATGCCGTTTGTTCATTTCTTCCAAGTCCGCTTGATAAAGGCGATATAACCGGCGTTGAATATGATGATTCAGACGTTGAAATTATTCGTCACGCTGACGTAAACGAACCTTTAGCTGCATTGGCATTTAAAATTGCTACCGATCCTTATGTTGGTCGTTTGTGTTTCATCCGTGTTTATTCAGGTAAAATAACTGCAGGAGATTCGGTCTTTAATTCCAGAACTGGGAAAAAGGAACGTATTTCGCGTATTTACCAGATGCATTCGAATAAGCAGAATCCGATTGATGTGATTGAAGCCGGTGATATTTGTGCTGCTGTAGGATTTAAAGATATCCGTACCGGTGACACATTATCAGATCTTGATAATCCGGTAGTATTGGAAAGCATGGATTTCCCTGAACCAGTTATCGGAATCGCCATTGAGCCAAAAACTCAAAAGGATTTGGATAAACTGAACCTGGGTCTATATAAATTAGCTGAAGAAGATCCAACATTTAAAGTGAATACCGATCCTGATTCAGGTCAGACGATTATTCGCGGTATGGGTGAGCTTCACCTTGAAATTATTGTTGACCGTTTACGTCGTGAGTTCAAAGTGGAATGTAACCAGGGAGCTCCTCAGGTTGCCTACAAAGAATGTATCACCAAAATGGTTGAATTGCGCGAAGTGTTCAAGAAACAATCCGGAGGCCGCGGTAAATTTGCCGATATCAGCGTTCGTGTTGAACCTGCTGATGAAGGTAAAATTGGACTTCAGTTTGTGGATGCTGTAAAAGGCGGAAACATTCCACGCGAATATATTCCATCGGTACAGAAAGGTTTCGAATCCGCATTGGTAAACGGTCCATTGGCCGGTTTCACTGTGGACAGCCTGAAAGTTACTTTACTTGATGGTAGTTTCCATGCAGTTGACTCCGATCAGCTTTCATTTGAAATTTGTGCCCGTCAGGCATTTAAAAATGCAGCCGGAAAAGCAGGTCCAAGGTTACTTGAACCAGTTATGAAATGCGAAATTGTTACCCCTGAAGAATACATGGGTGATATTATCGGTGACTTGAACCGTCGTCGTGGGCAAATCGAAGGTATGGAAGAGAAATCAGGCGCACGTGTAATCCGTGCAATGGTTCCACTTTCTGAACTCTTCGGATACGTAACTGTGCTGAGGACTTTATCATCAGGTCGTGCAACATCGTCAATGGAGTTTTCGAAATACGTTGAGTTACCAAAATTACTTGCCGTGAAAGTTCTGGACGATTTGAAAGGAAGAACAGACTTATTATAATTATAAACTGTATTACAATTTCTCACTATGAGTCAAAAGATCAGAATTAAGCTGAAATCGTATGATCACAACTTAGTTGACAAGTCGGCAGAAAAGATCGTAAAGACAGTTAAATCTACCGGTGCAATAGTTAGCGGACCAATTCCACTTCCTACTCACAAACGTATTTTTACTGTATTGCGTTCAACCTTTGTGAATAAAAAATCAAGGGAACAATTCGAATTGTCTTCATACAAACGTTTGATCGACATTTACAGTTCAACAGCAAAAACCATCGACGCCTTAATGAAGCTTGAATTACCAAGTGGCGTTGAAGTAGAAATTAAAGTTTGATAACCTGTAAAAAACAAAAAAAATGGCAGGATTAATCGGTAAAAAAATCGGAATGACTTCCGTATTCAGTGTTGAGGGGAAAAACATCCCATGCACTGTGATTCAAGCCGGACCTTGTGTGGTAACACAAGTGAAATCGGTAGGAACTGACGGCTATGATTCTATTCAGCTGGGCTTTGACGATAAAAAGGAAAAGCACACCAACCGCGCTGAATTGGGACATATCAAAAAAGCCTCAACAGAACCTAAAAGAAAAATTCTTGAGTTTAAAGAACTTGAAGGAGAATTCAAGCTTGGTGACACCATTACAGTTGATTCCATCGATGAAGAAGGATGGGTTGACATTCAGGGCGTCACAAAAGGACATGGATTCCAGGGTGTTGTTAAACGTCACGGATTCCGTGGGGTAGGCGACGCAACACACGGTCAGCACAACCGCCTCAGAGCTCCTGGTTCTGTTGGTGCATCTTCTTATCCATCCCGTGTATTTAAAGGGATGCGTATGGCTGGTAACGATGGCAATGACAATGTTACAATTCAGAACCTGAAAGTTTTGAAAGTAATTCCAGAGTCAAATTTATTGGTAGTTAAAGGATCAGTTCCTGGTTGTAAAGGTTCATACGTAATTATTTATCAGTAATGGAAATTAAAGTATTAAACACAGCAGGACAAGAAACCGGAAGAACTGTTACGTTAGATGAACAAATTTTCGGTATTGAGCCAAATGACCATGCCATCTATCTTGATGTCAAACAAATTCTGGCCAATAAAAGACAAGGAACCCACAGCTCGAAAGAGCGTGCCGATGTATCAGGTAGTACCCGGAAGCTGAAAAAGCAAAAAGGTACAGGTACAGCCAGGGCAGGTAGTGTTAAATCACCTGTTTTCAGAGGTGGAGGTCGCGTATTCGGACCACGTCCGAGAAGCTACGACTTTAAGTTGAACAAGAAGGTTAAAGCTCTTGCGCGCAGGTCAGCATTGACTTATAAAGCCCTTGAAGAAGCAATTCTGGTGATTGAAGATTTCTCTTTTGAAACTCCAAAAACCCGCGAAATGGTACAAATCAGTAATAATCTGAAAATTAATGATAAAAAGTCCCTATTCGTGCTACCGGAAGAAAATAAAAATATATATTTGTCCTCCCGTAATTTAGAGGCTATTTCAGTGATAACAGCCTCAGAATTAAATACTTACCAGATTTTGAATGCTAAAAAAGTAATCGTTCTGGAAAGCTCAGTCAGTAAAATTGAAGAATTGTTTAAGATTTAAAAGGCTTAAAAATGGAAATTTTAATTAAACCGATCGTAACCGAAAAGATGACAGGTCAGGGCGAAAGTCTTAACCGCTACGGTTTTATCGTCAATCGGAACGCGAATAAAATACAGATCAAGAAAGCCATTGAAGGATTATACAATGTTTCAGTGGAATCTGTTAATACGATGATTCACGTTGGTAAGAGAAAATCCCGCTTTACAAAAGCCGGGGTTATTTCAGGAAGTACCGGCATGAGCAAAAAAGCTATTGTTACTATAGCTAAAGGAGAATCTATTGATTTTTACAGTAATATTTAATAATTAGAAATGGCAGTAAGAAAATTAAATCCAGTTACTCCGGGTCAAAGGCACAAAATTGCTGGTACTTTTGAATCCATTACTGCATCAACACCTGAAAAATCATTGTTGAAGCCCATGACGAG
>CAIPKZ010000280.1 GCA_903865775.1 uncultured Prolixibacteraceae bacterium | reverse complement strand
TGAACTTTTTCCAAAAGGTAAAAAATTAACAAAGGAGGAAGTTAATGAGAAATCGGCAGAAATGGTTAATGAATTTAAAGTATTTACTGGCAGAAAAAAAGCTGTTGATGCTACCGGAATTTCTCTTTTATCCTTTTTTGAAATTTTTCAACAAAGATATAAAAACAAGATAAGCCCGGGTCATTTACAACAATATACCAGTCTTAAGAAGCAACTTGAAGCTTTCCAAACAAAAAAAGAATTCCATATTGATTTTTCCACAATCGGTAAAGATTTCTATATCCAGTTTACCGACTATTTAAAGGCAATCGGTTTAAAACCAAACTCCATTGGTTCTTATATAAAAAAATTGAAAAGGCTGATGAATGAAGCTGTTGAAGATAAATTGACCACAAACCAGGACCACCATAAGCGAGATTTCAAGATTATTTCGGAAGATGTGGATACCGTATACCTAAATGAAAATGAAATCAAGGCGCTTTATGAAATGCCCATTGAACTACAATCTCAAAGAAACATCCGTGACATCTTTGTAATCAACTGCTATACCGGGCTTCGACATTCAGACTGGTCGAAAGTTTCTAACGAACATATACACGAAGGAAATTTGTATATAAGAACGCAAAAAACGAATGAACCGGTAATTCTGCCCATTAAACCATTGGTATGGGAAATCCTCAAGAGATATGGAACTCTCCAAGTCCCTCATATCAGACAAACAAATGATGCGATGAAACTGATTGGGCAAAAAGCACATGATGAGAAAATTAGCAAAGGTGACCTTAAAAAATGGCTGGTGATCAGAACTCATACAGCAAGACGGTCTTTTGCCACAAATGCGTATCTGGCAGGCATACCAATGCGAGACATTATGCAAATTACCGGCCATCGGACAACGGAATCCTTTTTAAGGTATATCAGGGTCACAAAACTGGAAACGGCACAGAAACTAAAGGATCACCCATTCTTCAGTTAGAACGCCAACTGAATTTTATTCCGCCACTTTTTGTTCTTCATTTATCGGCTGTTTTGCAAATCTTTCCAAAAGCATCAACCCAAACATCCCCCCAGTGAATGAAATGACCATCACGAAAATTTCCATACTGATTTCCACCCCATTCACGCTTTTGTAGATCATGTAGGTCAGCATGAGCAATCCCCAATAACCGGCTGCAGCTTTACGGCTGGCGGCACCTGCCTGATCCTCAAAGAATCCTGCAGCCCATATAAAAAACGACTTTACCATGTTGCAATTGCTATTCGTTTCCATGTGTTCGTTGCTACGCAAACGTAGATAAAAGTGGCATCCCAGCATATATCCCCCTGGTTGCCGGTTGTGGTTGAAGTAGCAATGGTTTTGGCTGTCCTTAATCGGATTTTATCACCTACAATATCAAGGAACGTAGTGGGTAATGATGCTGTGTTTGCAGGGGAGATGCCAAAATATCCAACTTCATTCATGTAGTAATTATTCTGCGTGCCGTTCTTATTGGTAGATGAAAATGTCATCATAGATGAAGGGAAACTACTTCCTGTATTCATTGCTGAATCAACAATTACAGCACCAAAATTAGAAGTGTTTGTAAATACGCCTCTTAATCTTCCCTGCCATATAAAATTACCCATTGCTGACCAGGAAGGAACATTGGTAGGTATAGCCATTGTTCCACCTGCATGCCTGAAATTAATGTATGGTGCCGACGCATCATTGTAACCGGTAATCATTATCTGCGGTTGGTAAATGAAATTGGAGTTAAGCGAAAATGATCCATTCCCTGCTATTCTTGCTACTTCCAATAATGGATTATGCGTTGTGCCTCCTCCTGTTGCTGCTCTTTGGGACAGGTTGAAAACAGCATCAGAACCTGAATTGCCAGTGCCTAATCCACCATTGAAAATGATGTTCCCACCGGCTTTGTTAGCATAACCATTCAAGCAATTGCCTGCTTCCATTGTCAAACTGGAACCTGGAACTGCGGTATTGGTATTTTGATTTACAGATATTTTCTTTGCAGCTGATCCTTCAAAATTGATTGCGTTGG
>CAIPKZ010000279.1 GCA_903865775.1 uncultured Prolixibacteraceae bacterium | reverse complement strand
TTGGGTGATTGTACCAACCGTTGGAGCAGTTGGTGTTGCCGGTTGGGCGTTGATCACCACATTGGCCGAAGCCGGAGAAACACATCCGGAGGCATTGGTTACTGTATACGTATAGGTTCCGGCAGCAAGCAACGAAATGGTGGAACTAATTCCTGAACCGGTGGAGGTCGTTCCACCTGGAGACCGTGTTAAAGTCCAGGTGCCGGTTGCCGGTAATCCACTTAGAACTACGCTACCTGTAGCCAAAGCACAGCTTGGTTGGGTAATTGTTCCAACAGTTGGAGCAGTTGGCGCGGATGGTTGAGCGGTGATGATCACATTGGCCGAAGCGGGTGAAATACATCCGGAGGCATTTGTGACAGTATAAGTATAAGTTCCGGCAGCAAGCAACGATATAGTAGAACTTATTCCTGAACCGGGAGTAGTTGTTCCACCTGGAGTTCGTGTTAAAGTCCATGTACCGGTTGCAGGCAATCCGCTTATAACAACACTTCCGGTTGCCAAAGCGCAGCTTGGCTGAGTAATTGTTCCTAGCGTGGGAGTTGCTGGAGTACAAGGTTTAACCGTAATGATTACCAGATCTGCGGGCGAATCAATTGTGCCATCATTCACTATCAATGAGAAAGTATAATTGGTATTGACTGTAACTGATGGTGCAATAAATGTGGGTTTTTGGGCTGTTGTAGAACTGAGTGTAATCCCAGCCGGAGCAGTCCATAAATATGTCAGTGCACTTCCTTCAGGATCAGAAGATACCGAACCATCCATTGTTACCAACGTGCCTTCATTTATCGACTGATCGATTCCGGCATTTGCAACCGGAGGATCATTTCCTGGAGCAGTGAGCTTTACGACAGCCGATCCGTTACTCGTATAGACCAGAGCCGTGATTGGAAGTCCGGTGATTGGATTAAGATATTCGGGTGTAATTCCTGTAACTTCTTTACCAAGGCTTGAATCCCAGAATTTGTACGTTATAGCATTCTCGGGTGTAAAACCGTTTGCCGGTGTCAGGAAAGTTTCTGAGGTAATAATGTCAACAAAAGTAAGGTTATTGAAGATGACTATTGGTTGAGTCAGTGTCACTTTTCCGCAACAGACGCTGCCATCAAAGGCTGCAATTTCATCTCCGGCGGCAAGTGCATCTAACCCAATGGCTGCAGTTACTACTTTGATGTTCATTTGGTTATACCCATTGTCAGTCCAGGAAACAACAAAATGTCCCTGAGCAAAACAATTTGCCGAAAAGAGAAAAATCAAAAATATTGAGAAAAGTCTATTCATAGAGTGAAAATATTGGGTATATTTTTAGCTAAAACTTTATAACAGTTCGTGCGCTGAAATGTTATTTTTTTTATCATTCATCGCGTTTTCAGAGTGTATTTATCCTATCAAATAATAATCAAAAATAATCTTCTCAAGGCAATTGAAAATTATGTTGTATTATAAAAATAAGTAAAAATTACAAATAATTAATTTTCAAATCATGACTATGAGTACCAGCTTTTCAATGGCTTTTTTTTTATTAAAAAGGATATTAGAAAAGCGTAAAATGTCGGCATAAAGGATTAAAAGAAAACAGTAAAAATTTAAGTTGAATTCCTTGAAAGTTTGACTTTTCGAAACTTCAGAACAATTCCGTGAAATTGGATATAGAACTTTACGAGATTTATGGATGAAAGTGCTCAAAAAAATCAGTTTCTTTGAAAATATATTCCTAAACCAATCGAAATGAAAAATCAAGTTTTCTGTCTTTCCTTATTATTCCTCCTTCTCGGAAGCGATTTTTGCTACTCACAATCACCCAGTATTTTATGGTATAAACAACCCGCTCAGTATTTTGAAGAAAGTTTGGTGCTTGGTAACGGCAAAATGGGCGCTTCGGTTTTTGGTGGTGTGCAGTCTGACCAGATCTACCTGAACGATATCACGCTTTGGTCAGGCGAACCGGTTAATCCGAACATGAATCCGGAAGCATACCGAAATGTTGAAGCCGTGCGTGAAGCATTAAAAAACGAAAACTACAAACTGGCAGATGAACTCAACCGGAAAATTCAGGGCAAATTTTCAGAATCATATGCTCCGCTCGGAACTCTTTTTCTTGAAATGAATCATGATGGCGAATTCAAAAATTATTACCGGGAACTCGACATTTCAAAGGCCCTTTCAAAGGTCACTTATGAAGTGAATGGGGTGAAATTTACCCGTGAATATTTCATTTCATATCCTGATCAGATCATGGTGATTAAGCTAACCAGCAGTCAGACAGGTGCATTGAATTTTGGGGTGAAATTTGAAAGTCAGCTCAGAAATTCGGTCTCCATTGCTGAGAATACATTGAACGCAAAGGGATATGCACCGACTCATGCTGAACCAAATTATATCGGCGAAAAAATAAATGCCGTAACATTTAATGAAAGCAAAGGAATACGTTTTGCAAGTCTTATCAAGATAAAAAACAAGGATGGAAAACTTATTTCGAGTGATCATTCGATCGGTCTTTCCGGCGGAACTGAGGCACTGGTTTTTGTTTCCATAGCCACCAGTTTTAATGGTTTCGATAAAAATCCGGTAACCGAAGGCAAGAATGCTGATCTGATTGCCTCCACTCAGTTGAAAAAATCATTCAATAGGTCATTTGAAAAATTAGAAACATCACATTTGTCCGATTTTCAGAAATATTTCAATCGGGTAAGCCTGAATTTAGGTCAGACTGATGCTCCGAATCTTCCGACTGACGAGCGGCTCAGGCGTTATGCCGAAGGGAAGGAAGATAAAAATCTGGAAGTTTTATATTTTCAGTTCGGACGTTACCTTCTGATCAGCAGTTCGCGCACACCGGGTGTTCCGGCTAACTTGCAGGGGCTCTGGAATCCATACATCCGGCCACCCTGGAGCAGTAATTATACAACCAACATCAATGCAGAAGAAAATTATTGGTTAGCAGAAAACACCAATCTTTCTGAGATGCACCAGTCTATGCTGAGTTTTATAAAGAATGTCGCGAGTACCGGCAAAGTAACCGCCAAAACATTTTATGGAGTGAATGGTTGGGCTGCCTGCCATAATTCTGACATCTGGGCAATGAGCAATCCGGTCGGTGATTTTGGAAATGGAGATCCGGTTTGGGCCTGCTGGAATATGGGCGGTGCCTGGTTAAGTACTCATATTTGGCAGCATTACTTGTTCACCCACGATCTGAAATTCCTGAAAAATGATGGTTATGAGCTGATGAAAGGTGCCGCTCAGTTTTGCCTGGAATGGATGGTTGAAGACAAAGACGGGAAATTAATTACATCACCATCAACTTCTCCGGAGAACAAATACAAAACTCCGGATGGTTATGCCGGTGCTACTTTATATGGAGGAACAGCCGATTTGGCAATGATTCGCGAAAGTTTTCAACAAACGATACTGGCATCCAAAGTTCTGAACGTTGATGCTGAATTCAGAAGTAAACTTGAACTGGCTCTTGCCAAACTGCATCCATATCAGATTGGTAAAAAAGGTAATCTTCAGGAATGGTATTTCGATTGGGAGGACTCAGAACCGCAGCATCGGCATCAGTCGCATTTATTTGGACTTTTCCCCGGAAGCCAGATTACACCCGGAACGACTCCTGAACTGGCCAATGCCTGCCGAAAAACGCTTGAAATAAAAGGCGACGAAACGACGGGTTGGTCCAAAGGCTGGAGGATTAATCTTTGGGCGCGATTGCTGGATGGAAACCATGCCTATAAAATGTACCGCGAATTATTGAAATATGTTGAACCTGACGGCGTAAAAACCAGTTACGCAAGAGGTGGCGGAACCTATCCAAATTTGTTTGATGCTCATCCTCCATTTCAGATTGATGGAAATTTTGGCGGTGCAGCAGCAGTTGCCGAGATGCTTGTTCAGTCGACCGATAATGAAATTCATTTGTTGCCGGCTTTACCTGATGCATGGGAGACCGGTTCAGTAAAAGGTATTTGTACCCGGGGAGGATTCGAAGTCACAATGGAGTGGAACAATAAAATTGTAAAAAAACTGAGCGTTTATGCTAAAAGATCCGGAATGACAACTCTTTTCTATGGGAACG
>CAIPKZ010000278.1 GCA_903865775.1 uncultured Prolixibacteraceae bacterium | reverse complement strand
TGGTGGTCCAAGTGAAATAGGATCAGTGCGTGCCATCCAGCTTATTCGCGGTAATACCCGGAAAAACATCGGCTTGTATGCCTTTATGAACGACCCGGCCACACAGTTCCGGTTCGACCTTCAGAATAACGACATTATTTTTGTGCCCGTAATTAAACTGTTGGTCTCCATCGAAGGTGCAGTAAAACGCCCGATGGCCTATGAAATGCTTCCGGAAGAAAACCTGAGCGATCTGATCCGGTATGCCGGTGATGTCAATATGAACGTATTTCCCAATTTTGTGCAGATTCAAAGGTATATTAACGGTGAGCAGCGCCTGTTCGAATTTAATCTTGCTGATGTTCGCTCCGGAAAAACAAAAGTAGCTTTACTGAATGGCGATGTAGTCCGTATTAAAGCAATCGGGAAACCGATGGATCAGTTTGTAACTATTGAAGGCAGCGTGTATTATGCCGGAAGATACGATTTAGCCTCAAACTCGTCACTCCGCAGTCTGCTCGAAAATGCCAAACCTACCATTCAGGCGAAAACAGATATTTTATTCCTTGAACGTATCAGACCAGATGAAACAGTGGAAGTTCTGACTTTGCCTTTACCAGGCAAGGGTTCGGATTCGGATTTTAAACTTCAGCCCCGCGATAAAGTCCGCATTATGGACCAGGCGACCTACCGCGATGTAGCAACTATTGCAGTTGTCGGTCATGTTCGTGTTCCTTTTGAGAAAACTTTTGCGCTTAATGACCGGATCACCGTAAAACAGGCCATTGAACTGGCAGGCGGATTAAAGAACAGTGTTTACCCGGTCGCCTATATTTTCAGGCGTAATCTTTTTAATCCAAAAGAAATAAAATACATCCGCATCGAATTAAGTCAGTCCGACAAAATGGAATTGCAGGCAGGCGACCAGTTAAATATATACGACAACACCACCTACTCCAATGTGGGCGAGGTAAGGGTATTCGGAGCGGTTAAAAATCCGCGCGGTTTTACATACGATCCCAGCCTTACTGTCCGCGATGTGTTGACCAATGCGGGTGGTTTTAATGTTGGTGCAGCCTTCAACCGTGTGGAAATCTTCCGGACGACGCTCTCCCCGACCGAAAAAGCGCAGCTGACAATGATTACTCTGGAAGTGGATTCTGCTTATCAGGTAGTAAATCCGCAAAATTTCACGCTGCAACCTTACGATCAGGTGGTGGTTCGTTTAACTCCTGAATTTACAATTGGGCGAACGGTTGAAATTACCGGAGAGGTTTCATTCCCTGGAACCTATGCGCTTGAATCGAAACAAATACAACTCAGTGAGATTATAAAAATGGCTGGAGGTTTATTAAGTACTGCTGATCCTTATGGAAGTCGCTTATTCCGAACCTATAACAATCGGGGCAACATTAGCATGGATCTTAAAAAAGCCCTGGAACATGCTGGCAACCTCAATTCCGACCCCATTTTGTTCGAAGGAGATGTGATCAATATTAACCGCCTTGAAAATACAGTTACCATTCGTGGAATTGGAACGCGGATGTCTCAGTATTCTGTTTATCCGGAAGTCACAGATACAAAAAATGTAATTTATCAGGGATCAAAGTCAGCCCGTTGGTATATCAGGAACTTTGCAGGTGGGTTTCAACAACGGGTCGATCGAAACAGTATTACGGTTACCCTGCCAAACGATCAGATGCTAACGACTAAACACCATCTGTTTATCATCCGCCAATATCCGAGTATAAAACCCGGATCGATGATTGTTATGCAAATGAAACCACCGAAGGAAAAACCTGCTGAAGGAAAAAAAGTTGATATTGATGCCATTTACGGAAGAACTACCGCTGCAGTAACCTCTGTACTAACGCTGTTTCTGCTAATTCAGCAATTAGCAAAATAAATCTCACAAAATCATTCAATCAATAGAATATGTCCGAACAAAAAACACCTGCCAAACCAAGTCCGGCTGACGACGAAATTGATCTTTTAGAACTGGTCAAAACACTCTGGAACGGAAGAAAGACCGTTATGATAGCTGTCATTTCCGGAGCAATGCTTGGCGTTTTGGTGGCCATTCTTTCACCGAAAGAATATACAGCAACCACAGTCATCGTTCCTCAGCTGGCTGAAGGTCAGTCTAAACTGGGCAGTTTGGGTGGACTGGCCGCTCTGGCAGGCATCAGTATCGATGTACCTGTAGGAGCAGATATGACGCCTATGGCCTATCCTCAGATCGTGAACAGTACCCCCTTTCAGCTGGAACTCATGAATACCCCGATTTATTTTGAGGAATTTTCAAAGCCGATCACATTTTTCGATTATTATATCCAATACAAAAAGACCTCGGTACTGAGTACTATTTCAAAATACACCATTGGTTTGCCGGGAGTAATCATTCAGGCCATCCGGGGAAAGTCGAAAGAATTAAGTCTGCCGGCCGGAGAAACAAACCTTCCATTACAGCTTACAAAAGATCAGATAACTGTGCAAAAATTGATTAAAGAAGTTGTTTCACTTGAACTGAATGCTAAAGATGGTTATTTAACGATTACATGTAAAATGCCTGAAGCATTGGCTGCTGCCCAATTGGTGAAAAAATCGCAGGAATTGCTTCAGCGTTTCGTCATCGAATTTAAAATTGCGAAAGTTAAGGCCAATCTCGATTTCATTCAGGGACGTTACAATGATGTGAAAACTGAATTTGAAAAAGAACAGTTAAGTCTGGCATTGCTCACCGACCGGAATAAGAATTTTACCAGCGGATTGCCACAAATTGAATTCAGCCGGGTCCAAACCCGCTACACCATTGCATATGGTGTATTTCAGGAATTGGCCAAACAATTGGAACAGGCCAAAATTCAGGTAAAGAAAGAAACGCCAGTGTTTACTATTGTTCAACCAGCTACAGTCCCTTCAGAAAAATCGAAACCAAAGAAACCAATGATCGTCTTTATCTGGCTATTTCTGGGAGGAATTGTCGGAGTTGGCTGGGTTTTCGGAAAAGTTTTCATGAAAGATATAAAGTTGAAATGGAATGAAACGAAATGAGAATTGACAATACGAGGGGACGAAAGGACGAGGGGACGAGGGGACGAGGGGACGAGGGGCGGGTGGAAATTGACAGCACGAAAGGACGAGGGGACGAGGATACGAGGATACGACAAAATAAGGGAACGAGTGTACGAGAATACGAAATAGAAGGGGACGAGAGAACGAGATAAAAATTGAAACCTGATAATACATGCAAATAAACCATGGAAAAGATCAGATCACATAGAGATTTAAAAGTCTATCAACTGGCATTCGAAGCTGCCCTACAAATTCATGAAATCAGCAAATCATTTCCTTCCGAAGAAAAATACTCGTTAACCGATCAGGTCCGACGAAGTTCAAGATCAGTATCAGCTAATCTGGCCGAAGCATGGCGAAAACGCAGGTATAAAAATCATTTTATCTCGAAATTATCTGATTCCGAAGCTGAAGCCGGCGAAACGCAAGTATGGCTCGAATTTTCAATGGCGTTCAAATACATCGATGAAAGAACATACAATGAATTGTATGACAAATACGAACACATCATTGCCATGCTTATCAACATGAGTAATTCTCCGGAGAATTGGCTGATCAAATAATTGCACTATGACTACGAAATATGGGAATATTGCAACACATTAAGCAGAAATTCAAAATTTTCATTTAAATCAAATCGCACCATCATTAATTCGTTCATCCTACCATTTTGCACTCATACATTCGTGTTGTCGTACATTCGTGTTGTCGTGTTGTCTTACCATCGTACTTTCTGATTTAAATTCGTATAATTCGTCAAAATTCGTGAAATTAAAGATTAATATCTCAACCATGTCACAAGCATCCATTCTAATACAAAAAATCAATTCCAACACCGAAACCATTGGTATCATCGGACTGGGATATGTTGGACTTCCGCTTGCAGTTGGTTTTGCACAAGCTGGAGTCACAGTAATCGGCTTCGACAAATCGCAGGAAAAGGTTGACAAAATAAACTCCGGAACGAATTACATTCAGGATATCCGCGATGCCATTTTGCGCGAAGTGGTCGAAAATATTAAGCTCATTGCAACATCCGATTTTTCCCGGATAAAAGAATGCGACGCGCTGCTCATTTGCGTTCCTACTCCACTTGACAAATTCCGCAAACCCGACATGAGCTATATCGAGTCGGCATGTGTGTCTATTGGACAAAACATGAAACCGGGTACCTTTATTAGTCTGGAAAGTACCACCTACCCTACTACTACGGAAGATCTGATGCTTCCTATTCTTGAAAAGGAATCCGGAATGAAGCACGATCAGGATTTCTGGTTAGCCTATTCGCCCGAACGGGTTGATCCGGGAAATGTTTCGTTCCATACCAAAAACACACCCAAGGTACTCGGTGCAATTACTCCTGACGGACTGGAAATTGGCCTGAAAATATACTCCAAAGCCATCGATCAGCTGCATTTGGTCAGTTCGCCCAAGGTGGCCGAAATGGTAAAGATTCTGGAAAACACCTATCGTTTGGTCAACATCAGTCTGATCAACGAACTGGCTTTGTTATCCGGAAAGATGGGAATCGATATCTGGGAAGTAATTGAGGCCGCCAAAACTAAACCCTTCGGATTCCAGGCATTTTACCCCGGACCGGGCATTGGCGGACATTGCATCCCGCTCGATCCATTCTATCTTGAACACATCGCCAAGAAATATGATTTCGATCTCAGTATGATTCATGCTGCGGGACACATCAATATGCGGATGCCTCATTACATGGCTATCAAAATTTCCACTGCACTGAATAGCATTAAAAAATCGGTGAACGGAAGTAAAATCCTTTTTCTGGGCGTGGCCTATAAACCTAATATTGATGATGCACGCGAATCACCTGCGCTGGAGCTTATCCATTTAATCCTGAAAAAGGGTGGAAATGTATCCTATCACGATCCCTATATATCATCGGTAGAGACGCACGGCGGTTCGTCTCTACAATCTGTTGAATTGACACCTCAGGCATTAATTGATGCCGACTGCGTGGTCATTACTACAAATCATTCCGTGTTTAATCCTGAAATGATTCAGAAACACGCTAAACTGATCGTTGATTTAAGGAATGTGATCAAGGACGCAGGTGACCATGTTTACAAACTGTAAGAAAGATTTGCTCATTACCAATATGATCTTTGCGAGGACCAAAAACAAAGCAATCTTCCTCAAAGAGTCATTGCGAATCTGCTTTTGGGCAGATGAAGCAATCTATTCCATCAATGCGTCATTGCGAATCCGCTTTTGAGCGGATGAAGCAATCCCAACAATAGCCATTCTGAAATATCGCTAGAAGTAAAAAAATATTTGACCAATTTTTTTCTGAAAAATTGTTTCGTGAAAAATTGTCTTTTCATCCGAATATAATTTG
>CAIPKZ010000277.1 GCA_903865775.1 uncultured Prolixibacteraceae bacterium | reverse complement strand
AGTTCAGCTTCGCTGCGAAAATGGTCGAGTTGAGAGAAGAAGACCAACAAAAAAAATGTAAAAGCAATGTCTCTGCATGCGTAATGATTTGGGGCTAATTAAGGTATATTACTTAACTCTTGTAGATAAGTATTATTGTTTATTGCCGATAAAATATCAAGTGTAAACTATTGGAGAAAATGCAATTTCTCAAATGTTTTAAAGTTCCGATGGGTGGAACCATCGATGTGGAAGAAGAACTGAAAAAACTTCAGGTAGAATTGGATTACACCAAGGGTTTCCTGAATTCGGTAGTAAAAAAACTGAGCAACGAACGTTTTGTTAGCAGCGCTCCTGAAGCTGTTGTCGCCATTGAACGCGCAAAACAGGCCGATGCGGAAGCAAAAATTAAAGTTTTGGAAGAACAGATTGCAAGCTTACAATAAATCATTCGAAGAGCAGAGTGAGAGTCTGACTTCAAGTCAGGCCCTCACTAATCGAAAGAGCAGATTGTCAGCTTAAAATAGACAGGAAAAAGTCATTAGTCAATAGAAAAGAGAAAGAGGAAAATGTTCGAGACTTGTTCCTCTTTCCTTTTTACAATTTCCTTTTTCCTACTGACGAATGACTCTTTCCGATATCAATCGTCATCTTCTTCCTTTTCAACTGTTATAAACGCAGCATGCACCGGTGCAGGGCAAACACTATTCAAGCCATGAATAGCAGCCCAAATCACTTCATTAAATTGAGCGTCAGGTACACGGTCTTCTTTGCTGAAATCGAATGTTTCGCTTAACCTTGACATTTTGTTGTCTGCCGTATTTTTCAGGTTTAAATCAATTAAATTGGGGAGCGCCTTAAATGGTGGATGATTGGCCGTTTTGTTGAAACACCGCCACAAAGGTTCGGCAGCAGCATCGTATTGAGTCATTGGAGGTAATCCCAATATCAATTCGATGGTGCGAAGTGCCGATGAGGTCGAATACATGGTATGATCAACATATCCCTGTTTTACAAAACCTCCGGCAATATAGGTTGTCGAGCGATGCGCGTCCACATGATCCGGTCCGTTTTGCGCATCATCTTCCAAAATGATAATCACACTTTCATTCCAGATAGGCGATTTGCTCAGGTATTCAACGAAAAGGCCACAGGCCAGGTCGTTATCGGCAGCAAATGCCAGTGGAGTCGGACTGCCAACCCGCAGGCCTTCGGTATGATCGTTGGCGAAACGGAGGGTAGTAAGCTGAGGCACTTTCCCGGCGGCAAGCAAACTTTCAAAATCGCGTTTCCACATATAAAATCGCGAGGTGTCGCGAATACTCAGATCAAATCCAGTATATCCCGGTAAAAAATGATTTTCAAGGGCGGGAATATTTGCTTTGAACGAATCAGAAACAAACTCTCCGTAACTTCGGTATGAAACACCATATTTTTTACAGAAATCCCATAGAAATCCATTCTTGTTATTGGCAGTTTCGCGTTCTGCTTCTCCAGGATAGCTTCCACCCCGACCGCCGTAGCTTGTAACCCAGTTTTTTTCCAGATAGTCGGTTGCATAAGCACCCATCGTCCAGTTGTGGCCATCAGCGCTGACTTCTCCATCCACATAAAAGTTATCGAGCAAAACGAATTGTTTGGCAATTGCATGAAGGTTGGGTGTTACGTTCTTTCCAAAAAGCACCAGGCTGGTATCTCCATTTCCTTCAGGAATATCTCCCAAAACCTGATCATACGTCCGGTTTTCCTTGATCACATAGAAAACATATTTGATGGGTGACGGTTCGCCAACTTTCGATGGAACCGGATTTCCTTCTTCTCCCGAAGTGAGCATTTCTTTTTCCTTTTTATACGGCGTGTTGTTATATACCGACTGCGAATAAATACTGAACTGACTTTCGCTTGGGGTCGGAATAGCCTGAAGTGTTCCGGTAAAAAGGCCGCCGATATACTGAACTTTGGCTTTCTTATTCAATTCAGAATGATGGGTTACATCCGCTTTCTTTGGACTTGGTCCAATCGGATTGGGTTTTGATGTCAGCCCTTTGCCATTGGCGACAAAAATGATGTTTTTCACCACCCGGACGCAGGTTGGGTACCATCCTGTGGGTATAAATCCTTTACTGAAACTCTTGCCCGGATTGCTAACATCGAAAACCGCGAGGCAATTGTTATCGGCATTGGCGATATACAGGGACTTCTCATCAGCACTCAGAGCGACACTGTTGGGTGTTGAACCTGAAGGAGCATTGGGATAAAGCGCCGAATTGAGAATTTCAATCACCCGTTTTTGTTCCAATGAAATCACCGAAACCGAGTTGTCGTTGGCATTGGCTACGAAAAGATATTTATCATTACTGCTCAGGCACATGTCGTTGGGATTATCACCCACCGGAATCCATCCGGACATTTGTTGCTTCCGGGTATCGAACAGCATCACTTTATCGCATCCCCAACAGGTGATAAACAGCGTTTTCCCATCGTTTGACAACAGGCAGGCATAAGCTTCGCCTCCAAGAGGAAATTGGCTTTTTACTTTTCGCTCTTTTAAATCGATGGTGTACAACGAATTGTTCTCCTTGGTGACGACATAAAGCATTTTGTCATCGTTATCAACGGCAATTCCTGCCGGTGAAATTTTTTCAGGCCATGGTTTGCCAATAATCAATGTGTCGAACGGAACCAGTTTCTGGTTTTTAACCTGATACCGCATGATCCAGTTGTCGTTTCCTCCTGAAGCATACAAATATTTTCCATCTTTTGAGAAGGTCAGCCCGAGCCAACTCTTTTTTGTCACAATTGAATCGAGTTGCTGCATTTTTTCTGCATCGATCAGTTGGATACTTTGATCGCTTTGGCCGTTATTGGTAACCGCAAGCATTTTTCCTGAAGGCGATACTGCCATATTCAACGGTAAATCGCCGAGTGGCAACAATTTTCCAACGGGTGAAAGCTTCCATCCATTGGGTAATGAAACGCGGTTGGATTCAACTTCTTTCAAACTCTGACCTTGGACTTTAAAAGTTGCCAGGGGCAAAATAAGGATAATCAACGCAAATAAACTTGTCAATTTATTACTGGGAATCATGGGCTTTCTTTTATTATTTGTGAATAAATAATGCGGGGTAAATTTCAACATTAGATTCATTAAATCAAAGTTCGAAAAATAAATTTGGATTAAATTTTAAAGGCTTTCCGACAGTTCAACAAATACCCATCCGGAAATCAACTGAGTCTTAATTTAAATCTTCAACCTGAAGTTGAATACAAATAGTGGATTAAATGCCTGTTGAATCTATTGTTTTACGATCTCTTTCTGAAGTGCCTCAAGCGATTTTCCCTTGGTTTCGACATACATGAATTTGACCACAAAAAACTGTACCAGCATCATGGCTGCAAAGAACAGAAAAGGGTATCCGCCGGACTTTTCGGCCATGACCGGAAATGTCCATGAAACAATGGCAGCCATGGTCCAGTGGGTAAAACTTCCCAGTGCCTGGCCTTTCGACCGAACACTGTTTGGAAATACTTCGCTGATATATACCCAGATAACTGCACCCTGCGAAAAGCCAAAAAACGCGATGTAGCTGATCAAAAGCCAAACCAATAAATTCTGATGGCTGTTGGTGAAGAAGATGAAAGCCACTCCGGTAAGCGAAACTGCAGTTCCGATAGACCCGATTAGTAAAAGGATTTTTCGTCCGACTTTATCGATGATCGACATGGCCAGCATGGTAAACATCAGGTTGGTTGCTCCAATGGCGACGCTTTGCAAATCACCCGAAACTTTACTGAATCCGGCCTGAGCGAATATGTCGTTGAGGTAATACAGCAATCCGTTGATGCCTGTGAACTGATTAAAAATGGCAATCGAAACGGCCAGAAATATCGGATAGCTGAATTTTTTACTGAACAGAACTTCCTTGCCGTTTTCCTTTTCCGATTTTATGGAATCCAAAATTTCGTCAATTTCTTTCTCCACAAATTCTTCGCCTGTCAAATTCAAAACGGCACGGGCTTCGTCAATCATTCCCATTTTTACCAGCCAGCGCGGACTTCTCGGAATAAAGAACAGCGTGATGAAAAACAAAACCGAAGGAATAGCCATCACTCCAAGTTTCCACCGCCATTCCACATCCCCTAATTCCAAAAGGCCAACCAGGTAGTTTGAGAAATAAGCCATCAGGATTCCAAGAACCACATTAAACTGAAACATACCAACCAGGCGGCCGCGGTATTTTGCCGGAGCTATTTCAGCAATATACATCGGACCAACAACGGAAACACCGCCAACGGCAATACCTCCAAGGAAGCGGAAAAAGAGCAGCGAAATCCAGCTGAATGAAAAGGCACATCCCAAAGCCGACAACGCGTAAAAAACTGCGAGATAAAATAAAATTTTTCTGCGTCCGTATAAATCTGCTGGTTTCCCAACCACCATCGTGCCGACGATGGTTCCCATCAATGCAATGGAAACTGTGAAGCCAAGCCAGAATTTATCCAGACTGTAAAGTTTTTCGAGTGCCGAAGTAGCTCCGGCGATTACGGCGGTATCGAATCCGAACAGAAAGCCACCAAGTGCGGCGCTGAGGGTGATGAAGATCAGGCGATTGTTTAGTTTCATGATTTCAAACTTCGGAATTAGGTTTGGTAACCATCAAAAATAAAGAAATAATATTCCGAAGGCCCAACCTTATCAATATATTTCTTTTTCTATCCTCCTGAATTTTTAGAGGCGAACTCCCTATATTTGCAGTTGAGTCATCATTCATGATGGCCGTCGAACTTTAAATTCAGCAAAAAAAACAGTTATGACTCTGATCAAATCAATTTCAGGAATTCGCGGAACTATAGGCGGAAGACCGGGTGAAGGTTTAAGTCCGCTTGATGTGGTAAAATATACCGCCGCCTATGCAGAATGGGCGAAACAGCAACATGTCGGACAATCGACAACCATCGTGGTTGGGCGCGATGCCCGCATTTCGGGTCCAATGGTGCAGTCGCTGGTGGTCGCAACTCTTTCGGGAATGGGCTGCATGGTGGTCGATCTGGGTATGGCAACGACTCCAACTACCGAAATTGCCGTTAAGGAAGAAAATGCACAGGGAGGAATTATCCTCACGGCCAGTCACAATCCGAAGCAGTGGAATGCCTTGAAATTGCTCAATCAGGATGGTGAATTCCTGAATGCCGCAGAAGGTGCTCTTGTTTTGGAAATTGCTGAAAACGAATCCTATAGTTTTGCCGGAGTGGATGATTTGGGAGAGGTATTTGCCAAGGATTATACCGATATTCATATTCAGCAGGTACTCGACTTGGAACTCGTTGATGTGGATGCTATCCGAAACGCCGATTTTAAAGTGGCGATCGATGCGGTCAATTCAGTTGGTGGAATTGTAATTCCTGAATTACTGAGGGCCTTGGGCGTTTCCGAAATCGTTGAAATCAACTGCGATGCCACCGGACATTTTGCCCATACTCCTGAACCGCTTCCTGAAAACCTGGTTGAAACGGCGGAAATCATCCGCGAAAACAGCGTGGATGTTGGTTTTGTGGTCGATCCGGATGTGGACCGTCTGGCAATTATCAGCGAAGACGGATCGATGTTCAACGAAGAATATTCGCTGGTTTCGATTGCTGATTATGTGTTGAGCCAGTCTCCCGGAAACACGGTTTCCAACCTTTCCTCTTCACGAGCTTTGCGCGATATTACCGAAAGACATGGCGGAACATATTCGGCCGCGGCAGTTGGCGAAGTAAATGTGGTGGCCAAAATGAAAGCGACCAATGCGGTAATTGGTGGTGAGGGAAACGGTGGAATTATTTATCCTGCTTCGCATTATGGCCGCGACTCGCTGGTTGGGATTGCTCTTTTCCTGACACTGCTGGCCAAATCCGGTTTAAAATGTTCTGAATTACGGAAAACCTATCCCGATTATTTTATTTCAAAAAATAAGATTGAACTCACTCCTGAAATTGATGTGGATGGCATTCTTGTTCAGATGAAGGAAAAATACAGACAAGAGCAAGTGACTGATATCGATGGTGTAAAAATTGATTTCGCTGACCGCTGGGTACATTTGCGAAAATCGAATACCGAGGCGATTATCCGGATTTACGCCGAAGCTCCTTCGATGGTTGAGGCAGAACAGCTTGCACAATCCATTATTCAGGATATTAAATCATTGATTGTCTGAAAAATAAAAACTGGTCAGTACGTTTATCGTTCTGACCAGTTTTTATTTTTCCTTCCAAATGACTATTGACTTTTTTCCTTTTCCGGTTTTACCAAATGGTAATGTGATGTCATTTCTTTTAGCTGGCGCTTTTGTTCGCGTCTGATCACATTGTTCGTATTCCTTCCGAAGTTAAAGTTAAACGTTGGGCCGAAATACGGGCTGAATCCTTTCGTATGCGATCCATTATCTTCGATAAAATAGTTCATGGTTGATTTCTTGTCATAACCGGTAAGTTTCTCTTTTGGTGCCAGTTGATTGACCGAAATCATAGTGCTGTCAAGATATTTCTTCTCCTGTTTACTTTTATCCGAAACGTCAACCTGCAACAATTCATATATTTCGGGTTCGAGCACAAAATATTTTCTGTTGTCATTTTTGTTCACAAACATCTTTTTGTAAGCAATGTGATAGATGAGCAGCGAATCCTTCACGGCAAATTCAGACTGAAAAAAACCTTTCTTATCGGTATGTATTAATTTGCCGGTTTGAACATTGATGATCGCTGCTCCTTGTACTGGTATCGAATCGTTACTTAAAACAATTCCTGAAACCTTGATTTTTCCGGAAGGTTGTGCATGAATTTGCAGGATAAAAAAGAAACTGGCAATTATTAAGAGGAATCGCATGGTGCAGAGTTTTGATATTTAAAAGTACAAAATTTCGACGATTACTTCAAATTCAGAGTTGGACCAAAATGATTGCTAAATCCTTTTTTGTGTGAGCCATTTTCGTCAATAAAAAAATCGACGGTTGATTTTTTTTCGTAACCCGATAGTTTTTTCTTTGGTGCAATTTGCTTAATCACAAAAACAGTACTATCCAGATGTCTTTTCTCCTGTTCGTTCTTATCCAAAACATCTACCTGCATCAGGTCATGCACTTCAGGTTCGATAACAAAACATTTCCGGGTATCATTTTTGTTTACAAATTGTTTTTTGTAGGCAATGTGATAAATCAAAAGTGAATCTTTTACAGCGAACTCTGACTCGAAATAGCCATTTTTATCAGTGTGTATCGATTTTCCGGTTTGACTGTTAATAATGGCAGCTCCTTGCACCGGAAGTGAGTCGTCACTAATTACATACCCCGAAATCAGAACCCGGTCTGAAGTTTGTGAATAGCCATTCAGTATAAAAAAGATACAAATCAGAAATGCAAAAAATCTCATAATGAATGGAATTGCTTCAATAAAAGTACAGTTTTTTAAGGGTTAAAAAATCAAAAAGAATCAAAAGAATTAATAATGCCTGAAATAGATTGGATTGACTGCGAAACATTCATTATGAAAAAGAAAAATGTAATAAATCAGTTGCTTTGAATACCTATTTGGCATTATTGTTGAGCGAACAGGACGATTTTGATGAAGACCTGATATTCAGTTTTGAGTGGATAAAAAAATCTGCCGAGTGAAAAGAAAGACCTATTTTTGCAATTGTTCTTCAACTGTGCGATAAATCAACTTATAATACCTGTTAATTTGAACCCATGAATAATAAAAAGATCCTGATCATAGCCAGCTCTGCTATTTTGCTGCTTCTTCTGTATTTTTTTCTCCGGAAAGGAGAAACTGATTTTAACCAGATTACCGTGAAGGTGAAGCGGGGCACTTTTAATGCCTTTGTCTTTTCATCCGGTCAGCTCGAATCCGAAAAATCCGAAACCATCAATATTCCTGAAAAGCTGAAAGACCGAAATCTGCGCATTTGGGAACTGACAATTACCCACATGGTTGACGAAGGCACCCTGGTTGATTCGGGTGATTATGTCGCAACGCTCGATCATACTGCCGTTGAGGAACAGATCAAATTGGCTCAGGACGAGATGGATCGGACATTGTCGGAATTTGAGGACAGCAAAATTGATTCCAACCTTAATCTGAGCAATCAACGCGATGTGATTGTAAATGCCCGATTGGATCAGGCTGAAAAAAAGATCATCATGGAAGAATCGGTTTATGAATCTCCTTCCATTCAGAAAAAAGCCAGCATGGATCTGGATAAGGCCAAACGCAGGTTCGAGCAGGAACAAAAAGCGTACGTGCTAAAAAAACAACAGGAAGAAAACCGTGTTGACCGGAAATATATCAGCTACCGGCAAATACTGGAACGCTCACAGGAGCTTCAAAAACTGTTCAACTCGCTTGAAATTACAGCTCCGAAAGCTGGAATTCTCACCTACTTCAAGTTCCCATGGGGCGAAATTATCAAAACAGGTTCAAAGGTTGGACCATATAATTCAGTTATCGCTACCATTCCTGAGATGACCAACCTGATTTCGAGAACCTACATCAATGAAATTGATATTTCCAAGGTGAAAGTCGGTCAGACCGTAAAAGTTGGTATCGATGCTTTCCCTGAAAAACAATTGTCAGGACAGGTCATTGCCGTGGCAAATATTGGACAGGCCATGCCAAACAGCGACGCCAAAGTCTTCGAGGTGAAGATTAAAATCTTCGAAAAAGACAAGGAATTGAAACCCGCCATGACCACCAGTAATGCCATAGAAGCAGGCTCCTTTGCTGATACTCTCATGATAGCGACCGATGCCGTATTTGAAAACGACAGTATGAAGTTTGTTTACGTCGGAAAGGAAAAGCCGGTAAAACAGGTTGTTTGGCTGGGCGATGAAAATGAGAATGCAGTACTCGTGAAAAAGGGACTGAAAGCGGACGATGTGGTTTGGCTGACAGAACCGGCAAATGCGCTGGAATTAAAACTTTTGGGGACCGAAATTTACAAAGAAATCAAGAAAGAAAAGGAGAATGCCAAGGTTCTGGCTGAAAAGGAAAGACAGGAAATGCTAAAGAAACAACCTGAACCCATGCCTGCTGCAGGTCAGGGACAGATGATGCCGGGTATCATGCAAGTCAAATAATGTTCTCAATAAACTAAAAAGATGATTTTTAAAAAATATTTTCATGATATAGTCATTGGTTTTGAGGCTATTATTGACAATAAACTCAAGTCGATTTTAACTGCTTTAGGGATTATTTTCGGTGTGGCTGCGGTCATCAGCATGCTCGCCATCGGAAATGGAGCTGAACAGGAAATTCTGGAACAGATTAAAATGGTTGGCGTGAATAACATTATTATCACACCGACTGAACTCACAGGCAGCGAAAATACTTCTGACAGTCAGGGAGAAAAAGCCGGAGCCAAAAAGTTTTCCCGTGGGTTGACTTTGCTCGATTTACAAGCCATTCAGGAAGTTGTACCAACGGTGAATATGCTCAGTCCGGTTATTTCGTACAATTATTCGGCTATTATCGATGGTAAAAGCAAACCGGTGGTACTCGAAGGCGTCAATACCAATTATTTCAGTCTGTTCAACATTGGCCTTCAGTCGGGCGAGGTTTTTAACCGTTTGCAGTCGGAAGCTGGCTTGCCTGTTTGCGTGATTGGCGACAACATTAAAACCGTATTTTTCAATCAGGAAAATCCATTAGGAAAACACATTAAATGTGGACAGATCTGGTTGAAAATTGTGGGAGTGGTCGAACGCCGTGATTTTACGGCTTCTGCTTCCGACGAAATGGGAATCAGCAGTTCGGACAATAAAATATTTATTCCGGCACAAACCATCCTGATGCGTTTTAAAAACCGGGCTCTGATTCGCGCAGATGAGGTTGAGAAATCGAGTGCACGCCGCCGGATGGTTGTCGAAACCAGCACCAAGTCAACTGCTGATGACAAAAATCCCAATCAGCTCGACAAAATCATTCTTCAGGTAAAAGAAACCGAGCAATTAGGTGCGACTGCCAATATTGTAAAGCGAATACTGCTGCGCCGGCATTCGGGATTGTACGATTTCGAGGTTACCATTCCTGAATTATTACTGAAACAGCAACAGCGCACCAAGAAAATATTCAACATTGTTTTAGGAGCGATTGCCGGCATTTCGCTTATTGTGGGCGGTATTGGCATTATGAATATCATGCTGGCCTCGGTGATGGAGCGTATCCGCGAAATAGGAACCCGGCAGGCCATTGGTGCTTCGCGCAAAGATATCGTGGCTCAGTTCCTTGCAGAATCCACACTGATAAGTATTTCCGGCGGAATCATCGGAATCATTCTTGGTGTTGCACTTTCGAAGATCATTACTGCCGTTTTTGATATTAAAACGATCGTTTCGTTCTTCAGCATTTTTATTGCTTTCGGTGTTTCTGCATTGGTGGGAATCATGTTTGGATACATGCCTGCCAAACGTGCGGCGGATAAAGATCCTGTTGAATCGCTACGTGCCTGAATCCAGTTCAAATTCAAATAAATCATTCGAAATGAAGAAAATAATCATCATCCTGATCATGCTTATTTCAGGTGTTTTTCAGAATGTAAGTGCCCAGAAAGTATCTATTAGCCTAAGTTTAGACGAAGCAATAAAGATTGCAGCGCAGAAATCACTGGATGCTTTCCGGAATAATAATATGTACCTATCAAGTTACTGGGAGTTTCGGTATTACAAGGCCGATAAATTGCCCAGCCTGAATTTAAATACAACTCCACTGGATTACAACCATTACAGGAAACTCCAATATAACAGCGAGAACAAAAAAGATGAGTACGTTTTGCGAGATTATTTTAATTCGGATGTATCACTTCAGGTTAACCAGAAAGTAGGATTGACCGGAGGAAGTTTTTTTGTGAATTCGACACTCGGAATGGTGAGAAATTTAAGTGGAGATGTGAGTACTTCATTTCAGGCAACGCCTGTCAACATTGGATATTCTCAGGAACTGAACGGTTACAATGAGTTGAAATGGCAGTCGAAGATTGAACCTGTAAAATTTGAAAAGGCAAAGAAAGAATTTGTTCAGTCACAGGAAAATCTGGCCATGAAAAGTACAGCCATGTTTTTCGACCTGGTTGAGGCTCAGATTCAACTGAAGATTGCACAAAACAACATGGCAAATGCCGATACACTTTATAAAATCGGGAAGGGGCGTTTTCAGGTTGGAACAGTAACTCAGGACGAACTTTTAAATCTGGAGTTGGGACAACTGAATTCGCAACAGGCTTTAAACAAGGCCAAACTGGAAGTTCAGCGTGCCCAGTCGGGACTGAATTCTTACCTTGTGATGGATAAGGAAACCCTGGTTAATTGTGAGGTTCCTTCCAAAATTCCTTCACTTCAAATTTTGGCGGATGAGGCACTTTCTCGCGCATTGAAGAATAATCCTGATATTTTGGATGAGGAACAGCAAATGCTCGAACAAGATCGCATCGTGGCCCAAACCAAATCTCAAACCGGCTTAAACACAAGTTTATTTGCAGCATTTGGGCTGAATCAGTCATCCGATAATTTCGACCTGATCTATGATAATCCGGATCAGAGCCAGCGTTTTAAAATTGGGTTGAGCGTTCCATTAGTCGACTGGGGGCGCCGGAAAGGCCGGTTAATGATGGCTGAATCGACCCGTGAAGTGGCTAATGCACGCGTTCGGCAGTCACGGATCGACTTCGAACAGAATGTTTTTCAGTCGGTTATGGAGTTTAATCTTCAGGCTGAACAGGTTCGGAATGCTGCAAAAGCTGACACCGTTGCTCAAAAAGGATATGAAGTTACTTTTCAGCGATTTCTGATCGGGAAGGTGGATGTGATCAAGTTGAACCAGGCACGAAACGATCGCGAATCGGCACGGAGATCATACATCGGGTCTGTAAATACCTACTGGAGTTATTTTTACCGTTTGCGAATGCTTACACTTTACGATTTTGTAAAGGGTGAGGACCTGACTGCCGAGTATGACAAAATCATAAAAAATTAGGCTGACATGATCAAAAAAAATAAATATATCTACCTGGGTTCAGCAGCAGTTATTTTAATTATAGCGGCATATCTGGTTTTTCAGGTAAAACCGGGCAACGAGAAATCGAAAAAAATAAAAAAGGGCAACCTCGAAGTAGTTGTCAGTTGTAAAGGCGAGGTGAAGGGCGAAAAATATACCGAGATTAATCTGCCGGATCTTATTTGTGATGAGGAATTGCATGTCTATCAGTTCAAAATAGCGGATGCAATTCTGGAGGGAAAAGCGGTTAAGAAAGGCGATTACATTGCTAAACTCGATGACAGTCAACTTCAGACCAATATGCGTGATATCCAGCAGGAAAAGGAAAAAATGGATGCCGATCTGCGTAATGTTGTGCTCGACAGTGCCGTGAATCTTTCGCAAAAGCGGGAAGCCATCAACAATGCCAAGCTCGATCTGGAATACCTGAAAATTGATTTGGAACAGTCGAAATACGAATCGGAAGCCTACCAGCGCAAAACCCGGATGAATTATGAGAAGGCTGAAATCGAAGTGGATAAAATCAGGCGAAATTATTTACTCGACCGGAACCGGCTAAAACTTCAGGTGACACGCTATGAAGACCGTGTGGCTGAACGTAACCAACGGATCGCAAAATATCAGGCAGCACTTGTTTTAACAACCATAACCACTCCGGAAGACGGGATCGTCATGTTTACCAAAGACCGGAATGGGAAAGCTTACGGAAAAGATTCGCAGATTGATATCTGGCGGCCTTCGATTGCAACTTTGCCCGATATGTCGGTAGCTATTACCGAGACCTTTGTCAGGGAAATCGATATTTCGAAGGTCGAAATGGGTGACAGTGTCCGGATCTCAATTGAAGCTCTGCCCGATAAAGTGTTTATAGGAAAGGTGATTAAAATTGCCAATATCGGCGAAGATCATCAGGATTTTGACATGAAGGTTTTCAGGGTGCTCATCCGCTTCGAACGTTCGGATAAGGATATGAAACCCGGCATGAATGCGAACAGTGACATTATTGTGTCCTCCTATCACGACCAACTTTTGGTGCCCAAAAAGGCTATTTTCTCGCAAATGGGAAAGCCAGTTATTTACCTGAAAAAGGGCGGAAAGATTACTGAACTCCCAATTCAGGTGGTTGCCGAAAACGACCAGTTCTGCGTGGTTAAAAATGATATCAAGGAAGGTGATGTGGTTTTGCTTTATCAGCCTGAAGAATATAAAGTTGAAATGGAGAAAGTTGCCGGCAAATAGTAGTTTAACTTATTTCCATTTTTCTTACTTTTGAAACAAAAAAGACATGAATACTCAGTCGATCACGATAGATTTTCCTTCTGATCTGCTTCTCGCGTTGAACGAGACAGAGTCTGAATTAAAGCAAGGCATAAAGATTTCTTTAGCAATTAGATTATTCCGTTTGCAGAAATTGACCATTGGAAAAGCAGCTCAATTGTGTGGGCTCTCCAGATTTCAATTTGAAACAGTTCTTTCTGAAAACGATGTGCCAATATCAAATCTCACAATTACTGATGTGTTGAAGGATATTGAAAAGCTGAAGTAAGATGAAAAATGGACTTGTAATAGCAGATTCAGGCCCGATATTCTCCCTTGCTTTAATCGACAGGCTTGACATTTTGGACGCATTATTTAATAAAGTGTGCATTCCTCCGGCTGTATGGGAAGAGATTACATATGATGTAACAAAGTCAGATTACCAGTTAATTTCCGCTTTCTTCAGAAATAGAATACAGCCAATCAAGGGTTTTAATGAGTTATTATTTATCATGGATTCAGGCGAATCCGAATCAGTAATGCTTTACAAGGAGATTCATGCAGATTTTTTACTGATT
>CAIPKZ010000276.1 GCA_903865775.1 uncultured Prolixibacteraceae bacterium | reverse complement strand
CATGAAAATTGGCGAGATGGTGGCTGAAGCACTCAAAAAGGAGATTGAAAATTACAAAACCAGCATTATTGATGCGCTGAATCCGTTCACCGAAGAACTGAAAGTTAACGACAACTATGGAGAAATGATGGTTTTGAACGCCGCATTTCTGGTTAAAAATGAATCAGAACCTGCTTTCGACAAAGTTGTTAACGAGCTGTCCGAAAAGTTCAGCAATTTCATGACTTTTAAATATGTAGGCACCCTTCCATTGTACAATTTTGTCAACCTGGTAATTAATACGAAAGGAATCTGATATGCTGTTAATCGATGATATATTGCTTGCGCCTTTAAAAGGTGTCATATTTATTGCGGAGAAAATCAATGAGGTGATTGTAAAGGAAATGTCGGATGAAGGTTCCCTGAAAGAAAAGCTTATGGCTTTGCAAATGCAGTTCGAGATGGATGAAATTGACGAAGAAGAATACGACAGAAAAGAAGATGAACTGCTGAATTTGCTGGAAAACATCAGAAAAGAAAAACTAAATCAATAAGAAACGGAGGATAAAATGAGTGCATTCAAATGTCCCAAATGTGGAAAAACAACCGGCGGAAACGAAAACTTCTGCATGGATTGTGGTCAGCCCTTCAACGTTAAGTGTCCCGAATGTGGCGATGGCTGGCGTTTTATGTTCGATTACAAATTTTGTCCAACCTGCGGTCACAACATGAAAAAAGAAGGCAAAAAGGAATAAGAAATTAAGCCACAGATTCACAGATTAAAAGAAAAAAAGACAAAAAAACACCAAATGTGAGTATGAAATATTCAGAACAACAATATCCATTACAAGATGAATCATATCTAATCATTGGAATATGCATGGAGGTTCATAGAATTCTGGGAAGAGGCTTGCTCGAAATAGTTTATAAAGATGCTATTGAATATGAATTCAAAAAGCAAAACATTCCATATGAACGTGAGAAGAAATATGAGGTTGAGTACAAAGATGTAATTCTGCCACATTGTTTCTTTGCAGATTTTGTAGTGTATAATCAAATCATTCTGGAAGTTAAAGCTCAGAAAGGAATTGTTGATGAGCATTTCCGCTGGGTAATCAATTATCTGGCAATATCAAATTGTCCATTAGGCTTAATTGTAAACTTCGGAGAAGACTCATTAGTTACAAAACGACTCATTTTATAGGCTGTGAATCTGTGGTGAATTTATTTTTCAAAATATAATCTGTGAATCTGTGGCAAATTATTTATTTCTATTTATGAATCTGAGGCAAATTATTTTAAAATTTATATAAGGAGTTAAACAATGAGCAACATAATCCAAGTAAAAAAAACAGTGGTTAGTTTCCTGAAAGAGAATATAAACTGCTACGATGTAACCGTCGTGAAAATTGAAAAAGTGAAGGAAATCTGGAGTTCAGTGGCCGAAGTCTATGAAGACGATTCGTTTCTGAAAGCCATGAATCTGCCACCTAAACAAGTACGGCTTTTTTATTCCGTCAAGGTGGATGACAATCTTGAAATTACCTCGTTCGAACGAATGAGTTCCTTCGAAGGAATGGACAGCGATGAGCAGTAATAACAAGTTTAAACAGTCCCCATGAATACTGATCTGATCTACGTTTATTGCCTTTCGAACAGCTTGCCTGAATTGGGTGGCGAATTGAAATCTGCCAATCTGAAATCGGTTGCAGCCGGCAATTTTTATGTGATCGTGAAAGATGTTTCCGAAAGCGAATTCTCCGAGGAAAATTTCCGGAGAAATTTGTCGGATATTCTTTGGCTGGAGACCAATGCCCGCGATCATGTGGGGGTAATCAGCCTGCTCATGGAGCAAAATACGGTCATCCCGTTTAAATTCGGAACCATTTTCCTTACTGAAGACAGTTTGAAAAAATTCATTACCGATTATTCGGACTCACTCATCGAAAACTTCGATCGGATTAAAAACAAGCAGGAATGGGCGGTTAAGATTTTTTGCGACCGCAATTCGCTTCGCCTGCAAATTGACGAATTGAGCGAAGAAGCTGCCGCACTCGAAAAGGAAATCATGATCAGTTCGCCGGGAAAAGCCTATTTAATGAAACGAAAAAAGACCGATCTGGTCGAAAATGAAATGGACCGGATTTGCAAAAAGTACGGTCAGGAATATTTTAATGAATTCAATGATTTGAGCGAGTCCCACAATCTGAACAACCTTCTTCCGAAAGAATTTACCGGAAGAGAAGACACCATGATCCTGAACGCTGGTTTTTTGGTTGATAAGAATCGGGCGAAGGATTTTCAGAATACAGCAGAAAACGTTCAGGAAAAGCACGGCAATTTCGGATTTTCGATTGAAATGACCGGCCCGTGGCCTCCATTTAGTTTTATTTCGATTAAAGAAAAAACAGCATGAGCGATAATGTAATCGACCAGTCGAAAGACATCACCATACTTGAATTACTCGACCGGGTATTGAATAAAGGAGTTATACTGACAGGCGATATCGTCATTTCAGTAGCAGATATCGACCTGGTTTACCTGGGTGTAAAATTAATGCTGAGTTCGGTTGAAACCATGGAACAGCTGAAAGCAGGAAAGGAAAGGTTAGAAAAGTAAATTATTCAAAGAATCGGCTAAAAAAAACACCAAGCCAAAATCATCCGGTAATATGAGTATGGATTTAAAAAAATCAGCTTATTATGGGCATTCAGGATCGAAGCAAGGAAAAACTCCTGGAGGAGTTGAAGGAATTAAAACAGGAGAATATGGAAAGTTCTTCTGTTCTTAAAAGACATTCTAAAGATTTCTGGCTTAACCGGGCTGTTTTGGTGTGCGCATATTCTACTATTATTATTGGGCTGGTTGTTCTGTCAGGATGGTATCTTGGATTAATTGAAATCATCAGCCTGGGTCAAATGTATGTCCCAATGGCAGAAGAAGCCGCTCTGCTGTTTATTCTTACCGGTATTGCACTGGATCTGATTCGCAGAAATACCCAAAACAAATTTTGGCATTACTTCCTGATTTGCTCTTCAGGTCTTATTGGAATTGTTACACTGCTTGCATTGATTGACTTTGGGACTTCCTACCGGTGGGACCTCAGTAATTTTATAGGTCAATCGGATGCGTTCAAACTAAGAATATTGACCGGAAAAATGTCGCCGGTCACAGCCATTTGTTTCCTTTTTGTAAGTAT
>CAIPKZ010000275.1 GCA_903865775.1 uncultured Prolixibacteraceae bacterium | reverse complement strand
TTTCAGATTGGGATGAACTCTCCAGGTTGCATCGGGTCCAAACCGGTATTGGTAATTGTACTTATTCATTTTCTCGTAAGCCGGATATTGATAGATCAGCCGGTTTGTTCCCAGGAACAACAGACTTGATAAAACCATTACTCCAACTGCTTTTACCCAAAGTTTTTTATAATAAGGCTTGTAATTCTCTACCTCATTTATCACAACAGTTTCTTCATCGCGTGGCAATATGAGAACCAATACCGTTGCCAGAATGGCATTTACAAAAACTACCCATTCGGTTAACAATCGACTGGGATGCCATCCGGTTAAAGCCCGTTCGAAATTGGCAACCACCATGATCCAGAGAATAATCAGGAAAATTAGTTGCCCTTTGGCCAGGTTGCTTTTGGGAATAATTGGAAGTGGTGAACGATAATGTCTTACAACGATCATGATGCAGGCTGCAACTAACAAAGCCCAGGTCAGGTTAAACCATCCCAACGGCGAGGCATGAAGGAAATCCAGACCGGGAAATCTTCCCAGGTAAGGCAAATCCCATTGAGCAGCCACGGTCTCAGTCGTACCATCAGCATGAGTAATCACTTTATTCCAGATTTCCGTTTTCAACTGTTCGCTCCAAACGGCTACATTTTTAACGACATTGAAATAAGTCAATACCAGCATTACAAATAAGGCAGCGAAAGCTTTTGTCCATCTTCCTTTTACTAATAAGCCTTTTTCCTCCTGATCTTTGTGCAAGGTGATTCGCGAAGCTAAAAATCCCAAAGCGATTGCAATGGAGATGCCATTCACAAAGCCATAGCTTTGTTCCAGAAAACTGTGCCAGTTTTGCGACTGCCAGTTGGCCCAGCTTGAAGTAATTGAATTGAATTCAGGACTTCCGGGTAAAATACCTTTGTTTTCCAGAATGCGCGAACTTCCAAATGAGGTCATGATTTGCTGAACCCAAAGTATTCCGGAAAAGCCCAATCCACCAATTGTGCCGCTGATGAGTGAAGCCACAGCAACCGGCTTCAGGTTGTTGCGCCACAGCCATATGCTTGTTGCTACAAAGACTCCCAAAATACCGGCCCAGTCGTCTGATCGCGGCGGAGTCATCCGAAGTCCGCCCGAATCAGCAAAAAACAAACTGCCGAAAACCGGAAAGATTAAAAATGAGATCAGCCAGCCACTTCCCATCCAGGCAATCAATGACGAGCCATTCCTGAATTTTCCATGGATAATAAAATAGATAGAAATTCCTAAGATCAGCCCGATAACCCAACCAATATGCTGAGGATAATCCCCAAACCATTGCGGCCAGTTATTCAGCAAATTCGATGCTTCGTAGGCTTGCTTCCCGGTTGCAGGATTGATATACGTTGGATCGCCCTGAAGATAAGTCAAAGCACTTGCTAGCTTAGCTTCCAGACCTACAGACCGAAGGAGCAATTGAATACCGCCTCCTGAAATGGCTCCGCCTAAAGTAAAAACTGGCAGAAATAACCGGGTCAGGTCACCTTTTCTATTATAGAGGTCATATACCCATGCACTGATTAGTGCAAAAAATGCGGGAAGATAATCGGCATCGAACCAATAGAGCGGATTTTTGTGCCGCGACAAGGTGTCGTCAAAACGAGCATTGGACTCCAGCATTTTGGCAATGGAATCTTCAGCCAGATCAAGAAAAATCCAGGCTCCCCATAGAAAAAGGAGCGGTTTGAAAATGCTGATCAACCTTTCTCTTGTGGCGACTCCGGCAAAGGCAGTTCCGGCACCACCCATTCCGGCCCATGTAAAACCAAGCAGAAATGTAGCTGCAAATCCATAAAGCTGTGAAGTTGCATGTCCGCTGTTGGCATACGAAAGTACCTGCATATAAGATTGCGAAGCGCCAAATCCCCAACCCAGAGCCCCAAAAAAAGCAAAATAAGGAACGCGTTCACGCCAATCTTCACGACCCGACAGGAGTGCTACCGTAATTGCAGCAAGGCAACCGGCAAATGCTGCACCATATTCATGACCAAAATTACCCCGGATTCCCCATCCAATTGAAAGGGAAATTCCAACCAGAAAAATGGTTCCAAAACGCCAGCCCGGATTGAGTTTAGTTGAATTCATACTGATTCACTTAAAATTACAATTGAGATCACTCCGAAAAGCCTTTTTAGCCACGAAGACTCAAAGACCCAAAGTTTCACCAAGATTATACGGCTAATAATCTATGCTTTGTGTCTCTTTGAGCCTTGATAACATTGTGGCATTTTTATTTCTTAATTTTTCGGAGCATCTCATAATTGGTTAGTTTACAGCCTAAAAAGTTCACCATTAAAATAAAATCATTCAATAAGGCTTTGGGAAATTCACAAAAGCATGTGCCTGATACTAACGATCAGGACACATGCCTTCTAACCAAACCTAACAAAAACAATCATCTATGGTCGTGCCAGCACTGAACTGAAAGAGTTCTATGACACGATACTATTTTTTAATTTCAGGTTCACTGATTACTCCCAGATAACGACCAATCCAGTATGGCAAAAGCCAGATATCACCGGCACTGTTTTCTGACCGGCCGGCATCATGGCCATCCAAAGTGAACAAATTCGAATTGTGACGTGCAATCCGTGTTTCATCCGGAGGAAGAACTTCTTTTATGGTTTGCTCCCTGAAGTTCGGTTCAATCTTATCAATATCTTTCCGATGACTATTCATTACAGTCCAGTTAATCAGATCCAGAGGATAATTCTGCAGATACCAGACAGCCTCATTCAGATCAATACTTTTAGCTCCGGAAATGGCAGTCATAATATTCCAGAGACCTTCTTTCTCGGGTCTTTCGATCTCAAAATGGTCGATTATGGCAGCTTTATATTTGGCCTTCAAAGTGTCATTCAAGGCATAACGATACAAACCCCAATAGCCACAATAGTACATTTCATCGTCCGAGTGATTCCATTCAGTAGAAAGTTCCTTACTCAACTCGTCAGCATCAGCTGGTGCCATCCCGATTTCCTTCATGGGTTGCATCAGATTCTCCAGGTAGCCATACTTTTTCATTAAGGTTAATGCAGCCTCCTTGTACTTTTCATTTTTAGTAAAGTGATAGGCTGTCTGCAACATGGCAATAATATTGGATGAGTTGATTTTGCGGTCGCCAACTATCTTCGGCCGGGCATTCACGTATTCCGGATTCCAGCGACCCCAGCGGGTTGGCTTTCCATTCCAGTCAATCATGTAAAAGTCATTTTTAACCACATGCGACATCAGGGTATCAATCAGCATGATTGCTTTATTTTTTAATTCAGGAACAGGTACCAGTTCGGCAATTGCTCCAAAGGCAAAAATATGTCCGATGGCTTCATCACTGCTGGTAGTCGATTTCCAGTCCCATTCCGGATCGTTGGCCCTGCGCCAGGGTTCACTGTCGTATTTATAACCACGCCGTTCGAATGAGCGTGAAGGAAATCCGGAGTTGAGACCGTTAATTGTATACAGGCGTTCCATGGCATCCAGCGATTCGCGGACATTCTGCAAAGCATCGTCAGATTTAGATACGGCATACCGAAAAGTTTCCCCGGCCAGGTACATCGAAGTCCATAATCCATCGTTATCCGAATCTTCCATAATTCCAGATGTCACATCTCCGGGAACCGTCAATTGAGTATTGGCATTAAAACCGGTGCGGATGTGACGTTCGCGAACCTGTTTTTCGAAAAACATGGCTTTATCCTGAAGTGTCATTTCCTGAAAACAGATTTTTCCAAGACCTTTTGTGGTTAAAACAAGTACTGAATTTTCAGGTCCTTTGGCTATACCAACCACGGTATCCGAAGGAATCCAGCGTTCGCCCGCATAGTAATCAAACTTGCCGTCTTCGCGAAGTTGCATCGCTCCCCAGGTAGAACCGAACCAGATTTTTCCATCAATCTTGCTGATTGAAGTCAGCTCAGTCCATGGCATTTTTTTATGAATTTCTCCGGTTTGCTTTTTTGTTTTAGAATCCAATTCGAAATATCCATCCGAAGTACCGACAATCAACTTTCCGGATGTTGGTTCGATGCAGGTCAGATTATTCCCGCTGAGCACCTTGATTAGTTGATTCTTTTCAGGAGAAAAAGTGCTTAACGATGCAGTACCCAAAATCCAAAAAAGGTTATTCGCCGAATCAAATTTAATATCTTTCACCTCTTCACCAGCCAAAGAACCTTCCCATAGTTTCTTCGAGTCTTTCAATAGCACAAGGCTTTTACCATTGGATATCAGGAAAGTAAAATCTTTTCCGCCAGAAAGAAATCTGGCATCTGGCATCGAATGTCTGGAATACAATTTGCCAGCCCAGGCATTACTGAAGACTGCCTTTTCATCGACATAAACCAGCTGGTCCTGATAGATTCCGATTCCTGCAATCTTTTTGTCCGAAGTTTGCTTGTCCTGAACGTCAGTTACCAGCGTACCGGGAAACAGGAACTGACCGGCGCGTGGACGCAGCAATCCTTTGGATGAGAATATCTGGATATAACCGTTCCGGTCAGAAACAACTTTCTGCAACCGGGTATCCTTCTTTTCGTTAACGAACCTGATGCTGTAATCCTGAATATAAGGTTTATCCTGATGTTTTTGCTCTGGTTCACTTACAGAAATGGCACTGGCTGTAACTGAAATAACCGAAACTGCCAGGCAAATGAGAATAATTCTTTGAATATTTTTTGTTAACATCTTTACAAATATTTTGCTTAATAAATACCTATTTCTTCTGTGGACCACTGATCACTCCCAGATACCTTCCCATCCAGTATGGCAATAACCAGATGTCACCGGCACTGCTTTCAGAAGTTCCGTTTGCACCCTGACGATCCATATTAAACATGTTGCCGTTATGCCTTTGTATTGGGCGTTCATCCGGAGGAAGTACCTCATCGGTAGTTTGAGATCTGAAGTTGGGAGCGATTAATTCAATATCCTTGCGCTGACTATTCATGATGTCCCATTCTACCAGATCCATAGGATGTTCCTGAAGGTACCATACGGCTTCATTCAGGTCGTAATCGCGATCACCAAGTAAAGCTGTAAATATATTCCAGGCACCATCTTTTTCCGGACGTTCAATTTCCCAATGGTCAATGATGGCTTCCTTGTATTTTGCTTTTAACTCATCATTCAAAGCATAACGATACAATCCCCAGTAACCGATAAAGTACATCTCGTCATCGGAATGGTTCCATTCATTTGAAAGTTCTTTGCTCAGTTCGTCCGCATCAGGAGGTGCAGTTCCGATTGATTTCATTGGTCGCATCAGGTTTTCGAGGTAACCATATTTGGTCAGCAATTCAAGAGCCTTCGTTTTATAAATCTCCTTGTGTGTAAAATGATAGGCTGTCTGGAGCATTGCTGTGATATTGGAAGAACAAATCTTCCGGTCGCCAACATTGACGGGCCTTGCATTCACATATTCCGGATTCCAGCGCCCCCAGGTTGTAGGCTTTCCGTCAAAATCAACCAGGTACATTTTGTGATCAACAATGTGCTGCATCAAAATATCAATCAGATGAATTGCCCGGGCTTGAATTTCAGGAACATCAATGAGTTCTGCCATGGCACTCAGAGCAAAAATATGCCCAATCGCTTCATCGCTGCTTGTGGTGGCTTTCCAGTCCCACTCCGGATCTTTGGCATGACGCCACCGGTCTGAATCCGAAAGTTTTTCGATCATGCCACTACGTTCAAATGAACGGGCAGGAAATCCGATATCGTTCGAATTAATAGTATAAAGACGCTTCATGGCATCGAGAGATTCCCGGCAATTTTGAAGTGCATCTTCTGAATGGGTTACTGCATACCGGAAAACTTCTCCGGCCAGGTACATCGACGTCCACAATCCATCGTTATCTGAATCGCTTAAATATCCGGTCGATAGATTTCCGTGCTTTAATCCGTCCCACGAGGCATTAAATCCATTGCGGATATGGCGCTGACGAACCTGTTCTTCGTAATACAAGGCCTTTTCTTCCAAAGTCTGGTTTTTGAAACAGATCTGACCAAGTCCCTTGTCCGTCAAAATTAAAACTGATGCATCCGGACCTTGTGCAATGTCGCAAACCCGATTACCCGGTAACCAGCGTTCGCCGTTGTAATAATTGTATTTTCCATCTTCACGAAGCATGAACGCTCCGAACGTTGAACCGAACCACGCTTTTCCATTGATATATTTCACAGAAGTGATATCGGTGCAGGGAAGTTTCCGGTGAATTTCACCGACTTGTTTTTTGGATATTGTATTGAATTCGATATAGCCATTTTTGGTTCCGATAAAGATCGTTTCACCTTTATCAGTCAGGTCGAAGGATGTAAAATCGGCTCCGTCAAAGACTTTGCTTAGCTTTGCATCATTCGGATTAAATGTATTCAGCGATTTTGTTCCTAAAATCCAGAACAGTCCGCTTTCGGTTGAATACCGCAGTTCGGTTATCCCGTCGGAAACAGTTCCGCTCCAAATTATCTGTGAGTTTTTAATGCATTTCAATTCTTTCCCGTCAGAAACCAGGAATATAAAATCAGCGCCTCCAACAAAGATTTTGGCGTCAGGCATTTCGTGCTTCGAAAATAACTTTCCGGCCCAGGCATTGCTAAATACGGTTTTGCCATCGAGGTAAACCAATTGATTCTGGTACGAATCGATACCGACCACTTTTTTGCCGGCCATTGAGCGATAAGAAGCATCAGCAACGATTGTTCCGGGATAAAGGAATTGTCCATCAAAGGGTTTCATTAAACCTTCCGAGCTGAGAATCTGGACATTTCCGTTCCGGTCGGAAGCGACTTTTTTAAGTTGGGTTGATGCATCAGTAGTATAATATTTGATGCTGTATTCTTGCAGGAATGGGACGTCTTTGTATACAGACTGCTTGTTGTTTTGTGCTGATATCCATTCAGGATTGACCAGTAAAAAGCAAAAAAATAAAATTACAAGAGTTCTTGTTTCTAACATGGTTTAGGGCTTTTCTTCGGGGAAAAGTGGTGTCAAAAAATAATTAACAGCACCTTTATAAAATTATATTGAAAAAAAGAATGCCACCACCAATAGGTAGTGGCATTCGTATTAAATCTTAATGGTTTCTAAAATTATTGTAATAACCACATTTTTGACCATGGGCTATCTTTACCATCTTGTGCGGTAAATGAAGTCTCAACCAAACGACTAATAGCAGTAGCATAATTAGCTGCATTTCTATTTTTCTCATTGGCATCGTAACGGAAACGTAATGGCATGGCGTCACGTTTTCCTTTCGGGCCAAATTTTAACGCAGGAAGTCCTGTTCTTCTCCAGTCACACCATGCTTCAGTTGCATTTGTCCAGCTGGCGATCCATTTCTGAGTCATAATCTGTTCTAATGAGCCTGTGTAAGCGACACCTGTAGTTGCAACATAATCAGAATAATCACCGCCTACTCCCCATGTATCCAAAGAAGCTTTAACTCCTTTTTCATACCATGATTTCTGAGCACCAACAGACCAACCTTTTTTTGCTGATTCTGCAAGAATAAAACAAACTTCTGCATAAGAAATTAATCTTGATTTGAGCAAATCACCAGTCGCGTCTTTATAGGTGTCAGAAAGTTCTGAAATGTGGTCATTATAACCTCCCTGAACAGGTGTTGGGTTCAGATTAAAATTATAAGGTTCATATCCAACAACTGCCGTAGGAATAGCAGCATAATCCATCGTATCGATGATTGTTTTATCAGCAGCTGCTGCAG
>CAIPKZ010000274.1 GCA_903865775.1 uncultured Prolixibacteraceae bacterium | reverse complement strand
TGATTTTAGATTAATGATCAACGATTAAAGATTAACGAATTAGTAATGAAGCTCTTCCATCGTTAATGGTTAATCAACAATCGTTAATCGTTAATTTATTCTACTTTAAATCTTTAATCAAACACAAATACGCATCTTCCAAAACCGGATTAGCCATAATCGCATCTTCGGTAGGTTTCTTCTTTGAGATGAAACGCACCCTGATCAGGTCGCCCTGACGCATGTGGTGTGTTACCAGCTGTTTGTTCTCCATCTTTTCAAAATCGGCTACCGACAGGTCAAACTGCCAAACCATATCCTTCGCCAGATGTACCATTTCCGAAGGTTTTCCGAAGTATTTTAAACGGCCGCGATTAATCACGGCAACCTGGTTGCATGAGCTCGAAATATCTTCAATGATGTGGGTCGAGAAGATTACGATACGGTCGCGACTCAGCTCAACCATGAGGTTCCGGAAGCGGATGCGTTCGCGTGGATCAAGTCCGGCAGTAGGTTCGTCGACCACCATAATTTTTGGCAGATGAAGCAGGATTTGTGCAATTCCGATTCGCTGCTTCATTCCTCCGGAATAGGAACCGATTTTATCGGCGCGTTTTTCCCACATGTGCACGGCTTTTAGCACATATTCGATGCGCTGAATCCGTTCTTCCTCATCGGTGATTCCTTTCAGAATCGCCTGATAATCCAGAAATTCCTGCGCTGGCATATTTTCGTAGGTACCGAATTCCTGCGGCAGGTACCCGATCAGCCCTTGCAATTCTTCCCGTTTTTCCTGCGTGTCGATGCCATTGATCCAGATTTTCCCGTAACTCTGTTCCAGGATACCGCAAATGATGCGCATCATGGTTGATTTTCCGGCACCGTTCGGACCCAACAAACCAAACATTCCGATTCCGATTTCGAGCGAAACACCATTCAACGCCTTAAATGGCTGATGCTGTTTTCCGATAACCGGTATTTGTTTCACCAGGCGAAGCAAAGCACGGCGCGTGGTTCCAAAGCGCCCGGTAATGCGGTCGATGTTGATGTTTTCCTGATATAATTTTTTGGAAGTAACCGAAATGATTAATGCCAGATACCACAAAATTCCAAATGTGACCACCAATCCAATGGTTTTGTCGATTTTCCAAACCACGAAAACTTCAATTGCCGGTAAAATCCAAAAGAGAAAAATTCGCATGGCATTGAAAACTTTCACCGGAAGTTTTTTGCTTGAACTTTCAGCCCTGAAATTCAGGAGCAGACCAAATGGCCTCCATATACTGAGCGCGAACTGGGCAATTCCAACTGAAAGCAAAAGCGACCAGAATGCTGAATTCAAATAGAAGTAACTGAAATAGACCAGGAATCCCAATACAGGAATTTGCCAGATCAGGTAATCAAATTCCTTTAAAGTTTGGTATTGCTTTTCGAGACCCGCACGGCGACGTATTTTCTTACGTGATTCCCACTCGCGTGAAAACCGGGTCTCACGGTCATAAATTTTTACCAGGTTCTGAATGCGGATGTTCAGAGTATCCTGTTCTCCAATCAATGTTGTTTGTGCTTTTCTCAGACTATTGAGCAAAAACCAGGTAGATCCAGGAACCAGAATGGAAACCAAAATAAAGTCAAGCATCTGCCACAAGCCTGAATCAATTTTAAAGTAAATCAATACAAACAATGCAGCCATTAAGCCAATCATGGTAATCCGGATACGGACCTTTTGCTCTTTAAACCAATCGATGGCATTTTCCAATCCGGAATAAAATGTCGGTATAAAGACCAGTGTGAGTATCGTACTCAGTGCCAGACCGCCGATAACCACGATGGCAAACGGGGCGCCAATGGCACTCACGTATTCGGCATCGCCCATAGCCAGCGGAAGCATTCCGACAATGGTTGTAATTGCTGTAATCAGAATCGGTCGCACACGCGAAAGTCCTGCAGTCATGAGTGCGCGAGAGCGGCGGAAGCCTCGTTTCCGGAGAATATTGGTATAATCAATCAGAATAATCCCATTGTTGACCACCACACCGATCAGGATCAAAAACCCAGTCAATGTATTGGCATTGAGCAGACTGTTATTGGTAATAATGAGTGCAATCAGCGAACCGATGGCCGCCAGAGGTATTGAAAAGAGCAGAACGAACGGTGTAGAAATGGACTCAAAAACCGAAGCCATGATCATAAATATCAGCAAAATAGACGCACCAATCATGAAATAAAACTCCGAAAAATCGGTTTCTTCATGAACCACTTCGACAGCAACCCCCGATGGCAAATTATAATTGGCAACCAGTTCATCAATTTCGTACCGGTAGGCTGCAAGCAACTCTTTTGAATCGGCGGCTCCGCTCACGAAACGGTAATTCACCTCAATCTGTTTTTCCTGATTCACCCGGTTGATTCCAGCAAGGCCACTGGCATAAACAATGTTCGTAAAATCCTGAAGGTCATGAATTCCGCCTTGTGCATCGCTGACCTGCAACATTCTAAGTTCTTCCATGTTGCGGTCGGTCTTTTCCTTTTCCTCTTCAACCAGTGGTTTTTGGGTGATGATGATTTCATACTCGTCGACGCCCTGTTTGTATTGAATATTGGTTGCAATTTCCTTTGAAAAGGAATTGATTTCAGTCAAAATATTGTTGAGCGAAATGTTGTATTCGGTCATCAGCAGCGGATTGAAATACAAGTGTACTTCAGGCCGGTTATCCGAAATATTCAGGTTAACCGTTTGCACCGATTCAAGCTGATCGATAAAATATTTAATGTCTTCGCCAACTGCCTGTAGCTGTTTGAAATCCTGTCCTTTGAGTACAATTTTTTCTTCGTCGGTTCCAATCCCCATCATTTTCTGGAAAGCGCCACCCATGTTGCGGCTTCCTCCCTGAAAACTGCGCGTATTTTGTGTTTGCGTGAAAGAAATCGACGAAGCTTTTATTCCTTTGGTACGGTCGCTGATGTCGGTTTTTACCTGGGCAAATGTCCGGTCTGCAAGATCCTCAAATTTTTCTTTTAACTTAATGGTTACAACGGCTTGCTCAGCTTCTATTTTGCTGATTACATCCAATTTCTCTGCCAGATCATCCAATTTTTTCTCAACTTCCTGAACAGTCTTATCGGTAGTTTCAAGCGATGAACCTGAAGGCATGGTTACATATAGGCGGATTTCCTTGTTTTCGACTTCCTGAAGTGAATTGATACTCACCGCGAGACTAAGGAAAACTGCGAGGAAAAACAATACGATTCCTCCGATAATGGTAGCTGCCGGAAAGCGCATACACGACTTCAGCAATACCAGGTAAACCTGAACCATCCGCATGTTGGTGGTCACTTTTTCATAGAAGATATTTTTGGCTACTTTCCTTCGGAGCAGGGCATAGGAAGCCATTGGAACCAAAAGCAGGGCAACGGCCAGTGATACCAATACGGTGGAGATGATTGAAACTCCAACGTTGAATCCCAACATTTCGACCATGAAATTTTTGGAAAATAAAAACGGAATAAAAACAGTTATTGTCGTCAGGGTAGATGCCAGAATTGAACGCCAGACTTCGGTTGTCCCCTGAACAACAGCTTGCATAGGGGCATACCCCTTCCCTGCCAGCCGGTAAATATTCTCGAGCACCACCACGCTGTTATCGAGCAACATCCCAATGGCAAGAGCCATTCCCACCAAAGTAAGGCTGTTGATGCTGATGTTGAAGGCATAAAACAGATTGAATGAAGTGAAAATTGAAATCGGTATGGCCAATGCGATAAACGAAACGATGCGCAGATTTTTCAGGAAAATCCACAGTACGAAAATTGCCATAATCCCGCCAATCAGGGCCAGTTCCATAATCTGATCGATGTTCTTCTCCATCTGGTCGGCCGAATTGCTGATTTCAGCAATTACGATTTCTTTGGTTGCCATTTTTTCATTCAGCTTCGACACAATCTTTCGGGTAGCTTTTGAAAGCTCAATGAGATTGGCCTGCGAATCGTTTACCAGTAAAATGGTGACCGCATCTTTTCCGTTTACCCGGCTGAACGATGTTTCTTCCTTGACACCAAACCGAACTTCGGCAACATCTTTCAGCAAAATAGGCCCGCTTGCGACAACCAGATTTTCGATATCTTCTACTTTCGTGTATTCGGCAGTGACATGAACGAAATACTGCGTAGTTTTTTCCTTCAGGTTACCCACATAGGTTCGTGATTGCGTGTTTTGCGAAAGCACCGAACGTATTTTCCCCGATGTAATGTGGTATGCTTCACAGGCCTTCGTATCCAGTATAACTTCGATTGACTTTTGTTTACCGCCATACACATTGACTGAGGCGATTCCATCGATATTCTCCAGATCGGGTTTGATATCCTGATCAACCAAGGTGCGCACCCGGTCAATCCCTCCTTCGCCACGCGCCTGAAGTTCCATAAACTGCGAATTCATCTGTTTCAGGTCGACTTTGGCCACACTGACCCGCACGCCTGTGGGCATGGTTGATTGAATCTCATTGATCTTTTCCTGAAGTTTCAGGTAAGCATACTTGAAATTGACATTTTTCTTGTAATAAACTACGATGGATGCCTGCCGCGATTGTACGTTGGATTCGATGGATTCGATGCCTTCGAGCGTTCCAACAGCTCCTTCAAGTGGAATAACCACATGATTTTCCATGTATTCCGGAGCCATTTCTATAGCCGAATTAGCCTGAACGAACAGAAAAGGAAGTTCGGCATTGGGCAACAGTTCAACCGGCAACTGCTTGTAGGAGACGTAACCCAAAACGGTTAGTCCCAGAAACAACATGCTGATCAGTATTTTTCGCTGTATGATGAATTTCATTGTCAAAAAAATATAAGCCCCCTTCTAATTCCCCCAAAGGGGGAAAGTTTGGAAGCGCTTTTCATAAAATAATCTCAACTCAACAAGAACAATTTTAAGCCTCCCCTTCGGGGAGGTTTGGAGGGGCTTGGCTTTTTTTCAATCCATCCAATACGTCAAAAACACATGGAATCACAACAAGCGACATAATCGTTGAAGTGATCAGACCGCCGATTACGGCCAAAGCCATTGGCGCGCGCAACGATGCGCTTTGACCGAATCCGAAGGTAAGCGGAAGCATCGCCAGAATGGTCGTCAAAGTGGTCATCAAAATCGGGCGGATTCGCTGCTGACCTGCCTGCATGATCGCTTCGGTTCGGGAGCCACCTTCAGCTTGAATCTGAAGAATCCGATCCACTAAAAGGATGGAGTTATTTACAGCTATGCCAACAAGCATAATGATTCCAATTACAGCCATAATATTCAAAGTCTGGTTCATGATAAAGAAGGCCAGTATTGAACCGACAATTGCAAAAGGAATGGTCGTCAGGATAGTGAATGGATGAAGCAAAGACTCGAATTCGGCGGCCAGCACCATAAACACCAGGATGATCGACAAAATCAGGGCAAAACTGAGGGCATCCATCGATTCCTTGCGTTTTTCTTCTTCGCCGGTGACCTTTATTTTGTAGTCCGGAGGCAAACTGATTCCGGCAATGGCCTGATTTACTTTTCCTACCATCTTGTCAAGAGCAATATCTTTGTTCATATAAGCGGTAATTTTTCCAATCCGGACCTGGTTACGACGAAAGATTTCTTTCGGCGATACACCTTGTTTGATCGTGGCAATTTCATTGATATGAATAACCTGTGTTCCGTTTTTGATGATCATATCCGAAATATCAGCCAGTCCTTTGTCTGGTAAACGAAGGGTAATGTCCTGCATTTCTCCGCCTTTTTCAACTGTTCCTGCCAATTTACCGGTTAACTGATCTTTAATCTGGTTTACCACATTGGTGACAGTCAGGTTAAAGATTCCGGCGCGAAGCCGGTCGATAACGATTTCCACTTCAGGTGACCCGCCTTCCATTGAAGCTTCTATACTGTATAATTCCGGAATTCCCTGAACTGAGGCTTTAACCTGATCCGACAAATTCTGGATAACATCCAGATCCTGCCCCTGAATTTCAACCACCAAAGGTGCCTCATCGGTTCCCATCATACCGCCAAGAGCTGTTTCGTCCTGCACAAATTTCAGTTCAAAATCGGGATTTTCTCCTAAACCCTGTGAGATCGACTGGATGGCTGCATTTGATCCAATCGCAGCGTCCGGGTTCAGTATGATTTTTATACTTGCCGTATTTTCGCCCTGGAAAAGGGCATTCTGGCTGCTTAGCAAACCGGTTGAAGGACCTATCTGGCTGTATAAAGTCTCCAGATCTTGGCCCAGAACTTCGCTAATCATTTTTTCAAGATTTTCAACTGCTGCCGTGGTTCTTTCAAGTCTGGTTCCTTCAGCCATTTTCAGATCAAGGGTAAATTGTCTGGTTTCCGATTTGGGCATAAATTCAGTACCAATATAGGGAACAAGGAATACAGAAAGACCCAGGAGCAACAATGCACCCATGATGACACTCCATTTGTGTCGGAGCACACTTCCTAAAAACAATCCATAGCCTTTAACCTGAACTGATTTTACTTTACTTTTTTCGCGCTTGTTCCTGAAAAAATAATTATACATCATCGGGATGAGCAGAATGGCAGCCAACAGCGACGAAAGCAGCGAGAAGGTGATGGTCCAGGCCTGATCCCGGAAAAGCTCACCCGAAGCTCCATGCAGATAAACAATTGGTAAAAACACCACAATGGTAGTAACAGTTGATGATGTTATTGCCCCGCTTACCTGAGCTGTTCCTTCGATGGCAGAATCTTTAACCGACATGCCAGTCTCGCGCAAGCGATAGATGTTTTCCATCACGACTATGGCATTATCGACCAACATACCGGCACCAAGCGCCAGCCCTCCCAAAGTCATGATGTTCAGGCTGAGGCCGTTAAAATACATCAAATTAAAAGTGGCTATAATTGAAACCGGCATGGCTACACTCACAATTAAAGTTGTTCCGATGCGTCGCAGGAAAACAAAAATGATCAATATAGCCAGGAACATTCCGATCATGGCAGTATCTTCCACTTCGTTGATTGCATTGCTGATAAATATTCCCTGGTTCGAAACTACTGTCAGCTTGTATCCCGGCAAAGCTTTTTCCATAGTAGCCAGGGATTTTGTAATTTCCTCAACAGCTTTTACCGTGTTGAAACTTGTTTCCTTGTAGATCGACAAACCCAGACAACGAATGCCGTTCATCCGGACAATATTTATCGGTTCTTTGTTGGCAAAACTGATTTTAGCCACTTCGCGAAGGTAAATCGGCGCTTTCTCTGCAGTGGTGCTGCCTGTAACAACCGATTTGTAGCCAACAATTGTGTTCTCGAAATCGCTCAGATCGGTCAGCAAACTAACTCCTTTAACCACATATTTCAATCCCATTTCAGTAATTGATCCTCCTGAAATACTCTGGTTGAAGCTCTGGATGCGGGTGTTCAGTTCGTCAAGCGATAGCCCGAATGCATCGAGCATATACTGATCTGTTTGAATCAGTACCTCGTTCGTTTCTGCCCCGGAAACTTCCACGTCGGCAACACCTTCAAGCCTGACCAGTTCGTTCCGGATGTAGTTTTCGGCCACTTTCCGGAGTTCATTCATATCAGTAATGCTTTCGTGCGTCAGGCTGACAACCATTACCGGAGCTGTATTTGGATCGTGCTGGGTGATGTTTATATTATCAATGGTCTGGTTTTGCGCAAATGCACTGGCTGCTTTCTGAAGGTCGAGAAATGCTTCATCCATATCTTTGGTCCAAGCGTACTCAACGGTTATCTGGGCAGTTCCGACTTTCGAAATCGATGAAACCTGCATCACACCTGACTGGCGAATAGACAGAGCCTCCAGATTTTCAACAAATTGTTTCTCCATTTCTTCCGGAGGACGTTCACCCGACTGGATTTCAATAAACAGACGAGGGTTGTTTATCTCCGGAAAAAGGTCGATGCCAAGCTTGCTAAAGGAAATATATCCCAGTAGAACAATGCCAAAGACCACCATCAGAATGGTAACCGGATAGTTGACAGCAAATTGTGTTAATTTTTTCATTCGTTTTTTGTTTCGGGTTGCGTGTTTCGGGTTGCGCGATGCCGGCTAAATAACCCGTATCCCGTAACTCGTAACATTTCTCTATTTCACAATCTTCACCTTTGAACGGTTTTTCAATGTCTCAAATCCTTTGATTACCAGGCGATCATTCTTTTTTAAGCCGGAAGTGATTTCAGCATCGTTTTGGTTTTCGAAACCAATGGTGATGCGTTTTTCATTGGCAGTTCCATTATCGACAATGAATACCGATTTGCCGCGCTGTCCTGAG
>CAIPKZ010000273.1 GCA_903865775.1 uncultured Prolixibacteraceae bacterium | reverse complement strand
GTTGCCATTCTCCTTTGATGAGGGCAATATGTTCAACGCCATTCGATACCTGACGGAAAGGAATGATTTTAAAATTACCGTGATGTGTCGGTAAACTCACCTCTTCTCCACGCTCAATCAGGCTTTCGCTCTGCAAGCGATAGGTTATCAGGTCTTTTATAGAAATAATCTTCAGGTTAAACCGTTGGGCAAGAACTAATAATTCAGGAAGACGGGCCATGGTTCCGTCTTCATTCATAATTTCAATTAATACTCCAACAGGAGTCAGTCCGGCCAAACGTGCCAGATCTACCGATGCTTCGGTATGTCCCGAACGCCTGAGAACACCGCGGTTTTTGGCTTTCAACGGGAAAATATGACCCGGGCGGCCCAATTCATCAGGTTTGGTTTCCGGATTCGCCAATGCATTTAATGTTTTGGCACGATCGCTTGCAGAAATACCAGTTGTACAACCATAACCAAGTAAATCAACCGAAATGGTAAAAGGAGTTTCGTGCGTTGAAGTATTTTTTCCAACCATCAAATCCAGCTCAAGCTGATCGCAAATTTCTTCGCTGATCGGGGCGCAAACCAGGCCACGTCCATAGGTGGTCATAAAGTTTACCATTTCAGGAGTAACTTTTTCGGCAGCAGCTACAAAATCACCCTCATTCTCGCGATCTTCATCATCAACAACAATGATCATTTCGCCCCTTTTGATGGCTTCAATAGCTTCCGGTATGGTGTTCAGTATAATATCGCTCATTTCAGTTCAATGAATTTCGAATAACGGCGCAAAACTAACGAAAAATATCGGTTTTACTGAGCGAAAGTGGTTTTATGCCCTTTGCGACTTCTCCCAATTAACAGATTGTTTACCTTTCAGAAAACGCACCCAGCCCCGCAGAGAGGCATAATTCATGGCAGTAAAATAGTACGGGATAAAAAGCAGCTTAAACCTGATTTTTCGTTGTTCGAGCATCCAGCCAAGCAGGGCAAGCAAGTACATGAATACCTGTAAATAAAAGAAGTATGAAAAGAAATTGAAAGTTCTGATTTCAAGCTCTTCCGGAAGAATAAAGAAATTAACAAGAGGCAGACAGAAAAGGGCAATTGGCGCAATTGTCCAGCGCAAAACCTTGTGTGAAATGTATTGGATTGATAACATACCGTGCCTGAACGGATTCAGAAGCCCTTTGAGCCGCATGATCGTTTGAAGTCCTCCGGCTGCTATTCTTACTTTGCGTTTTAATTCCTCAGCCACACTCACCGACGCAGTTTCGATGGCATACGCATCTGGAGTATAAGCAATCCGGAAACCTTTTTCTGCAATACGCAATGAAATGATAAAATCATCCAAAATGGTGTCGTTTTCCACCTGCTCGAAAAGATTGGTGCGAATTGCAAAAAGTTCGCCCACCGCACCAACGGCTGAATTCAAATCACTATCCATTCGTTTGACCCACGACTCGAACTTCCAGTACAGGTTTTCGCCCGATCCGGCAGCATTATCCGAATCTTTGCTCAAAACCCGCTTCTCGCCTGCAATACACCCTACCTTGGGATCAGCAAAAGTATTAACAATAATCTTTACGGCATCAGTACACAAAATGGTATTACTGTCTGAAAAAATTACAATTGGCGCATTTACGAACTGGATACCGCGGTTCATGGCATGAATCTTTCCTTTCCGCTCCGGAAGATGATGAACCTCCATATCCGGATATTTCCCAAGGATTTCAGGAGTTCCGTCATCCGAACCATCAGTAATCCAAAGAATCTGCATTTTGTCAGCCGGATAGTCCAGTTCCATCATATTTTTCACCTTCATGTCCACGTAATCCGCTTCATTGAAGGCAGTCACAAACATGCAAACATGGGGCAATTCTTCTATACCCAGTTCAGGAAATGATTTTTTTGTATGGAATATTTTCCTAAAAAAGAGCAGAACAGCCACGAGAATGGCATATCCGGCGAAGGTATAAAACACAATGAAGAACAATATCCAGAATAGAATTTCCAAGACTATAAATGTTTTTTGTAAAATTCGATGAGTGCTCCGGCCTGCGACAAGTTGTCAAATTTTTCCTGAATGAATCCAATTGCATTCCGGCCTATCTGGTCGGAAAGTTCCCTGCTATTGATTAACCGTGTAATGGCATCAGTAAACTGATCCACATTGTTGGCAATCAAAATATTATTTCCGTTTTCGGTAGGAATCCCCTCGGTTCCGATGTCGGTTGTAACGATAGGTTTCCCAAGCGCCATACCTTCAATAATCTTGATTCGCATTCCACTTCCGGAGAATAGCGGAACAACCATGATGGCCTTGGAATTCATAAAATCATAGGCATCATTGATTTCGCCAAGATATTCAACGCCCTGGAGTTTAATACGGCGTTCGAACCATTCAGGAGCATTCCTTCCGGCCAGGTAAAACTTCATCTGAGGATTTTCTCCATGAATCTTTGCCCAGCAATGTTCAAAAAACCAAATCAGACCTTCCTGGTTTGGAGCCCAGTCGAGTGCTCCGATATGAAACAGCGATGGAAATTCCAATTTTTTAGCCGTTGGTACCAATGATGCAAAATCGATTCCGGTTTGCGAGGTATGACGCGGTTTGATATTTCCCAAGGCATCCAGAATCAGACCATCACGATCGGTGATAGGCACCAAAATGTCATATTTGTTTAAGTAACTTATTTCGAAACGCTTGATTCTTTTTGACAGGTTACGGATGTAATTTGACCGCAATCCTTCAGATAAAGTCGCCGTCCGTTCCCATATTTCATATTCAATGTTGTGGGCCCGATAAGCAATCAAAGCCTTTGAATATTTACGGATAGCAGGAATATATGGACAAAGATACAAACCTTCAAGCTGAATCACATCGAACTGCTTTTCGGTCAAAAGCTTGATGAGTTGAACACTGAACTCGTCGGAAATAAACCGCTGGGCATTGTATGGAAGTTTAGAAAACAGCAAATTTAATGCCCCATCGAGCCAATTTATTGAGGCAGGAACTTCAACCAGCCGAAAATCGGCCTTGCTCCGGATATTTGCCGGCATATCCTTAAAATGGATATGATGCTTGGAAGTATTCATGCTTAAAACAGTCACATCGTGTCCCAGCATCGAAAACCCTTTGGTCATGTTCATGCAGGCAATGGCTCCTCCATCTTTCGATGGCCATGGCACTTTGTTCATTAACTGGAGTATACGCATCAGTTTAAAATTTCAGGTTTTGATTTCTTGAAAAAACTCAATTTGTAAAGTTTCTTAAAGAACAATTGATAACTTTCTATATTCATTACTCCTGAATCGGTAGCTGCCTTATAAGTTAACCAGATTCCAAGAGGCAAAAATACTGCCGAAGAAAACCACATTCCGCTGGACATCGACCAGGCATCTTCGCGGGCAAATTTTTCTCCGGTGATTAATAAGATATAATAAGCAATAAACATCAGGATAGAAACAACTACAGGCATTCCAAGGCCACCCTTGCGAATAATGGCCCCAAGCGGAGCTCCGATAAAAAAGAAGATTAAGCATGCAAACGGAAGGGTAAACTTACGGTGCCATTCCATTACATAGGCATTTACCATTTTCTTGCGGCTGTACATTTCTTCGAATTGCTGACTGATTAATTGCGAGTTTCCCCTGACGCTGGAAACAGTCCGCCGATACAACTCATCCTTTTCGAATGTGGTCATCGAATTGATGACCTGGGCCAGATCAACCAGAGTATCCGGTTTGAGTTGCGGATTTCTCTTTAATGAATCGGGCATCGACAACCAGTTTATTTGTTTGGATATATCACTGATGTAGTTGAGCGAGGTTACAAAACGCAATACCCGTCTTTTATAATCAACAAACAACGAATCGCCCTGATTGGATAACTGACTGACATTCATCATGCGGGAGCCATGACTGAAAAGTTTTTCGTCGCTGCGGTTAAATTCAAAGTCAAGCATGCTAATATTGATGACTTCCTTCTGAAATGTTTCTCTCCGGAAAGGAAAACGTCGTTCGGAACCTTGCCGCCGGTCGGCTTCTTCAGAATAGCTTTGCCCGCTATACAAGGTAATTGCCATGTATTTTTTATTTTCAGTCACTTCCATTTTTCCTGAATCGGCAATAGTCACCATTACATTCCCTTCATTACGCCTGTGGTCATATATCATCACATCGTACAACATGTTGTTGTTCCGGTTTTTACGTTCCACTTTGATGCTGTAGTTGGGCATATCGTTGGCAAAAACACCTTCTTTTATAATCATTTCCGGTTTTTGCATCTTCACGCTATACATCAGCGAATAAAACTTGAGATTTGTTTTTGGAAGGATATTGTTGGAGAAATAAAAGGCGACGTAAGTGAGAATCATTGTAACAATCAGTAGAGGCCGCATGATCCGGAACAGCGAAATTCCTGAAGCTTTCATGGCCACAAGTTCGTAATTTTCGCCCAAATTTCCGAAAGTCATGATGGAAGCCAGTAACATAGCCAGGGGAAATGCAAGTGGAACAAGGCCAAAGGACGCATAGAGCAGCAATTCGGAAACGATTTTCCAGTCCAGACCTTTCCCTACCAAATCATCAATGTATTTCCACAGAAATTGCATCAGCAGAATAAACACACAGACAAAAAAGGTCATAAAAAAAGGACCCAGGAAACTTTTGATAATAAACTTATGCAGTCGCTTCATGCTTTGTGCTTCCGTAGTAAAACGATTACAAAACTAAATTATTTTGAAGGATTACAAAAGGATTATGAACCGAGCAGTTGACGCAATTTGAGGATTTGTGAATTCCAGAGTTCAGCAGTTTGTTTAGCCTCATCCTCATCAGCAAAATCAACAATCAGAAGTGAAACATCGTTGGTTAAATCATCCTGAGTGATAACAAATTCGAAATAAGCTTCCTCTCTTTCCAAATCATCATCAATCCATTCGTAACGAACGTTCTTATTTTCCTTATGATTCTTTTTTTCTGCCACCTGATCGCTATCGCCCCAAACAAAAGTGAATATATTTCCTTTCACCCGAACATCATCGGCAAACCATTCTGTCAATCCCGATGCTGTACTAAGTCTGTTAAAGAGCACTTTAGGTGAGCAGTTCATCGGGTATTCCAATTGTAATTTCGTTTTTCCAGCCATCGGGTAATTGATTTTCTGCAATATAGACAAATAAACAAGAAAACATCCTATACATTTAAATGCACCGGGCGTTTTTTATATTGCCGTAACATATCTTCAGGTAAGGATTTTATGTCTCTTGCATGTATCAAATAAAAAAATGACTGTCTTTTCCTGTAACTTCTCTAAACTTAAGACACTGTAGATACGGGGAATCATTGAAATTCTCAGGATATAAAATATTTTATTTTCTATGAGAAAAGTGGTAAATTTATATGGCAACCCATTAAAAATTGGAACAATGAAGACATTAGCCTTTATTTCCAGAACACTCCTACTCTTCATTGTTTTTGCCATTTTCCTCACCTGTGATGTCGAGTTGGATCGTGATGAATGTGATGGAACCGTTGCACATGAAAAAATTGTCAATATTAAGGCAACTGTTCATTGTCGCGATATTCTAAATCTTCCATTAAAGGAAAAATGGATTAAATTAACCTTTTCTAAAACACCCTGCGGGGAACCATCTAAAGGACAGATTTTCTTTGAAGGGCTTACTGACAGTCAGGGTAATTTTTCTACTACAGAAGCCAATTATAGCCTACGCAATCTAAAAGATGAGATTGAAATAGATGTATTTTCTCCTGATTTAGGAAATACTTCTGATAAGGATAATTCAGATATTAGGGTATTTAGCTATAATGACTTTATTGAAGAGACCATAAAGATTGCAGATATTACGCTGATTAGAAAGTGGTGATCGTCTCTTTCGAAAAAAGACCATCCCAATATCGATTTGAGATGGTCTTTTATTTTATCATTTGTGAAAATAAAAAAGAGTTACAAGAAATGAATCTTATAACTCTTTCATTTTAATGTAGCGAGAGGCGGGCATGATCCGCCGACCTCGCGATTATGAATCGCGCGCTCTAACCAGCTGAGCTACCTCGCCATTATTCCACTGAACTTGCATCAATTCGCCTTGCGAGGCTCTTTTTTGCGGTTGCAAATATAGTACTTTATTGATTCGATGTTTACCAGCGAACAAAATTATTCGAAAAAAGGATTTTGTCTGCTTCAAACTCTTTTGGTTGACCAATGAAAATGACTTATTTATAGGTCAATTCTCATTTCTGGAAATGTTTTTCCATCATTTTCAACAATTCATAGTTTTTGATGGGTTTCGAAATGTAATCGGTGCAACCGGCTTCAATTGCCTTTTCCATGTCTCCTGAAAGCGCATAAGCTGTTTGGGCAATAATTACAACCTTTTCATTGAATTGCCTGATTAGCCGGGTAGCTTCGTATCCATTCATTTCGGGCATTTGAATATCCATCAGAATCAAATCAATGTCAGGATTTTTTCTGCAGGCTTCAACAGCTTCCAATCCAGTTCTTACTTTTACAATTTCCTTTCCAAATTTCCGGACAACAATTGAAATGAGTGAAGCCGATCCTTCATCATCTTCAGCGATTAAAATCTTCAGGTTTTTAATCCTGATTTCTTTATTATGATCCGAAACTTCAAGCTCTGACGCTTCAAGTTCTTTTTCTTCAGTCTGGTAAGGAAGAGTAAAATAGAAAACACTTCCACCTGCTTCACCTGCAGCCAGGTTTTTCTCCTCACTTTCGACCCAAATCCGACCACCCAGCATTTCGACATAAGCTTTGGTAATGGCCAAACCCAGTCCGGCTCCCTGAAGGGCCATTTTATCGCTGACATCTGCCTGAATAAAACGTTCAAAGATTGCTTCCTGCCTGTCTTTTGGAATTCCTATTCCGGTGTCTTTCACATAGAACTGTAGAGACGCACGGCCGTGCGTTTCTACAACCTGACAACCAAATACAATGGAGCCTTCTTTGGTATATTTTATTGCATTTTTAACCAGGTTGGTCAGGATTGCATAAAGTTTTTCGCGATCAGTTATTATAAAAACTTCCATCGATGGCAGAAAATTCTTTAATCTCAATTCCAATCCTTTGGGTTCGACTTCGGCCTTAAAGAAATTGTAAATGAACAACAGTTGCTCGTTCACATTGGTTTCTGACAAAGACACCTTCATCTGCCCCGATTCGATCTTCGAAATATCGACAATATCGTTAATAATATTGAGCATCCGCACACCACTTTTCTCGATAATTTCAATGTATTCCTGTTGTTGGTCGCTGGTAAGATTAGGTTCTTTCAATATTTCTGCAAATCCAAGGATTCCGTTCATTGGAGTCCGGATCTCGTGGCTCATGTTGGCAAGGAAAGCTGATTTCAGCCGGGTACTTTCTTCCGCCTTTTCTTTGGCAGCTATCAGGTTCAGATTCTGATTAATATATTCCTGATTCAGATAGGCATACTCTTCATTCTGTTCCTGAAGTTCTTTCTCTATAAGTTTCTGTTTGGTAATGTCGCGAATTGTACCAACCATACTGACTACCTGATTTTTTTCATCCAGTTTAAGCCGGCCTATACCATGTACCCAACGCTCCTGCCTATCAATCTGCCTGACAATTTTATATTCCTTATCAAATTTTATTTGGTTGGTCAGAACTTCCTGAATTAAATAGTCTTTCATCAGAACTTGCCATTCAGGATGAATTATACTGATCCATGTTTCAACTGTTTTGTCAAAATCTGCATCAATTCCAAAAATATCATTTAGAATATCCGAACTTGTCCATCTGCCTGAAGCAAAGTCTAAGGAATAGGTTCCGAGCCTGGCAATATGCTGTGTTTCATTCAAAAACAGTTCGCTTTCCTGCAAAGCTTCTTCTGCTTGTTTTCTGGATGAAATATCGCGCACCGAGATAATATCTGCTGTAATTCCCTGATATTCGATGACCTTGCCCATGCTTTCGAACAATATTTTTTTTCCTTTTTTTGTCATACCAAAATACTCTACAATTTCAAGTATTTCCCCATGAGCCACTTTGGTCATATCTTGAATCGCTTTTGGAATAGATTCTTCGCAAATAAAATCAAAGACATTTGTTCCAATTATTTCATCCTGATTTTCATATTCAAATGTTCGGATCAAGGATTGATTGGCATACAGAACTTTGCCTTCAAAATCGATGATGAGTATTCCTTCAAAACTATTCTCCGCCACAGCGCGATATTTTTCTTCGCTTTCACGGAGTGCCTTTTCTGTAAGTTTTTGATTCGTGATGTCGTGACCAATTCCAACCAAACCAATCACCTGATTATCCTTGTCCCGCAGAGGCAGTTTAGATGAAACCAGCCAACGTTTCTGCTGGTTTATGTCAAGAACATATTCCTCCCGGTTTATAATCGGAATTCCTGTTTGGATTACAGACCGGTCGTCGGCCTGAAACTTTTCTGCCAATTCTTTTGGATAAATATCAAAATCATCTTTGCCCAATATCTCTGCCTCTGATTTTGCTCCCATGTACAGCAATTCAGTTGAGTTGGCCAATGTTTTCCGATTCGCTAAGTCTTTGGTATAGATCGAATCCGGGATATTGTCGATAATCGTCCGAAGCAGTAAATGTTCATTTTGTAGTTTTTCTTCAGCGTCCTTACGTTTTGAAATGTCACGAATAATAGATAGCATCGCTGGTTTATTTTCAAACTGAATTGGCATTGCTTTTATTTCTACCTGAACTTCAGAGCCATCGGGGCGCAAAAATATTTCTTCAACAAGAGGCAAAACAATTCCCTGAATCATCGCATTTTTTAGTCGTTCAATTACCATTGCACGACAATCAGGATGAATAAACTGCATCACAGGTTTTCCAAGTAATTCAGTTGAGCTTGTCACAGCCATCAATCGAAGGCACTCATTATTAACAAAAACAACTTTCCCATCCACATATATCGCGATGGCGTCGGGCGAATTTTCTACCAACTCGTGGTATTTCAATTCAATTGACCGATAAGATTCTTCCGCCAGTTCACGTTCAATCAAGCTCTTATCGTACGATGCCTTTAAACTGGCATTTTCCTGTTTCAATTCCTGCAACTCTTTCAAGAGTTCTTCCATTGTCCTGTTAGGATGGTTCATCCATTCTGCTTTATGTGAATATTAACCGTAGTGACAAATATATATTATATTTTCAGGAAGCTGTATGAAAGTAGCTCTTAAAAAGAGTAATGTTTTCTGCTTAAAATCTATTACACGGCAGCCTCCGTTTTTCTGAAAGATTGCTGACACAAAAGCTGAGCAAAATATCAGAAATGAGTTCAATCCGTTGATTCACGAACAGCCTAAAAAAAAGGATTCTGTCTCTTTCGAAACAGAATCCTTTTAATATGTTTTCGATAAATCAGTAAAACCTATTTCGATGGAATATTCTTCAGTGTTTCAACCAGAAAATCCCAAAATTTACTGACCGATTCGATGTTTACTTTTTCATCCGGAGAGTGTGGAAAACGGATGGTTGGTCCCAGAGAGATCATATCCCAGTTTGGATACGTTCCGCCCAGAATACCACATTCCAGACCGGCATGGATAGCTCGTATTTCAGGAATACGGCCAAATTTATTCTCGTAAATCTTCAGCATGAGTTTGAGTATTGGCGATTCCAGGTTTGGTTTCCAACCCGGATATCCTCCGGCCAGTTTCACTTCAGCCCCGGCCAGTGTAAAGACCGAATCCATCCGTGAACCGAGCTGAGCGCGCGAAGAATCAACAGAACTGCGCATCAGGCAAGAAATGTTGATTGTTTTTGCTTCACTGTCAGATTTCACAATAGCCAGATTGGTAGAGGTTTCAACCAATCCTGCCATGGTGTCGCTCATGCGCATCACTCCGTTTGGACAAGCTACAATTGCATGGGTCAGGTTGATCTGAGTCTTTTCGTCAATCAAAGAAACTGGCATTTCGGTTTTTGAAAGTTCAATTTTAAGCGTTGGTTCGGTAACCGAAAGTTCGCGTTTGATTACGTTGGTCAATCCGGCAACCAGTCCGACCAGCTTATCTGCAGTTGCATAAGGAACAATAACAATTCCGAATGTTTCGCGTGGAATGGCATTACGCAGGCTTCCTCCGTTAATCGACGACAAACGCATGCCGCAAACTTTGTAAGCTTCTTTCAAAATGCGGAAGAAAATCTTATTCGAATTTCCACGGCCTAAATGAATGTCAACTCCGGAATGGCCTCCTTTTAATCCGGTAACATTCAACTTAAATCCAATTGATTCTGCAGGAACAGGAACTTCTGTATAATTAAACCGGACACTGGCATCCTCGCCTCCGGCACAGCCAACGTACAATTCACCTTCATCTTCCGAATCCATATTGATCAGAATGCTTCCTTTCAACCAACCACCTTCCAGACCGATGGCTCCGTCCATGCCGGTTTCTTCGGTAGCAGTAAACAAACCTTCAACCGGGCCGTGAGCCAAATCTTTCGAAGCCAGTACTGCCATTGCAGCAGCAACACCAATTCCGTTGTCGGAACCAAGGGTTGTTCCATTGGCTCTCACCCATTCACCATCGATCACGGTTTCAATCGGATCCTTGGCAAAATCGTGTGCCTTGTCGCTGTTTTTCTGCGGAACCATGTCCAGATGGCCCTGAAGAATTACTCCTTTGCATTTTTCCATCCCCGGAGTGGCAGGTTTACGGATAATTACATTCCCTGATTTGTCCTGTACTGTTTCCAATCCAAGGTTTTCGCCAAAATCAACCAGGTACTTTCTGATCTGTTCTTCGTGATGCGAAGGACGCGGTATCCGCGTCAACTGGTAAAAATTCTCCCACAATTCCGTGGGGTTTAGTTTTGAAATTTCGTTGTTCATATAGTAGTTTTAAAATAAAAATTCAAGGGAATATTCAGTTTCTAAAAGTACAATTAATCCACAAAGTTTCTTCCTGAATTAAAACAATTAAAAAACCTGCATCCAATTTAATGAATACAGGTTTTTTGAGATTTTTAGGACTGGTTAAATCAAATGTGTTTTAGGTTTTGATATTTGGTTTTTCAAGTCCGTAACCCATCTTGCGGTCTTCTGCTTTTAAAAGAAAGGCAAATCCGATAGCGAGAAAACCAAAAAGGGAAAATATTAACATGGGAATCATGTAATTGTATTGTGTAAGAACTTGCTCCTTTCCATCAACCATTTTTGTAACGGTCCCTGTGATGCAATATTTATCCAGAACAACTCCAATTAATAAAGGTACGCCCATAATACCCCAGTTCTGTACCCAAAATGTCAGAGAATAAGCTGTTCCAAGTTTGCTGTGAGGAATAATTTTGGCAATTGATGGCCACATGGCCGAAGGCACCATGGAAAAGGCTACACCTAAAACCATGACCAATCCGATAGCTACTGCAAAGTTATTTAATGAAGGTATCGAGAACAACAAATGAACACAAACCAGCAAAATAGAACCAATGATCATGATGGTTGCACCTTTCCCTTTTTTATCGAACAGGCTGCCAAAAACCGGTGTCAGGAGTAAAGCGCTTAATGGCAGCAATGCCGGAATATAACCAGCATTTGCATCGGAAATATCAAATTTCTGAACAATCATATTGGTGGCATATTTTATAAACGGAAAAACAGCCGAATAAAATAAGACACATAAAATGGTTATATACCAGAACGCACGGTTTCTGCCAATTTCAACAATATCGGCAAACTTAAATTCCTCTTCCGCAGCAACACCGGCATCGGCTTCTTCCCTATCCAATTTGTGATCCATGAAGGTAAACAGGACAAACACCAGCATCCCGATTCCAAGCAGAAAGAGCGAAAGAACCACTGGCGCACTAATATTTCCGGTTAAGCGAATCAACGGAATCGGAGTAAACATGGCTAAGGCTGTTCCAATACGGCCGGTTGAGGTGTTTAAGCCAATAGCCAAAGCCATTTCTTTTCCACGAAACCAGCGCACTACAGCTTTGTTCGCTGCTATTCCAAACATTTCGCATCCCACACCAAAAATGGCAAATCCAAATCCTGCCACGACAGCCGATTTTGCAGATGGAGCAATCATTTGCCATGAGAAAATGGTCAGTTCGAACATACCGGTAACATGACCGGAAATTGCCCAGTATTTAATAAACCCGCCAATCAGCATAATGCTGATGCCGAGAATTCCGGTAAACCGAACGCCCATTTTATCGAGAATCATTCCACTGAAAACAAGCATCAGAAGAAACACGTTGAACCAGCCATACCCGCTTGTAAAAAAACCATAATCGGAAGCTGTCCACGACAAATTGGCTTGTAACCGTTCCTGCAAAGGTGCCATGGCATCGGTCAGGTAATACATACACATCATTGTAAACGATACCAAACCAAGCATTAGCCAACGTGCTGATTTCGAATCGCGAAGCGATTTTTTAAGTTCCTGCATTTTTTTTGAGTAAGGTTGTTTGTATAGATTAGTTATTTTTGAGTTTCAGTAGGCAAAGTAATTTCCTGAACAGACTGGATGGCTCCGGTGGTTGGATAAAATTCCAGCCGGTAAGTTCCGTCAAGCAGATCTTCCGGAACCGGCGCCGTTGTTCCGAACTGGGCAACAGGAAAGCGTGCTCCGGCAAGTTGTGTGCTGCCATCCAGAATTCGGATTTCTGCCATGCCCGGCATCCTGTAAAATAAACCGCTTTTCCCGGCATTCGGATTTTCTGAAGTGCTGAGCCCGGATTGTTTGGAAGCCAGATTTTCCGATTTATTCACTTCAATCACAATTGGACGGCCCGACAAATCGGATTTGGGTAAAACTCCACGATCTTCACTGAACCGGAAAAACACTTCATTCTTTACCGATTTTTGTCCGGGAACGAAATCGAAACTGAATTCATAGGACTGTGTAGTTGATTTCCCGATAAACAAGGCGAGGTAGTTTTCTTCCATCTTACCCAATTCCTGAGTCATCACTTCAAACGATTTTCCATCCGGAAGTGGTTCGTCATTGGCATTGGTTAACAATGCAAAGCGCGAATTACGCAGATTGAAAATGGTTTCGGCAGCTTCGGCAGCTTTCTCATCCATATTTTTTGAAACCAATTTGAAACTTTTGGTTGAATCGGTACGCGAATTAAAACTCCAGATCGATAAATCGTTGAATTTAACTTGTTTTTCCAGGTTTTTAGTCAGGAAAGATTGGGTCTGAATTTCGGATTCAGCAGTATGAACGGCGGTATTTATTCCGGCCAAAACACCTGATTCAGTGAGGCTGATTAATTGTGCTGAAGATCCCAATGCTTTATGAACCTGATCCGGATCGGGCTCGCTGAATACTCCAATTTTCATTTCATCCAGATTCCACCGATCGGCATCTGCTGAAGGTGCATTGTCGATTCCCAGCATTTTCTGTGCATACATTTGAAACGGGCCATGAACATATCGTTCGCGAGTTGCTTTTACATGGATGCGTATTCCGGTCTGCGGCAAAGCGTAAACCACTCCTTCCACCGGCTCGGGAGTTGCACCCGGAACATTCTTTTTCTTTTCATCTTTAGGGGCAGCAAAAAGTGAGACTGCCAGAAGCATAAGAATGATTGATAATATTGAAGATTTCATGGTTGAAATTTTATTGGTTTCTTTTTTGTTTGAACCACATAGACACATAGTTTTTCACTTATTCCAAAATTTCTTTGTGTTCTATGTGGTTTTCATTGTAATTAAAAACCCAAAAATAGCTAAATTATTATTCGAGCTGCAGAAAAGCTGATCCGAGGTGATTTATTATATCTCCGGCGATAAGTGCATGTTGCCCGAATTGAATTGCAGCAAGGTCGCCAGCCAGCCCGTGCAGGAAAACGCCAATCAAGGCGGCATCTTCAGGAGTGTAATTCTGAGCCAGCAAACCCAGAATGATTCCTGTCAGCACATCGCCGCTTCCTCCGGTTGCCATTCCCGCATTTCCGGTACTGTTGAAGAAAACACTGCCATCGGGAACCGTAACACAGGTGTGAGCTCCTTTACAAACCAGGATGATCTTGTATTTCACAGAGAACTGAATCTGCTTTTGCAGACGATCGTACGAATTAACAGATGGACCGGCTAACCGTTCAAATTCTTTCGGATGAGGCGTCAGAATGGAATTTTCAGGAAGTCTGGCAAACCATTCTTTATTTTCTGCCAGAATATTTAAAGCATCGGCATCAATAACCAGTTTTTCAGGTCCGGCCAAAAGTAAATTCCCGAAAGCCTTCATCGTTTCCGGCATTTTGTCGAGTCCAGGACCAATTCCAATGGCATTAAATGGTGAAAGATCGGGAACCTGCGAAAAAACAGTTTCCGATATATCGATGGAAGTCATGGCTTCGGGAACCGAACTTTGAATAATCTGATATCCCAACTGTGGAATATGTGTGGTCAGCAAACCAACACCTGCCCGCAAACAAGCTTTTGATGCCAGAACCGCAGCACCCATTTTCCCGTAACTTCCGGCAATCAGCAATGCGTGTCCAAAGTTACCTTTGTGCGAAAATTTTTCACGTTTCTTGATTGTTCCTGAAATGTAAGTTTTTGTCAGCTCAAAATACTTGCTTTCAGTTTTCAGAATGGCTTCAGGATGCAGGCCGATCGGCAAAACTTCCCAATCTCCAACTATTCCTGCATTTTCAGGAAAAAGAAAACTCAGTTTAGGAAACTGAAAAGAAAGTGTATGGCTGGCTTTGACGACTCCGGAAAGATCGTTTTCAGTGTTGTCTTCTCCGAAAAGTCCACTCGGAATATCGATGGAAACGACCCTTGCTCCTGACTGGTTGATTTTCAGTACAATTTCTTTGGCCAATCCATCCAACGGTTTATTTAATCCTGAACCGAATAATCCATCGATAATAACTGCTTCGACAGGAATATCCGGAAATGAATCTGCCGAAACCATTCGATTCAGTAAAACATTGCCTTGCTCTTCCAGCCGCTGCCAGTTGGTAGCCGGATCACCTTTCAATTCACGCCCAAATGTTGAAAGATAGACGATACAATTAAAATTGCAACTGGCTAAAATCCGTGCAACAGCCAGTGCATCACCACCATTGTTTCCTGGCCCGGCAAAAATATAAACCGGATTAGCCTTACTTAGGTTTCGGACAAGCCAGTCAACCACTGTCCCCGAAGCCCGTTCCATCAGGTTGATGGAAGAAATTGGCTCAAGCAGCATAGTCAGCTGATCAATTTCTGCGATTTGTTTACATGAAAAAAGTTTCATCGCTTTTAGATTTGAGCTAAAAGTACGAATTATTGCTCATTAAATAATGGCCGTAATATCTGGAATTCAGCTTGGATAATTCTCCATTTTTCGATATTTTTCATTTGCTAAATGAATATTATCGGATATTTTTAATTTGCTAAATGAATATTATCGGATATTTTTCATTTATAAGATTTATTTGTCCTGAAAAAGGTTTATATTTGACTTATGAATATGCTGGATAGGAACATATTACCCTCAATATTTGAACATCTTCAGTTTAAAGAGTTTGCAGTGATCACCGGTCCACGCCAGTGCGGCAAAACTTCAGTGCTCCGTTTGGTCGAAGGGTTCCTTAGAAAAGCAGGAGAAACAAGTGTTTATTTGACGATGGATGATCCGTCAATTTTGAAGAGATTCAACCAACATCCTGAGAACTTACTTTCTGTTCTGCCGCAAACCGATCGGAAGATTTATGTTTTAATTGATGAAATTCAATATCTGGCCGATCCAACTAATTTTCTGAAATACAATTTCGATCTTCACTCCGAAACACTGAAAATTGTTTGCACAGGCAGCAGTGCATTTTACATTGATCAGAATTTCAAAGACTCACTGGCTGGCAGAAAGCAGCTATTCAAGCTGTTCACGCTAAGTTTTGATGAGTTCCTTTATTTCAAAACCGGCGATAATTCCATTAAATCAGAATGGCTCGAAATGAAAAAACGGCCTGAATATTTATCCGTGAAACAGGCCACAATCCGGCAATTGCTTGACGAATACCTAACTTATGGAGGTTATCCGGAAGTAGTTTTAGCAAACACCATTGAGCGGAAGAAAGACCTGTTGGCCGAGCTGGCTCAGTCATTTTTGCGTAGGGACATTTTGGAAAGCAACGTTCGTGATGAGGAGAAGTTTTTTATCCTCACCCGACTGCTGGCAGCCCAAACAGGCGGACTGGTCAATGTGAATCAATTGGCCAATACGTTGCAGTTGTCAGTAACTGCCGTTGAAAATTACATCCAGATATTACGGAAGACCTTTCATATTCACCTGCTTCGGCCATTTTTCAGTAATATGACCAAAGAGCTGACCAAAATGCCAAAAGTATATTTCAACGATTTAGGAATGAGAAATATGCTCCTGAAACAATTCTCGGAAGTGGAAAACCGACTTGACAAAGGCGAATTAATTGAAAACTATATTTTTATCAGGCTACGCGACATTTATTCTACTGACGACATCCAGTATTGGCGCACTACCGATGGGAATGAAGTCGATTTTGTGGTCAGTACCGAGTTTCAAAAAGGTTTCGCCATCGAATGTAAGTTTGACGAGAAATCATTTTCTAAATCGAAATACAAAAAGTTTGAAGCTGCATATCCAAATTATCCGCTTTCAGTAAAGGTATATCAACCGGTTAATTACACATCTTCAATCCTCCTGTTGTAAGACAAATCTATCATTTTCAGGGTGCAGTAAACCTGATTTTCTAACAGTTGCATGGCTTAAAAACTTAGTTATATTTGTCAGAATTACAAAAACTTAGATTATACAATCTATTCATTCATTTAAAAAATTTGAAATATGATTAAAGGACACCCGAAAGGACTTATTGCAGCGGCATTGGCTAACATGGGCGAACGCTTTGGTTTCTATACTATGATGGCGATTTTGGTTTTGTTTTTAATGGCTAAATTTAATTTAACAGGAACTGAAGCCGGCGCTTTGTATTCGATTTTTTATGGCTCTATTTATATTTTGGCTTTGGTGGGTGGTTTAATCGCCGACAAACTAAGAAATTATAAAGGGACCATTATAGTCGGTCTAATTATTATGTCAGTTGGTTATACATTGCTAGCGATACCAATGCTAATTACAACCAAATATATTGCATTGGCTGCTTTGTTGGTTATTGCATTTGGTAATGGTTTATTCAAAGGTAATTTACAAGCCCTTGTAGGCCAGATGTACGATAATGATGAGTTTCGCAATAAAAGAGATTCCGGATTCCAGATTTTTTATATGTTTATTAATATAGGTGCAATGTTTGCTCCTTTCCTGGCCAGCTGGGTACGAAATACCTTTGTTAAGATGCAGGGATATGCGTATAATGCCGAATTGCCGGGTTTGTGTCATCAATACCTTGACGGAAAAATGTCGGAAGAAGTTACTTCAGGTAAGTTCTCGGAATTGGCCAAAACAGTATCTGATGGCGTTGTGCCGAATAGTTTGTCTAACTTTGCAACCAGTTACTTAGATGCTTTCAATACAGGATTTCACTATGCATTTTTAACTGCGGTAGTTGCCATGACAATTTCACTTGTTATTTTTCTGATTTCTAAAAAGACCTTGCCAACTCCAAAAGCAAAAGTCAAAACTGTTTCGAATCTAACTGCTGATCAAATCAAACAAGACGCACATGAAATTAAACAAAGAATTTATGCTTTACTGGCTGTATTTGGTATTGTGATATTCTTCTGGTTCTCATTCCATCAGAATGGACTAACTCTTACTATGTTTGCCAAAGATTACACCCTGCTTGGAGGTATTTTCGGATCAGCAGAAATTTTCCAGTCGGTCAATCCTTTCTTGGTCGTATTCCTCACACCACTTGTAATTTTCATATTTAGCTTTCTGGAAAAAAAAGGTATTGTACCATCAACTCCTAAAAAGATTGGGATGGGTATGGGTATTGCTGCGCTTGCATTTATTGTAATGGCTTTGGGTTCGATGGGCTTACCGGTATTGAGTGATTTGGAAGCGCAGGGTGGTCTTGATGCATCGTTAAAAGTTACTCCCTGGTTATTGTTTGCGACTTACTTTATTTTAACTATTGCTGAATTGTTTATTTCACCTCTTGGAATTTCTTTCGTGTCGAAAGTTGCCCCTGCACATATGCAAGGTTTAATGCAGGGTGGTTGGCTAACTGCTACTGCGGTTGGGAATTTCTCCTTGTTCCTTGGGGCTATGATGTATGACAATATATCAATTTCAATCACCTGGGGTGTGTTTGCTCTTGTTTGTTTTCTGTCAATGTTTGTAATGCTGGCGATGGTAAAATGGCTCGAACGAATTGCCAAATAGTATATCATTCTATTATAATCTATTTTCTGAGCGACTTCGGTCGCTCTTTTTTTTGTATGATATGTATTTTTCGCTGTGTAGTTTGAAGATAAAGATATCAGCACCTGAAAAAATAGGAATAGAACTACAACAAAACATTATTCCCTGATGGTTTTAGGATTCTTGTATAAAGTATAAACATACTACCAATTAAAGTTATAATTTTGAAAGACCTCTTTGAGCTTTTCGGATTTGGGTCTGTAAATTGTAAGATATGATCAATCAATTTGTTCGCATGCGGTTAAATCTAATAATTGCAATCATGGTAATTGTAAGTTCATGCACAATCCATCCTGCAAAGAAAGATTTACCACCAAATTTTCAACCCTTTTTTGAGGAATATGGCGTTCAGGGATGTTTCTTACTGTACGATGTAAAGAACGATTTGTATCAGATTTACAATTCGTCCCGCTGCGAGCAGGGTTTTTTGCCGGCTTCCACTTTTAAAATCCTGAATTCGCTGATTGGTCTGGAAACTGGTGTGTTAACCGATGAAAATATGGTCATTCCATGGGATGGTGTGGTCCGGACTGAAGAAGCCTGGAACAGAGATCACACCATGGCTTCTGCAATCCAGTATTCTGTAGTTCCTTATTTTCAGGAAGTGGCACGCCGGATTGGACCTGCTCGAATGAAAGAAATGGTTGATGATTCGGATTATGGACGCATGGACATCACCAAAGAAACCATTGATAAGTTCTGGCTGTGGGGCAATTCGCGCATTACTCCCTGGGAACAGATGAATTTTCTATTGCATTTTTACACCAATAAATTACCTTTTTCGCAGGAGAATGTAAATTTGGTCAGGAAACTGATCATCCTGAAACAAACCGACAAATGGACTTTCAGCGGTAAAACCGGCATGACCGTTCAGGATGGAAAAAACATCGGTTGGCTGATCGGCTATCTGGAAGAAAACGGTAAGGTTTGGATGTATGTTTGTAATATGGAAGCAAATACCGAAAATAGCGAAAAGTTCAGGGAAAGCCGTCGTGGAATTACTGAAAAGGTCTTTAAATCAATGGGATTGATGGAAGAATAAAAAGTCATTAAGTCATTCACAGTCATTCGTTGTAAACCAACAATTGAATGACTGCGAATGACGTGAAACAAATGACTACCAATGACATTTTGACTACCGCTTTACCTCAACCAATGCCCCGCTAATAATCTTTTCTACGATATCTTCATCAAGCAGGGTGGTTATGTCTCCCAGGTTGGAAGCATCGCCTTCGGCAATTTTCCGGAGTATGCGGCGCATAATTTTTCCTGAACGGGTTTTTGGTAATCCCGGAACTAATTGAATCAAATCAGGCCGGGCAAACGGACCAATCAAATTGGTAACCGCCATCTTGATACTCTTCCGGATACCTTCTTCACCACCGGTTGAAAGTTCTCCGCAAACCACGAAAGCATATATTCCCTGTCCTTTGATTGCATGCGGATAACCCACCACTGCCGATTCGTTGACCAGTGGATGCGAGTTAATTGCATTTTCAATTTCTGCAGTTCCGAGGCGGTGACCTGAAACGTTAATAACATCATCAACACGGCCAAGGATGCGGTAGTAACCATCTTCGTCGCGTTGTGCACCGTCACCCGTAAAATAAAGGTTTTTGAAAGTCGAAAAATAAGTTTCTCTGAAACGGTCGTGATCACCCCAAATCGTTCGGGCCATACCAGGCCATGGAAACTTGATACAAAGGTTTCCCTTCACACTGTTTCCTGTCAATTCTTTATTGTCGCCGTTCATAATTACGGGTTGAATACCGGGCAGCGGCAAAGTTGCAAACGATGGTTTCGTTGGAATAATTCCCGGTATCGGGCTGATCATCACACCTCCGGTTTCGGTTTGCCACCAGGTATCCACAATTGGGCAACGATTGCGGCCAATGTGATCGTGATACCAGTGCCATGCTTCTTCATTGATTGGTTCGCCAACGGTTCCCAGTACTTTGAGTGAAGATAAATCCTTGTCCAGAATGTGATCCATGCCAAGAGCGAGTAAAGACCGAATGGCAGTCGGCGCAGTATAAAATTGATTCACTTTGTATTTGTCAACCACATCCCAAAATCTCCCGGCATCAGGCCAGGTAGGGATTCCTTCAAACATCAGCGTTTGTGCACCATTCAGGAGTGGTCCGTAAACAATGTAGGAATGGCCGGTAACCCAGCCAATATCTGCCGTACAGAAATAAATATCACCGGCATTGTATTGAAATACATTTAAAAAGGTGTAAGCGGTATAAATCATGTACCCGGCAGTGGTATGCACAATTCCCTTGGGCTTGCCAGTCGAGCCTGAAGTATAAAGTATAAAAAGATTATCTTCAGCATCCATAACTTCGGCAGGGCATTCAGGCGATTGCCCGTCGATGGCTTTATGCCACCAGATGTCGCGGCCAACAACCATGTTAATTTCAGATTTTGTCCGTCGAAGGACCACAACTGTTTCAACGCATGAACACAATTCCAGAGCTTCGTCAACAATGGCTTTAAGCGGTGTTATTTTTTCTCCGCGGAAACCACCATCTGCAGTCAGAACCACTTTGGCTTCTGCATCCAGAATACGGTCGGCCAGCGAGGCAGCTGAAAATCCTGCGAAAACTACCGAATGAACAGCCCCAATCCGTGCACAGGCCAGCATGGCAATTGTCAGTTCAGGAACCATAGGCATATAAATAGCCACCCGATCTCCTTTCTTTATACCAAGTCGTTTCAAGGTATTGGCAAATTTGTTGACTTCCTGGTACAGTTCCAGATAAGTTAAAATCCGGTTTTGCTCGTTCGGATTATTTGGTTCCCAGATGATGGCTGGCTGGTTGCCGATGGTATATAGATTTCGTTCAAAAATATTCTCCGTGATATTTAACTTTCCGCCGCCATACCATTTCACTGAAGGACCTTCAAAGTCCCATTCCAGAACTTTGTCGCATCGTTTGTGCCAGTAAAAACCTTCTGCAACTTCAGCCCAAAAGGCTTCCGGATTGGCAATACTTTTCTGATATTCATGAATATAACCGCCTAAACTGTGAATTTTTGCTACCATCGTTAGTTCAATTAGTCTAATTAAAATATGATTTTTGTCTGGAATTTGAAGTATTTCAGAATAAGCAACAAGTATAGTGATTTTTGGTTTAAATCATACAGGTAATCTTTCGGATGAAAAATCAAGTATTTTTTTGATTCAAAACGATTTATTGCCCCGGAGGTGTAAAACTGGCATCCTTGTTATCAATTACCAACAACCAGTCGTTACCACGTCCGCCGGTTTCCGGTTTAAATTCCCGGATTCCATCGTTTGGAATTTCACCTAATTTCTTCGCCTCACCGGTTCGCGGATTGTACCACCAAACTACTGAATTCTTCCAATCCAATTTTTTCAGATCTAATTTTGCAGACCAGCCGGTCGGAATGTAAACGAATGCATAATTCCGGCCTTGGGTGGCCACCATGTAATCGGTTTCGGGTATGTAATCATTGGCCACAAGTTCCTGAAAAGGAATCCGTTCGGTCATCGGACGGCTTTCCATTAAGCAGCGAACATGAATCATGTCACCGGCTCCGGGCAAATCCAGATCATCATACCAGGTATGTCGGGCAAAACCAACCGGTGTTCTTTCGGGAGTGAGCATTTGCCAGACGGCATGGCAACCGTAAGTATGCCCGAACCCTCCGGAAAATAAATTCCAGTAGGCAGCCTGCCTGACGTCGGCATCATCAAACCAACCCAGAATTTCGGGTTGCCAGTTGCATGGATGATCTTCGTACCGGGGTTCTCCGTCGAATGTTGGTTTGGTGGGCAGAAGCAGATAATCAGGCAGGAGGAGTTTTTTACATGCTGCATAAGAACGTTCGCCATGCCCGGTTTGCATCATGTTAAAATCGAGCCAGTTTTGTTGCTGAAACCATTTGGATGAGCTGTTTCCTCCCATGGGGTGAAAGGTCATCAGATGATTCTGATCCACCGATTTTATTCCGGTTGCCAGTGCATTCCAGATTTCGAAATTCGCACCGCCTCCTTCGCGGTCACCTCCGTTAATCCAGATGATATTCGGATAATTTTTGTACCGGTTGCCAATCCATTTCCCGTAAAGTCCGGCATTTTCTTTGGTGAAAATTACCGGACCAACACCCCACTGCTTGTCCACTTTATCGCCCCAGGTTGGCAGTAATCCGATGAACAGTCCTTTTTCTTCGGCTTTTTTAATTACCCAATCCACATTTGCGAAATACTTTTCATTGGGTTTTAAGGGATCGTTATCGATCAAAGGTTTTTCTCCTTCCATATTTGGTGTATTCAATCCATCGAGTTCGGCCAAAACAACCGCCTGAATCACGGAAAATCCTTTCTCCCGGCGGTTTTCCAGATACTTTTCGGCATCCTGTTTATTCAGGCGGTGAAATAATTCCCAGGCCGTATCGCCCAGATAAAAAAAATGCGTGCCATTGGTGAACTCTAAAAACCGGTGATTTTCTGAAACTTTCAGATTGCCATTTTTGAAATCAACAGAAGGTCCCTGCCATTTCTGGTTCTGTGCCTGTACAGTCCATATTCCAATGAATACAAAGAAAAACATCCCTATTTTCATGACGTGGCTGATTATTTTTGCTGATTAAATTTTATTAAATTAGTATCCGAAGTTAAACATTTTTATGATTTTAAGGTTTTAACCCAGAGTAATCAACAAAAACATTCCTCATTGCAAGTATTTAAAAATAAAACAGATATACAATGAAATCTATAGATCAGACAAAACCGATTCTGGTAACCGGGGGCACCGGATACCTCGCTTCCTGGATAGTTAAACTATTACTCGATGAGGGAAAAGAAGTCAGAACTACTGTAAGAGACCTGTCACAAAAGGATAAATATGCTCATCTCACTGCAATTGCAGTAAAAAGCAAAGGTACATTTCAGGTATTTGAAGCCGATTTACTAAAAAAAGGAAGCTTTGCAGAGGCCATGGCAGGATGCGAACTGGTTATTCATACCGCTTCTCCATTTAAAATTTCCGGAATAAAAGATGGCCAAAAAGAATTGGTCGAGCCGGCTTTGGAAGGTACCCGGAATGTCCTTGAATCGGCAAACAAAACCGAAAGTATAAAACGTGTAGTGCTGACTTCAAGTGTAGTAGCCATTTATGGTGATGCCGTCGATCTGGCGAAAACCGAAAAAGGAATTTTTACCGAAGAACATTGGAATTTCTCAAGTTCTGTCAAACATCAGCCATACTCATTCTCGAAAACCCTGGCCGAAAAACTGGCATGGGAAATGGCCGGAGCACAAACCCGCTGGGATTTGCTGACGATCAATCCTGGATTTATCATGGGGCCATCGCTTAGCAAACGAACCGATTCAACCAGTATTGACATCATGATGCAGCTGACTTCAGGAAAGTTCAGAACCGGCGTTCCTTCAGGCAAAATGGGCATTGTGGATGTTCGCGATGTAGCCAAATCGCATATTCTGGCTGGTTTTACGCCCGCGGCTTCAGGCCGTCACATTTGTGTGGCCGATCATAAAGATTTTCTGGATTTTGCCAATGTGATCCGATCAAACTATCCTCAATATCCGCTGCCAAAATCGTATGTTCCAAAATGGCTTTTGGGAATCATTTCGCCATTGGTAGGATTTACCCGGAAATACGTAAAACTGAATATTGGAATTGATGTAAAATTTGACAATTCGTATATCCGCAAAGATTTGGCGATGGAATTTGTTCCATTCGAGACAACTATCTCCGACCATTTCACACAATTGC
>CAIPKZ010000272.1 GCA_903865775.1 uncultured Prolixibacteraceae bacterium | reverse complement strand
GCTATAGCTTCGCAGCAGCAGGGGGGCGACGTTCAGCGAACGGTTTCGGTGCGTGCCAGTCAATATCGTGAAGTGGCAGGTTTGAGGTGGTAAAACCCTGCACAATCCACGTATAAGAGAGTTCATTTTTAGTTTCATCTGCATCTACACGATCGAAGAAGAGCAATGGCATACGATGAGATCTCCTCCAATAAATCATCCGAGAAATGTAACTATTGCGGTGAAACGATCGTGATGGTTGATCTTCGTCTTCATCGCGTCTATACTGCGGGTCATATCCTTGTCTTTGCGGATTACGTCCCTGTCCAAAAAAATCGTCAAGTTCCATATAAGTATTTTTTTATTTTCTTAGTTGATTGTTCTTCTAAATTTCGGATTAGAATATCCCAATTTTCAATCCGATAGAATAAGTCATTCCCATCAGATCCTTTTCGGATAGATTTCTGAAAGACAGATCATTTACCAGTCTATAGCCTACCGAAAAGTTGAATTTTACGTATTTCTGAAGATTTATTTCGAGTGCAACACCCGGCTCGAGATAAGCAAACCATGCATCAGCAGCAGGCACAATTCCATCGTTATCATACGAATCTTTCAGGTCGAGTTCGGTTTCACCTGCACCAAGTTCTACCGGAAAATTTACGTGAACAACTTTCCCTGATTGAATAGCATATTCAAACTTTAATCCATAATAACGTTGATCAAGGTAAAGCCTGCTATCCAATTCACCATTTGGGGTATTTTCAGAAGCAATGAATTTGTAGTTTATTCCGAAATAAATCCGATCATTAAATAATACCCCAACGCCAATACCCGGAAGAATTGCAGTTGATCCTGCAATATCGGCAAGCTGGCAGGAAGGACTGACGAAATAACCAATACTTGTCTTTCCGCTTCCGAAGACTGTATTCGTGGCTTCGGTAGTCTGTGCTGTTGTGTTAAGAACTACAAAGCACAGCAAGATTAGAAACTTAATTTTCATCGTATTTTAATTTTTTGTTTTGAGGTTCTGCATGAACAAATACATCACACCGGTCAATAACGGAGCAAATCTCATATTCCAATTTGTCACAGATTTTATGAGCCTGATCCAGCATAATTTGGCCTTCAAGAATAACTACGACCCGAACAAATGTGTCGGCACCGGCAGTTCTGACTTTTAAGCTGTGGAAATGCTTAACTTCAGCAAATGAACTTAATACCAGCTCAATCTTTTTAATACTCTCCTGAGGGGCCGTGTCGAGCAGCACATCTATTGATCGCTTACCAAGCTTATAGCATACAAACAATACAATTAATGCAACACCCAAAGCGGCTATCGAGTCGGAGTAGTAGAAACCGAAGTTGGCACAAATAAGCCCAAGCAGGACAACTGATGAGCTCCAGATATCAGTTGAAAAATGCAATGCATCAGCCTCGAGTGCCTGACTATTGTATTTTTTTGCCACCCGTGACAACATTCGTGAGCGGTTAATATCAATCACAATCGAACTGATGATAACCACATAACTCCAAACAGTGACCTCAATATGCGTATTGCCTGAAACGAGCCGTGAAATAGCTTCATAGATTATCCATCCGCACGTAATGAGTAAAAGAATAGTTTCGAGAAATGCCGATAAATTTTCAACTTTTCCATGACCGAAATGATGATTACGATCTGCTGGTTTGTCGGATACCCGAACCGAAAAAAAAGTAATCACTGCCGCAACAAGGTCTAATCCAGAATGTAAAGCTTCTGACAATATCCCTAAACTGCCTGTAACAATGCCAATAATCAGCTTAAAACCAGTTAAGAATATGGCGGCAAATACTGAAATAAGTGCCACATTTTTCTTCTCTTTTATCATAAAATAGAATTTAAATGCAAATGGAAATAGGGCAGGAATCTGCCCAAAATCAGAAGAAAGAAAATCCGGATGGATTATGCGCGTTTTGGCGGTTGCCAAATGCAAGTCAGATAATTACTTTTCAACTCAGAAGGATGAGTGGAAAATGATTCGGTGAAGTTCAAAAAATGATCTTTTTGTATTTCAGAACTGAAATACAAAACATCATCAAAATGATAAACATGAGAATCATCCGGTTGAGCTGGAATTTCAGCACAATCTGTTCCTGAAGTGATCAGTACGTGAAATGACGACTGTTCATTCATCACACAATCAACTACATTGATTGCAAAACTGAATGCAAAAAACAATAAAAAGATTTGCTTTAATGGTCTTTTCATGACGACAAATATAACTAAAAAAATAAATATAGTTAGTTTTTACTAACTATTTTTTATTATTTCAGAAATTGTAAACAGACTGGCGATTGGTTTGGCACTTTTATACCAGTATATCTAAGTTTTCCGGAGAGTTTATCCACTTTAAAAACTGTAATGTCGTTGCTTTTCTGGTTAGCTGCCAATAAAAAATTGCCACTTGGATCGAGCGCGAAATTTCGTGGCCAGTTTCCTTCCACCGGAATGTTCTGAATCATTTCCAACCTTCCGCTGATCAGATCGCGTGAAAAAACTGAAATACTGTTATGACCGCGGTTCGATCCGTAAACAAACCGTCCATCGCCTGACAAATGAATATCGGCACACCAACTTTCACCTGAAAATTCTTTTGGTAAGGTTTTGATCGTTTGAATCGATTTCCAGGTATTTCCATACCGCTGTAAAACGGCGATGGTTGAATTTAACTCGTTAATTAAATAGATGTAATTGCCATCTGCTGAAAAATCGAAATGGCGGGGTCCTGAGCCGGGAGGAAGTTTCAGGAAAGGCTGGGAAGCTGGTGTATAAATCTTATCTCCGGGAGGCGAATTATAAATTTTGAATTCGTCAATTCCAAGATCTGCTGCATATAAAAATTTACCCGACGGATCGAACTTTGCTGAGTGCGCGTGCGCGTGCGTCTGCCGGTCCGGAAACGGACCACTTCCTGTATGCTGAATCCGCTGTACCATTTCGGAAAGGCTGCCATCGGGAAGAATATCAAAAAGCGACAAATTCCCGCCGGAATAATTCGATGCCACAAGCTTTTTACCATCCGGTGAAATGGATACATGACAAGGATCCGGACCGTTGGTCAATACCTCATTCACTAAAGTCAACTTACCGACCTGATCAATTGAGAATGATGAAACGCCCCCGCTGTGACCTTTCTCCACTTCATCAATTTCGCTCACTGCATAAAGGTTTTTTTTGTTGGCAGAGATGGTCAGGAAGGAGGGATTATTGATTACAACAGGCATTTTCAAGTCTTTCAGCTTACCAGTCTGATCATTGAATGAATATACAAAAATACCATTTGCCGGACCTTTTGTGTACGTTCCAACAAACAACTTATGCTTCTTAGCCTCCACCGAATGACCTGCCAAAAAGAGGCAGAGAAAACATCGAACGAATACCTTCATTGATTTTTTTTGTGTTAATCCTAACTATTTCGAACTTGTATTGTTTCTAATATTATAAAATCAAATTTATAAAATATATTACCATGACACGAATATACTTTTACATAGGCATATGCCTGACATTCAACACTTATTAATTTACTCAAACTCTCAACACGCTTTGTACAGCCATTGAGAGTATTAAAATTAAGGTGTTTTCGAAAACGGTGGGCATTGACGGACTGAAAAGCTTGAAAGATGTTTATTTGCAAATTCAAACCGGGAAAGCCGATTATTCATTACCAAAGCAACTTTATCGAGTAAATTACCTGATACTGTTGGCAATAAAATCTCTTCTGACATTGGTTTTGTTCCTGATGAAAATCTGTTTTTGGGTCCAACTTTCGCAACAAATCGTGTTGAAGCATAACTATTAATTTTTCAATTTTTCAATTACATTAAATATTAATTCCATGGGAAAACCATTCATTACAGCAAAAACTCCTGCACTTGTAACTCTTGAACCGGGATTATTTGCCTGGTGTTCTTGCGGCAAAAGCAACACTCAACCATTTTGTGATGGATCGCACAACGGAACAAAATTTATACCCGTACTATTTAAGCTTGCTGAAAAACAGGAAGCCTGGCTCTGCCAGTGCAAGCAATCAAAAACTCCACCATACTGCGACGGAACTCACAAATCACTTTAGAAATTTTCCTGCTTTAGAATCTGATATTCCTCCTCAAAATTTGGTGTAAAAATACCTTTACCGATATTCATTTCAATTTGTTTGGGTGTCCAGAAACGACCTTCTTTAACTTCTTCAGAATGAAGATGTATGGACTTAAAATCATGGCTAACAAACATGTAAACCAATTCGGATTCAACATCGCTGTTCCAACGATAGGTTTTCAGGAGCCGGGCTTTAAAATCCGTCAAGCCAATTTCTTCCCAGGATTCGCGTTTTAGCGCAGTTTCAAGCGTTTCGCCAAACGAAATATGACCTCCAACGGCAGTGTCCCATTTTCCCGGCTGAACCAGTTTATTCATCGGCCGCTTCTGCAGGTAGATGTGCTTTTGATTGTTTAAAACATGGAGATGAACAACAGGGTGCAACAACTTTTCTCCCTGGTGGCAAACTGACCGTGGAGCTTTTCCAATGACTCCACCTTCTTCATTAACAATTGGCAACCATTCTTCATCATCAGGAATCAACTGTCTTTTATTCCGATTAAGTTTCTGCTTTATGAATTCGTATCCGAAAACCAATCCAAACAAAATATAAAACAATCCGCCGCTTATAAATGCCCAGGCTTCGTTCGACAAATAAAAAGCGGAGTAAAAGACAAGCATGGTATGAACCAGAAATACAATGAACATCAGCTTTAATGTTTTCCGAAACTGATTCATCTGTTGATCATTGATTTCCATGTCTTTCATGTATCGCTGAGTCATCAGTCCGATGATGTTTAACTTCGAGAACCCTGAAATAGCAAGAACAGCGCAAAGGATCAATTCAACTAAGCCTGGTTTGAGTTTGAAGAAAATATCGTTATCCAATACGATAGAAACGGTTCCAAGAACAATCAGCAAACCGGTATCTACCAAAACAAAACTGTCGAAACGCTTCTCTCTAATCCAAATCCAGACCATCTCGCCTACTCCGATTACCAGTGCGGCAACCAACCCGACCCGAGTTCCCCAAATCTCATCGATTGCGATAAACACAAACAACGGAATGAATCCGGGCAGCAGCTTTTTTAACAATTCAGATTTGCTCATGACAGGTTAATAGAAAAATGATAAATGGCAAAAGTAAAAAGTATTGGCTTACATTGGTGCAATGCTCAAGTAGCAGGCAAAAAAAATCCCGCGGGAAACCATCAGGTTCACGCGGGAGAATATTATTTTTCAGAATATGCTTTATTGCTGTTGTTGCTCCAGTTGTTGTGCAGGAGAATACGCTTTTTTAACATAGACAGTGGCCAGCAAAGTTGAAAAACGCGGAATAATTGCATATCCTACATTGGTATCAACCGCCTTAAAAGCCAGTTCCGAGGGAATTACCATGAATGCTGTTCCTCCAACCTGCATTTTCTTCAGGCCATTGTGTATGCCAGCTATTTGCTGCACATACTGCAAATTAACCGTTGTATTGCTAACATCCACATAAAAGGCAAATTCTTCATAATTCCGGCCAGCAGCATCTTCTGTAGTAAAACATACAGTTCCGTCAAGCAAAGTGATTTTGAAATACAACATGGCTTTATAACCAGATTTTATGGTATCACCTGTTCCTTTGATACTGTCCTTGAAGTAAATCCCGGAAACATCTTTCAAATTAGTCAGGGTATGATTTTTTACATACTTATCCATCGCAATAACCTCGTTATCATGTAACGCAGTCAGGGTATCAGGTTTGCATGAAGTATAAATTCCGGAAAGCAGAAAGACAAAACCAAGAATATACAAATATTGTTTCATAAATATATTTTTTTGCGAAAGTACAATTTTATAATGAGTCAGTCTTTATACTAACAACTTCGATAATAAAAATTAAAGGAGAATACTGAGGAATTATGGAATATCCGGCTGGACCATACGCTTTGGCTGATGGAATCATAAAAGCAGCTGCACTGCCTTTTTTCAATAAAACAATAGCTTCTTGCCAACCAGAAATCACATGACTGTTAGGATCAATTGGACTTGTAACCGTAAAGGTAAAAGTACCGGTAGGGGAAGAAGTCGAAGCGTCAAAAACACTTCCATTCAGAAACATTCCGGTATATTTTACCGTGACAGTGTTTCCAATCTGAACCAGGTTACCCGTGCCAACCTTGGCTGTATCGGCAATATAATACAATGCGGTTCCTATTTTTGTACTATCAATACCATTAAAATCAGGAATTGACAATACTTTTTGTTTGTTAACAACCATTTGCTTCAGCCAGGATTTAATCTGGACTTTCTCCGTTTCAGCAGTGTATGTTGGTGTTGGAGTAGGATCCGGAGTTTTTAAACATCCTGAAAAAACTAATGCAAACAACAAGAAAAACACGAAACCAATCACTTTTTTATTATTCAACAACTTCATAACCAATTATTTAATGGATTTTTTAATTCGATCTTCAAATTCAGGTAATATTTTTTCAAATTGGGCTATTGTATCTGCTAAAGATGCAGAAAGCTCTCCTCCGGCTGCGTTGCGATGGCCTCCACCGTTAAAATATTTTTCAGACACCTCATTTACAGCAAATTCGCCTTTCGATCGGAATGAAGCTTTGACGTATTTTTCCTTTTCAGTAAACAAAACGCTGAATATTACTCCGTTTATCGAGAGTGGCATGTTGACAAATCCTTCGTTATCGCCAGTTTTAAAATTAAAAGTTTTCTGGTCTTCCAGCGTAATATACATGCAGGCAGAATGAAACTCCGGATAAACCACCATTCGGTTGCTCAGGCAAAAACCCATGAGACGCATCCGGTCTGCCGAATAATTGTCATACACTTTCGAATGAATAAACTGCTGATCGATCCCCATCCGGGTGAGTTGAGCAACCACTTCGAAGGTATTGGGATTGGAAACACTAAAATCGAAAGAACCTGTATCAGTCATGATACCGGTAAAAAATGAAGTGGCAGCATCGCGGTCGATGTATTGCGCCAGTTCAGTGGATTGAAGTACCGAGAATATGAGTTCGGCTGTCGAACTGTAGGTGATATCCGAAATGGTTAAATCAGTAAAATTTCCGGGATAAGGATGATGATCGATCAAAATTTTCTTTCCTTCATAACTTTCAACCAGTGGTTTCATGTCGCCAAGCCTCGAAAGCTGATTAAAATCCATACAAATCAGCAGATCCGATTCAGCAAAAGCTTTGGCCGACTGTTTCGGATGATGACTGAAAACTATGACTTCTTCATGCCCATCCATCCAATGATAAAATTCGGGATACTTGGTTGGACTTACAACCTGAACCTTAAATCCGGCATTCTTCAGAACGCGCCACAAACCAAGTACTGAACCCATTGCATCTCCGTCAGGATTCCGGTGAGGAACCAGAACAATCGATTTCACACTGTTCTTTACAAGCTGTTCAAAACTTTTAATGATTTCTATATTAACTCTTTCCAACTAATCTTTTTTAAAATAAAGCACAAAGATAAAAATAATGCAATGGCGGTAAGCTGTTAAACTATTTTTAACTAACTTGTGTTCATATTTAATCTATTCCAAAAACAGATCTACATGTCAGGCAACCAAACATTTACAATAATTAAACCCATTGCGGTTAAAAACAACTTCACCGGACCAATCCTGAAGATGATTAACGAAGCCGGGTTCAAGATAAAAGCGATGAAATTCACGCATTTAACCAAGCAGCAGGCTATGGAATTCTATAGCGTTCATGCCGGAAAATACTTTTATGAAGAATTAACATCTTTTATGAGTTCAGGGCCGATTGTTGCCGCAATTCTGGAAAAGGATAATGCAGTAGCTGATTACAGAAAACTGATTGGCGCCACCGATCCGGCAAAGGCTGAAGAAGGAACCATCCGTAAACTATATGCTGAATCGATGTCTCACAATGCGGTTCATGGTTCCGACAGCGATGAAAATGCGGCAATAGAAAGTGATTTCTTTTTCTCGAAAATGGAGAGGTATTGACAGAATATTGTAGAGACGCACGGCCGTGCGTCTCTACCCTGAAGGTTCTACCTGAAAATAATCGTTCTGATCAATTCTTCGCCAGCCACTTCGTTCAGGCGCACCCTGATTTCTTCTTTCATCATGAGCAATTCGGTGCGCACGATAGGCGATGTGGTTTCAACAAACAAGGTACTGTTCTGAATGTACAAATTGCCGGTGTACCGGGCTACTGTTTTGCCCATTACCGACTCCCACGATTTGATCAGATCCATTTCATTGAGTTTGCGATCCAGCTTGTTTTCCTGAACAAAACTTTTTAGAACAGCACTGATACTTTGTGTATTACTTTTTCTCATTTTTCTCTATTTCCTTTTCCTTTAATCGATAACAGCGCCATCGCTGATGGTAAAAATACGGGATTCCGTTTCCAGGCCTGCAATCATCTGATCGAGATGCTCGCGGTTCGTATCGGTTATGAAAATTTGTCCGAAATGATCGTCGGCCACCAGTTTTACGATTTGCTCTACACGACCCTTATCGAGCTTGTCAAAAATATCATCGAGCAGCAAAACCGGCATCAATCCCGATATTTCCTTCATGAAATCGAACTGAGCCAATTTGAGTGCCACAAGATAAGTCTTCTTCTGTCCCTGTGACCCAAATTTCTTGATCGGATAATCCGCCAGTTCAAATTCAAAGTCATCCTTATGAATTCCGGTTGTCGTATATTGCAACATCCTGTCCTTGCTTACCGATTGTTTCAGTAATTGTTCGAAATCATTTTCAGTCAGTTCCGAATGCAATTTCAGGCCGACAGTTTCTTTCCCTCCTGAAATCAGTTCGTAATATTTCTGAAAGACCGGCTGAAGTTTTTCAACAAAACTTACGCGGCTGTCATGAATCTGCTTTCCATATTTAACCAGCTGATCATCCCAAACTTCAAGTGTTTCCAACTGAAAATTATTTCGTCCGGCAAACTGTTTCAAAAGGTTATTCCGCTGAAGTAAAGCACGGTTGTAGCGAATAAGATTATCAAGGTAAATGGCATCGTACTGCGAAATCACACTGTCAATAAACCTTCGCCGGTCTTCACTTCCACCCGAAATCAGGTTCGTATCCGAGGGTGTCACGATAATCAGTGGAATTAATCCGATGTGTTCCGACAACTTCTTGTATTCCTTTTGATTCCGCCGGAATATTTTCTTTTGGTTTCGTTTTAAACCGCAATAAATGGTTTCATCGGAATCGAGTCTTGAATATTTACCCTGAATCATGAAAAATTCCTGATCGAACCGGATATTCTGTGCATCAACCGAATTGAGAAAACTCTTGCAAAACGACAGGTAATAGATGGCGTCCATGAGATTTGTTTTTCCGGCGCCATTATTGCCAATAAAGCAATTCAGGCTCGCAGAAAACTTAAATTCGGCATGTTCGAAATTTTTAAAATTCACCAGCGATAATTCCTGTATGTACATATCTGAGACGGTTATTCAGAGCAAAACTACAAATTTCTGTCTCCGAAATGTTATAAAATGATCGCCGTTCGGCAGAATAACATCAAAGTGTTGATTAATATTCATTTTTATGACGGAACGTGCCGTTTATTTTTGAAAATAATATATTTTTGCCCTTCGATTTTCGAACTATATTTTAAACGATGACAAAGGACAACAAAAAACCACAGGTTGATAACCTGATCGAAGTAGAAAGCGCTTTGACCAAAACGGAGCAATTTCTCGAAAACAACCAAAAACTGATTGGTATTATCATTGGTGCAATTGTAGTTGTATCAGTTGGGTATCTTAGCCTGAACAAATTTTATCTTGAGCCAAGGTCAAAAGATGCACAGGATCAGATGTTTAATGCTCAAAACTATTTTGAAAAAGATTCATTTAATCTGGCCCTAAACGGCGATGGTACCAATCCTGGTTTTCTGGATATTATTGACGACTTCGGATCGACAGATGCCGGAAATCTGGCCAAATACTACGCCGGAGTGTCCTATCTGCAAATGGGTCAGTTCGACAATGCCATTACCTATTTGAAGAAATTCAGCACTAAAGATTTGCTTTTAGGTCCGGTTGCAATTGGCGCTCAGGGTGATGCACAACTCGAATTGGGTAAAACTGAAAAAGCAATCGATTTGTACACCGAAGCATACAAAATGAATGACAATGAACTGACTACTCCGATTTACATGCTAAAAGCCGGTGAATTGCTCGAAAGTTCAAACAAAAAAGATGAAGCCTTAAAACTTTACGAAACCATCAAGCAAAAATTTCCGGATAGTAACGAAGGCAGAAGCATCGACAAATACATTGCCCGTGCAAAATCATAAATTTAGTTATAAGTTATTGATTATAAATTATAAGTGAAATAAGACTTTAAAAAGTCCCCTCGAAACAGGGGATTTTTTATTTTTGTCACGAAATAAAAATTGATCCATGGCAACAAAAAATCTATCAGATTACGATTTGAATTCAGTTCCCTCAGCCGCCGAAATGAAATTCGGAATTGTAGTTGCTGAATGGAATTACGAGGTAACCGGTGCTCTGGCAAAGGGAGCCGTTGAGACCTTAAAAAAACATGGGGCCAAAGAAGAAAACATTATCCTTAAACATGTTCCCGGAAGCTTTGAACTAACCCTTGGAGCGCAATATTTGGCCGAATACGGCCAGGTTGATGCAATCATCATTCTCGGATGTGTCATTCAGGGGGAAACCCGGCATTTCGACTTTATTTGCCAAGGGGTTACCCAGGGAATTACCAGTCTGAATATAAAATACAACAAACCATTTATCTTCGGATTACTCACAACCGACAACCAACAACAGGCACTCGACCGTGCCGGAGGAAAACTGGGAAATAAAGGCGACGAAGCGGCAGTAACTGCCATAAAAATGCTGGCCTTAAAGAACGATTTGACAAAATAAAAAAGGGGCAAAAAGCCCCTTTTCCATTTTCAACCTTTCCCTTTATTTACCCGGTCCGCTTGGTGGTCCCCAATTTCCACCCGGATTATTCTTTCTCGCTTCCTCACGTTTTTTCTGCATTTCATCAAAAAGTTTGACCTGATCAGCAGTCAGCAAAGCCTTGATTTCCTTATTTTTTTCTTCGTTAACCTTTCGCATTTCATCGCGAAATTTTGTGCGCTCTTCATCACTCGCATCACGCATTTTCTGCCAACCTCCCGGATTTTTATCCGCATATTTTTTATTAATCGCAAGGACCTTTGCTTCCTGATCCTTGTTTAATTTAAGATCCTCAACCAATCGCTGAGTTTGTCTTTTCAGCATTTCTTCCGGATTCATCTGTGGCCGACCACCACCACCATGCGCCGGTGCACCTTTAGATGGGCGTTCACCGCCACCACGTTCCTGCGCAAAAGTAATTCCTGTCGCAAACAGAAAAACGATTAATATGATTCCAAACTTTTTCATGATTTTTCTTTTAAAAGTGACTGAATTTGTTTCCGGTTAATGGACTAATGCCGGAATAAATAGTTTAAATCAATTCAAAATATATCTACTTTTGATGAAATTCAAACTTAAACTTGTGAAAGCACTTCTTTTCGCTGCCGGACTGGGAACACGACTGAAAGAACAAACGCTATCGAAACCCAAGGCATTGATCGATCTGGCCGGAAAACCATTGCTTCGGCATGCAATCGAACATCTGAAGCAATTCGGAATATCGGATATCACCGTCAACGTGTTCCATTTTGCAGAACAGGTCATTTCCTATCTGGAAGAAAATAATTCCTTTGGGATAAATATTCAAATATCTGACGAGCGTGACCAGCTTTTAGATACCGGTGGCGGATTGAAAAAAGCATCGGTCTTTCTGAATGGTACTGAACCAATCCTGATCTACAATGTAGATGTGATAAGCAATCTGGATTTGAATTTACTCCTGAAATACCATCAGGAACAAAAATCTCTGGCAACATTGGTTGTTCGTGCCCGCGAAACGAGCCGCTACCTGATGTTCGATTCAGCCCTCCAAATGACAGGCTGGAAAAATTTCAGCAACGGTGAAACGCGAATCAGTCGTGATGAATCGTTTGCCGAATCGCAGCCATTTGCTTTTAGTGGAATTCACCTCATTCAACCCGAATTGCTTGACCTGATTACCGAAGAAGGAAAGTTTCCGATCATGGATCTGTATCTCAGACTGGCCAAATCAAACTCCATTAAAGCTTTTATCGATCAATCGGATTTATGGATGGATCTGGGAAAACCAGAACAGTTAATGGCTGCAGAAGAAATCTTCCGGAAATAGGAAAGTGAAAAATGAAAACAGAATGACTCATCCTGATTTTTGTTGTGATGATATAGTTTTGATTCGCCAGAAGTATTTCAAAATTGAGAAACGATAAGGTTACTGAAGGTCAAATGGTCGAATTTCTATAGGTATCTATTAACCGCCAAGGCAAAAGCGTTTTCCTCGTTGGATCTGGCTAACAAGAACATCTCCTTCATTTCCGGCGGACCATTTTCGACAATGTATGAATAGTTGGTGAACTCCAACAAATCCAGATCGTTAAAATCATTGCCAATACCCATGGTGTATTCATGCTCAATTTGCAATGAATCGCAAACAAATTTCACCCCGTTGCCTTTCGATACCGACTCGTGAAAAATTTCCATCCAGATGTAACCTGTTTCGAGCGGAGAACTGGTTCTGACTACTTTAACACCGGGAAACAACTGCTCGATTTCCAACTTTAAATTCAGGAAACGCTCCAGATTATTCGGAAAAACAACCAAAAACTGACAAGCTTCGGAATCAAGTTTTTTATCCAATGGAAGTGGCTCCGAGTGGTACTTATGAAAGTCGAAATAGCTCTCGAATTCGGAGCAGGTCAAACTTCCCCGATGATACCAGCAACTGTGATT
>CAIPKZ010000271.1 GCA_903865775.1 uncultured Prolixibacteraceae bacterium | reverse complement strand
GGAACTTTGGTTGGTAAATCGTAAATCCATACCGCGTCGCCTGACATTTTCGAGGGATAGGCAAAGAATAAAAATGCCCGTGCTATCAGGGCTACATTCATGATATTATAACCGGTGCCTCCAAAGATTTCCTTGCCGAAAATGACCGCAAAGGCAACTGCAAGTGCAAGCATCCAAAGAGGAATGTTTACCGGAAGAATCAATGGAATCAGAATGCCGGTGACAAGGAATCCTTCATTGACTTCATGCCCGCGGATTTGAGCAGAAATGAATTCAATTCCAAGGCCGACGCCATAAGAGATTATAATGATTGGAAGTATCTTCAGAAATCCAAACAGGAAGTTTTCGGTAATACCTCTTTCAATGCCAAAAGCCATTCCGTTTTGGTAGCCAATGTTCCAGCTTCCAAATAGCAGTGCCGGAACCAAGGCCAGGATCACAACGGTCATTGTCCGTTTTAAATCAATGGCATCATGAATATGAGTTCCTGATTTGGAAGTATGATTGGGTGTAAACAGGAATGTTTCGAGGGCACCAAAGGTAGAACCCAATTTGGCCAGTTTGCCACCCTTTTGAAAATGCGGCTTATTATTATCTATCAGTTTCCGGAGCGATTTCATTGCTATGTCTTATTAGTTTCCCAGTTCTTTAATCATCAAATGGATTCCATCACGCAGAATGCGCTGAACTTCAGTTTTTGAAGTGCAGACATATTCGCACAGCGCCAGGTCTTCCTCAATCACTTCATATATTCCCAACAGTTCCATCTTGTCCAAATCATCGGCAATGATCGCTTTCATCAGGTATACCGGAAGAATATCCATCGGTAGAACTTTTTCGTATTCACCAGTCATCACAAAAGCGCGCTCCTCACCATTCAGGTTCGAATCGGCTTTGTACCTTTTCTTCGGATTCAGCCATGAAAAATAAGAACGCGAAATACTGAATTTATTTAACCGGGGCATGGCCCATCCCAGAAATTCATAATAATCACCTTCAGGAATTACTGTGACCTGCTGGTCATAAAACCCCAAATAATCATCCGCATCAACCCGTGCACCAGTCAGGACATTCCCTGAGATGAATCGTTCTTGACCTTCAAGTTTGGTAGCTTTTTGGAGGAGGACACCGAGGTTTGTTCCGTGAATGACCTGATAATATTTTGGCGATTTCACCTCTGAACCGGTAAGCGCAATGATCTTTGTTAAATCGATTTTGCCAGTTTCAAACAAGCGGCCGATGTAAACCACTTCCTGCGGACTGATAGTCCAGATCAAATCTCCTTTGCTGATCGGATTGATGTGATGAATCTGAATCCCGACATTTCCGGCTGGGTGAGGACCCACGAATTGGGTGATTTCGATGTTTTTGATGCCTGAAAAGAAACCGTTTTCCTGTTCGGGACGAATCCCAACATGAATCCGGCCATCGGTAAGTTTGGCGAGGGCATTGATTCCGGTCTGAAAAACTGAAGTTTGACCTTTCAGGACAAATTCGTAATCAGGAGCCATAGGCGCGGAATCAAATCCGGAAATAAAAATATGAAGAGGTGAACTTCCGGGTTTGGCAACAGAACCATAGGGGCGTTGCTTCAGAAAAGGCCACAATCCGCTTCTGATCAGTTGTTCCTTGATTTCATCGCGTGAAAGTTTTTGCGGATCAGCTTTTGGATATTCAACAGAATCATTTTTGCCGTCTGACCGGATGATGATTTCCAGGATCTTTCTGCGATCTCCTCTTTTAATCTCCAGTACTTCACCGCTGGTAGGAGCAGTAAATAAAATGTCCGGATTGTTTTTATCGAAGAATATCGGTTCCCCGGCTTTTACCTGTTGACCAGCCTTGACCAGAATTTTTGGAGCAAGTCCGGGAAAATCCGTTGGTTTAATGGCAAGCAGGTTTGCTTCGACCGGGGCAGCCAGCGATTTTTCGGCTTCGCCTGTTAATTGGATGTTTAATCCTCGTTTTAATCTGATCACCTTTGACATGATAGGCCTTCGTAAGGTTAATTTTGAGATTTTAAAAGTAATAATTTAAAATCTTTTAATAATCTTTGTTTTACTAAGACGGGTGGATTGAAATAATCACAGGCTTTAAAGCGTTAGAAATAATCATACCTGAAATGAACTCGACTGGCATAGGCCAGCTGTTGGCTAAATTGAATTAAAATTCATTAAAATGCGTCGGAAAACAACCCTTTTATCAATCTTTCTACATATTATATTAACGTTAAATTCTTGGGCCGTTGAAAAAACGGATAAGTACTATTATGAGAATGCCATTTACCGCGACGAAATAAAATCGGTTCAGATCTACCGGATTGGTAATGAGCTTTCTAATCCTGTTATTGAACTTGGAAGCGATGTTCAGTTAGTGCTGAAATTCGATGATCTTGCCGAAGAGGTAAAGAATTATTCGTATACCATCATTCATTGCGATGTAAACTGGAATGAATCCTTTATTCCGCAGAACGAATACTTATCTGAAAACACGGATAATCCGGTGAACGATTATGCCATGAGCTATAACACGACAATCAAATTTGTGAACTATCAGATTCAAATTCCAAATGAAGATTGTACACCAAAATATTCAGGAAATTACGCATTGGTTGTTTTCGAGGACAATGACCGCGAAAATCTGGTTTTAATTCAGCGTTTTTATGTCTTTGAACCAATGGTTCGGATTGATGGACAGGTGAAAAGAGCCACATTTGATTCATTTAATGGAGAAAATCAGGAGCTTGATTTTAAGGTAATCAATGACCAGCTAAAACTAAAGAATCCGGTTGAAGATATTAAGGTAGTTTTGATGCAGAATCACCGGTGGGATAATGCCATCCGGAGTTTAAAGCCCAGTTTCATTCGGGAAAATATCCTCGAATATGACTACGATAAGGAAAACGTATTTCCCGGAGGAAACGAGTTCCGTTTTTTCGATATCCGCACAAATCGTCATCCAGGAGAAAATGTTGGCAATGTTCAGTTTATCAGACCATATTATCATGTTTCATTGCTGCCTGATGCCATACGGAGCCATAAAAAGTATATTCCATACAATGAAATGAATGGAAACTTTGTGGTTGAAAGTCAGGACAGGGTTTCTGATGTTGATACAGAATGCGATTATGAGTTTGTCCATTTTTTACTTCCGATGGAGAGCCCGCTGTTGGGCAGTTCGGTAAACGTTTTTGGAGCCCTTACAGGTTGGAATGCCAATAAGACCAACGAAATGAAATGGAATTTTGAAACGGCCAGGTATGAATTAACCTTACTTTTAAAGCAAGGTTATTACAATTACCAATATGCATATATCGCACAGAATTCGAAAAAGGCAGATTTGGTAAACCTGGAAGGAACTTTTTTTGTCACCGAAAATGAATATCAGATTTTTGCCTATTATCGCGATCTGGCAAGCCGTTATGATCGTTTAGTCGGGTATGTGAAAATCAATTCAGTGGTGAAATAGGAAGGATTGATGATGGACTCTTTACACTTCTTTTATCGAACAATCTTTAGAGGACTTTCTTCCGGAGTGAAAAGTAAGATAAAAGAAAATTCAGAGCCTTTGCCCATTTTTGAATTGACCTTAAGGCTTCCACCGATTAGACGCACATAATGTTGGGCAATCGACAATCCAAGTCCGGTGCCTTCATAAGCACGAATAGTTCTGTTGTCAAGCTGATGAAAACGTTCAAAGATACGTTTCTGATCTTTTTCGTCAATTCCAATACCGGTATCGCGCACAAAAAACTCCAATTGATTAACGGAATGGCTCCTGTACCCAAATTCAACTTCTCCTGCGTCGGTAAACTTTATTCCATTATCAATTAATTTGTAAAGGATCGCATGTAGCAGAATAGGATCTGTTGAGATCGCAAATTTCGGATTTGGATTATCAGTGCATACCTTTAACTGAATGGATTTTTTGTCCTCCAGTTCATAGATAAAATCCTTGTAGAGCCCAGACATGACATCATTTATCTTACATGGCACTTTTTTAACAACCAGGGTGTCACTTTCAATTTTTGAAAGACTTATCATGTCGTTAATCAGTGTAAGCAGCAATTTCCCGTTGGTAATGATAATCTCAATGAATTTACTTTTTTCCTCATCGTCAAAGTCTGCTGATCCGATCATTTTTGAGAACCCGATGATTGCATTCATTGGCGTGCGGATTTCATGCGAAATGTTTGCAAGGAAAGAGGTTTTCAAACGGTCGGCCTCCTCTGCTTTGATTTTGGCTTCTTCCAATTTGATTTCTTCCAATTTTCGCTTGGTGATGTCACGCGCGAGCGAAATCACCGAATGATCATTTAGCCGTGCAATACGCATCTCAAACAAGGCCGAAGTTCCTTCGATTTCGAGGGCGTATTCGATGGTTTCAATGGAGTCAAATTCGATGCAGTTTTGAATACATTGAAAAATTCTGCTCGACATCTTTTCTGAAAATCCAACCTCGAAAATGGAATTGCCAACAATATCCTCCGGTTTTATTTGAAAGCCTTCTGATTCCTTAAAGACAAAGTCAACATAGATGCCATCTTTGTCGATAATGAAAAACAAATCCGGAACGGCCTCCAAAAGTACCTGATAACGCAGTTTATTTTCTTCAAGTTCAAGAATCAAACTCTGTTTATCAGTGACATCCATAAAAAGGCTGACTATTTGATTCTCTGTCAACCTGAATGTGACAACGTCAAAATATTTGTCAAGTCTTTCGAGGTAAAATGAAAAATGGTGTTTTCTGGATTTTAAGTATTGTTTATTCCAGTCGAATGAATCCCTGAAAACTTTCGGGAAAACGTCATCAGCCTGCTGGTCTTTTATCTCTCGTGAAGTAATCCGGAAATTCCGTTCAAAAGCGAGGTTCGTTTTTCGTACAACCAAATGCGAAGGAGTTTCGAACTCGTCATTGGCAATTTCAAGCATCATCATGCCAACAGGAAGACTCCGAATGGTTTGATTGATAAGTCTTTCTGTGTCTTCTTTTTGTTCGGTCAGATTTTTAATGGAATTTTGGAAATGCCATGAAATCAGTATAGAACCCAGATAAAAAGCGGTAAGAACAAGAAGTGGATTAATAAATAATCCTTCTGCTTCCCAGTGGAGATTTAATATTGAACCGGTAAATCCATCCAGATAAATACGGATGAAGAGAATTATAAATGAAAGGCCATAGAAAACTGAAAGGTCTCTCTTCTTATCACTATAGATCAGAAAGATTAGTGAAAATGGAATCAGCGTCCATAAAGTATAGGGTATTGAGAGCTGTTTTGGAACAATAGAAAAGGAGTCGGAAATGAAGAAAAAATATGGAATTAGCGGTGCCAGAAAAAAAATCCGAATAATCCAGCGCATGTGGATATTTCGTAATCCGAACAAAGCGATTCCAAAAATAATGATGATTGCAATGTCCCCCGGTAAGCATTCATCCTTCGATAAACCTGTCAGGTCAACGGCAAACAGGCCAAGTCCAATAACCAATCCGAAAATAATGAAAACATAAAGTCCAATGATTTTCAGGATCTCGTTCTTGGATTCAAGCTGGTAACGTCTTGTAATTGATTTAGTTATTCTTTTCAGCATCGAATAGCGTCAACATTCAGTTTTTTAGAGGCAATAAATATAGCAAAATTTAAATTCCAATCGTATTCTGGTCTATTTAAGCTGAATTCTGAAATGTGATTTTTATTAGTAAATAGACGCTAAGGAAGTCATAGTTTTGCACTGATAAGTATTGAAAATTCACTGTAAAAGAGATAATATGTCAAAAGGATTTTTTAATGTTCCGGAAATAAAAAATGAACCCATTAAAAGTTATGCCCCCGGGTCGCCGGAACGGGTTGAGTTAAAGAAAATGATCAGCTATTTGAGATCAGTTGAGGTCGAGTTGCCCATGATTATTGGAGGTAATGAAGTTACAACTGACCGGCGAATCCGCATTTCGCCTCCTCATGACCACCAGCACACGCTGGGTTATTATTATCAGGGTGACGCATCGCATGTTCAAATGGCCATTGACGCTGCTATGATAGCTCGTGAAAAATGGAATACAATGGCATGGCATCATCGCGCAGCTATTTTTTTGAAGGCTGCCGATTTATTTGCAGGTCCATACCGGGCAAAAATTAATGCGGCAACCATGCTTGGCCAGTCAAAGAATGCTTTTCAGGCTGAAATTGATGCGGCCTGTGAAATGGCCGATTTCTTCCGGTTTGGAGTTCGTTGCATGACCGATATTTACAAAATGCAGCCCGAATCGGCTCCCGGAATATGGAATTATAACGAATTCAGGGCATTGGAAGGCTTTGTGTTTGCCCTGACACCATTCAATTTTACTTCCATTGCAGGAAATCTGCCGGCAGCACCTGCTATGATGGGAAATGTAGTCGTTTGGAAACCTTCGAAAACTGCAGTTTATTCAGCTTCCGTAATCATGGAAGTTTTTCAGGAAGCTGGTTTGCCTGATGGTGTTATAAATCTTGTTTATGTTGGTGGCCCTACAGCTGCTGATGTTGTTTTACAGTCACCCGATTTCGGAGGTATCCATTTTACCGGATCAACCGGAGTATTTCAGGGGATGTGGAAAACTATCGGAGAGAATATCTGTAAATATAAATCGTATCCGCGCATTGTTGGCGAAACAGGCGGCAAGGATTTCATTTTTGCTGATGCAACAGCAGACCCTCAGGCTTTAGCTGTTGCGATGCTTCGGGGATCTTTCGAATATCAGGGGCAAAAATGCTCTGCTGCTTCACGGGCTTATATTCCCCAAAGTATTTGGGATGATGTTCGCGAACGGTTTGGAAAAGAGCTTGCCACGGTAAAAATGGGACCTCCGGAAGATTTTACCAATTTTGTAAATGCTGTAATCGATGAATCATCGTTCGACAAACTGGCTGGTTTTATTGAAAGGGCACGTACTGATGCCGATGCCGAAGTATTGTTTGGAGGAAAATGCGATAAATCGGTTGGTTATTTTATTGAACCAACTGTGATTCTGGCAAAGACTCCTGATTATATTACCATGGTCGAAGAATTGTTTGGGCCAGTACTTACCATCTTTGTTTATGAAGATGAAGCGCTGGAAAGAACTTTGGATATTCTGGATAAATCATCGATTTACGCGTTAACCGGAGCTATATTCTCGCAAGATCGTTACAGTATTGAGCGGCTTGCCAAGCGTTTGGAGAATTCAGCTGGCAACTTTTACATCAATGATAAACCAACCGGAGCAACTGTCGGTCAGCAACCTTTTGGTGGGGCACGCGGCTCGGGAACCAACGATAAAGCCGGTTCAGTATTCAATTTCCTTCGGTGGACTTCTATCCGGACTATCAAGGAAACTTTTGTTTCGCCAAAGAATTATATGTATCCTAATTTCTTACCTGATCAGGATTAGTCAAGAAATATTTCAAAAAAGGAGACGAATTTATTCATCTCCTTTTTTTATGTGCCGGAAAAACCTATTTTTGCTTAAAATCAGCACGATGAAAGCCAAAGAATTAGTTGTCAGAATATTAAAGCCTCTAATAAGCAAGTATCTCATTGCATTGGCCGTTTTTGTCGTTTGGATCATGTTTTTTGATGAAAACAATCTAAGGCAACACCGACAGAATCTAAATGAACTTGCACTTCTTGAAGAGCAGGTTACTTTTTACAAAAATAAAATTGTTGCGGATAAACGAAAATTGTACGAACTTCAAACGAACGATGCGAATCTTGAGAAGTTTGCACGCGAACAATTTTTGATGAAAAAAGCCGATGAAGATATTTATGTCATCGTTGAAGAAAATTGAGAATAAGACATTCTGGTCTTTATATTTCACCTTCCATTACTTTTAACTGCCCCTTTAACATTCGAAATCAACTCCATACACAGTCTCAATTTGCTTGTATTAAGTTATTTGAATGAATTTGCCGGAAATTTATTTTTTTCTTTGATTTAAGGATGATATTTGCTATATTTCTTAAATAAAGTTTGACTGATGTACCCCGAACCAATTAATCGGCAAAAAGAAGTCAATAATCGAAAACTTGATTGATTAAAATAAATGTTTTCAGGTGAAGCTAAACACAAACATATTTAAGATAGAAACCAATCATATTCCTCCAAAACAGGGGCATGTTTTGATTGCGGAACCTTTTTTAAGCGGAAGTTATTTTAACCGTTCAATAATAATTCTTGCATCCTATTCCGAGAATGGAGCGGTGGGATTTATCCTGAACAAAAAAGTGGATTATCCGGTTGAGGATCTTTTTGTGGATTTTCCTGATTTTGATTCTGAAATTCATATCGGAGGACCTGTCGGTACTGATTCAATCTATTTCATTCATACTTTGGGTGATGTGATTCCGGGAAGCATACTGATCAAGGAAAATTTATACTGGGGCGGCGATTTTGATACCTTAAAAATGCAAATCAAACTTGGACTTGTTCATCAGAATCAAATCCGCTTCTTTTTAGGATACTCAGGTTGGGATGCAGGTCAACTTGAAGAAGAAATCAACGAAAATTCGTGGTTGGTAGCCGATATCCCTCAGGCTGATCTGATGAACATCGCTGAAGATGTGATGTGGATCGAATCTGTTCGGGCAATGGGTGGAAAATATTCCATGTGGGAAAATTTTCCTGAAAATCCTTCACTCAATTAGTCAAACTCTGATTGAATTGTTCGCTTATTTTCCTTGCTAAGTGATTAAAAAACCTTTTGCCTTCAAAACCTACGATCCATCGAATTCCTTCAATCGCATTAACGATTAAAACTTCGTCCGCTTCGCGGATATCCTGAATTGAAATTCCGGGCTCCTCATCAAATTCTAAATTGAATTTTGAAAAGATTTCAAGCATTAATGGTCGCGTAAAATCCATATATGCACCTTGAGCGATGCTCGCTCCCCGAACTGATTTTCCTTTGAGAACATAAATGTTGGATTCCGGAATTTCAACAATCTGGTTTTCAGTATTAATGATCAGGAAATGATCTGTCATTGGATTTGTCATCTGATTTCTGGCAATATTCCAGTAGATATCAGAACCGATGGAAAGCATGGAAATAGTCGAAGCAGGTTTCTTAATTTCATCAAAGGCCTCCACATACAAACCTTTTTCATTCAGTTCATAAGCAGTGTTTTCAAGTTTTTCCGATTGAATGGTATAATACATCTTCTGGTCGGAAAACCGGAATGTAACGACAAATACAGCGCCCAGAAAATGTTTATTTTTAGTGAGTGTTCTTTCCAGTTGCCGCTTCAGTCCAGATCCATCGTTGGCCGTGAGGTCTGAGAATGACTGGCCGAAAATCCGAAGCTTGAGTTTAATTACCTCCAGTGTCTCTTTGAAAAAAGGGAATGCTGTGCGGATTGATCTGATTTTTTCAGAAAAAAGGAATCCCTCGGCTTCAGGAAGTGAAATCCTGTATTCCTCCGTTGGGACGAATGAACCGTTCACTAAAATATATTTGCCTTTATTCATTGGATCCGGAATGAATTAAAAAGGTATTTATTGAGGTTTGGCTTACAGCCTGAAAAGTTTATCAAGGAACTGCCCAAATAATTGCGGATTAAGTATGATCGGAAAGATAAACCCGAACAAGGCTCCCAGAAAGTGGGCATCGTGCGCCACATTGTCTTTTTGTTTCATGCTCATCTGGTAGGAATAAACCAGGTAGAGCCCGGCAAATAAAATCCCAGGAATCGGCAAAATAAAAAAGAATAAAATTTTTCCCCAAGGGTCAAAGAAAATAGCGGCGAAGAGTATGGCTGCTACTGCTCCGGATGCCCCTACCGAGTTATAAAAATAGTTTTTCCGGTGTTTGACAAGGGCATAAATATTTGAAACAAGGATACCTCCAAAATAGAGCAGAAAATAATACTGGATGTATTTATTCCCGAAATTGTATTTGAAATACGCTTCAATCGCCTGACCGAATGAAAACAGAACAATCATGTTCACAAACAGGTGCTCCCAGTTGGCATGTATAAAAGCATGGGTAATGAGCCGGTGATATTCATTTTTATAAATGATTTTACTGGCATTGAACTGTAAGTTTTCCATCAGCTTTCTGCTGTTGAAAGCAGCATAAGAAACAACCACCGTAATCAGAATCAATATAATTGTCATGAGTATGGAATTAATGTAATATTCGGTATATCATTTCCCTTTGCAGGTCGGCTTGCGTAGCCGAAACATTGCCCCAGCCTTTTGACTTCATGTCATATTCACGCAAAATGGCAACGATCTCGACCAGTTTTTTGATGTTGTAATTCTTTGCTGCAGCGACATAATCTTTTATGAAAAACGGATTCACTCCCAATGCAGATGCAGCATTATTCTGCGATTTGTCTTCCAAAAACTGGTAATTCAGAAGTTTCGAAAAATATGAAAACAATGACGCCAGAATGACCGGCATGGGATTACTGGATGGATTTGCCCCAAAATAATTAATGATCCGGTTGGCCTTCAGTAAATTTCGCTCGCCAATAGCTTTTTGAAGTTCAAACACATTGAATTCTTTACTGATACCTATGTTTTTTTCAATATCGTCAGGAGTAATTTGACCCCCGATGGGCAACGAAATAATTAGCTTATCCAGTTCGTTTACAACTTTGCTCAGATCGGCACCTAAGTATTCTGCAAGCATTGCCGCTGCCTGTGGGGCTATAGAATATTGCTGGGTTTTCAGATAAGTTGAAATCCAGGCAGGTAATTGATTGTCGTATATTTTCTTTGATTCGTATAGAACTGCTGTTTTGTCCAGCTGTTTCGCAATGTTGGTCCGTTTGTCAATACTCTTGTATTTATAACAGATGACTAGAATCGTTGATTTTAAAGGATTTTCAAGGTATTGCTCAAAAGGCAATTTTTGTTTTTCATCCGACTTTTCCTTTTTTGCTTTTGTTTCCTTGGTAACCAGATCTTTAATGTTTTGAGCCTCGCGAACAATGATCACCTGGTAGTTGGCCATCATCGGAAACCGGCGTGCATGACCTACTATCGTGCTGGGCTCAAGGTCTTTCCCATAGAGAATGGTCTGGTTAAATCCTTTTTCAGCATCAGTCAGAACATTGTCGGCAATATAATCGCTGATTTTGTCGATGAAATAGGCTTCCTCTCCCATCAAAAAGTATATGGGGTGGTAGATTTTTTTTTGCAGATTGCTTATAATGTCTTCAAAAGTGAATGCCATACCGAATTTTAAAATTTCAGGTGTTTAACCGATTCTCCGTTGTTTCTTATTTCAAGCAATGCATCAATCCCGATTTCAAGATGTTCGTGCACAAAGTTGCTCGTCACAATCAGATCGCTTGCCTCAGTTTTAACGCCGGTTGAAATCATCGGTTGGTCAGAAACAAGCAACAAAGCTCCTGAGGGGATCTGGTTACAGAAACCGACCGTAAAAATAGTTGCAGTTTCCATATCAATGGCCATTGCCCGTGATTTTTCAAGGTATTTTTTAAAACGTTCGTCGTATTCCCAAACCCGTTTATTGGTGGTATAAACAACTCCGGTATAATAATCGTGTTTCCGGTTGCGGATGGCCGTGGAGACTGCCCGCTGAAGATTAAATGCCGGAAGTGCAGGTATTTCAGGAGGAAGATAATCGTTCGATGTACCTTCGCTCCGGATGGCTGCGATGGGTAATATGTAATCACCCAATTGGTTTTTTGGTTTCAGACCGCCACATTTACCCAGAAAAAGAACAGCCTTTGGATGAATGGCACTCAAAAGGTCCATCATGGTTGCTGCGTTCGGACTTCCCATTCCGAAGTTGATAATAGTGATACCTTCCGCGCTTGCATTGGGCATATTTTTATTTTCCCCGACGATAGGTACACCGAATTTATGAGCGAACATATCAACGTAGGCGTGGAAATTAGTCAGCAGAATTAAATCGTCGAATTCATTCAGAGGCCGGCCAGTATATCTTGGAAGCCAGTTTTGTACAATTTCTTCTTTAGTCTTCATGAGATTATTTACTATTTGATTATTTACCATTTACTAATTATTCGCTACAAGTAGCGTTTGAAGGTAAATTGTAAATAGTATAAGGATCAATTTACTGTTACTCCGAACTTTTTATATTTATAGCTACTTTTACAGCAGCAACTTCACAAAAATACAAACTTTGTTGGCTTCATCATGCAAAAATTGAATTTGCCCGAATATTCTTTCAGAATTAAAACTATTCAAGGAAAAGACTTCATTTTCGATTCGCTTCGAAAAAAGTTTGTACGTCTGACACCGGAAGAATGGGTGCGTCAGAATTTTGTTCAGTTTCTGGTGACAGAGAAGAAATATTCCGTTTCATTAATCGTTGTTGAGGCCTTGGTTAAAGTGAATAACAACCCGCAACGTGCCGACCTGGTGGTTTTCGACCGTATAGGAAATCCGGTTTTGGCAGCTGAATTTAAAGCTCCTGAAGTAAAAATCAGCCAACAGACATTCGATCAGATCGTCAGGTACAATATGCAACTGAAGGTCAAATTCTTCATTGTCAGCAACGGGCTGGAGCATTTTTGCTGTTCAATAAATTATGCTGAAAATTCGTATGCCTTCCTTCAGGAAATTCCTGATTTTGCTGAGGTCTTATTACTGATGTGACTTTATCGCTTTTGTAATTAATTCATATTTATGGCCTTCCAAACTTCAATAAAAAGAAGGTTTTTCATCCAAAGTTTCATTTATTCTGTTACTTTGCACGGTTACCGAAATAATTTCAGAAGGTGATATGGGAATTTCAGGATCATTTGTTTATTATTCTTTGGCGATTACCTTTTTGGGTATTTTCAGCATGTTTTTCTTACCTGTTAAATTCAAGTCGGTTGTTGCAGCACTGATTGTTATTTTGAATGCTGTTTTAACAAGCTGGCCTGCGCTGGATGCACTGGGTGGAGAAATAGTTGAGGTTATGCTGAGGGGAAATGATTTCTGGGGTGATATTCCAATACATATCGATGGCCTGTCGGCCTGGTTTATTCTGATCATAAATTTCACTTCAATCACCGGAGTAATCTACGGCATTGGTTATCTGAAACCTTACCAGAACTCTTCTCCTAAATTGACTCTTCACTGGATATTGTTCGTCATTTTTCAGCTTTCGATGGTTTGGGTTTGCATGTTGCAACATTGTCTGGCCTTTTTAGTGGCCTGGGAAATCATGTCTTTATCATCGATGCTGCTGGTTATTTTCGACCATGACAAACCGAAAACGCTGAAGGCTGGAATCAATTATCTGGTACAGATGCACATCAGCGTAGTTTTTCTAACCGTGGGTTTTATTTGGGTCTATTTTCAGACCGGGTCGTTTAGCTTTGACGCAATTCAAATTTTCTTTGGTTCAAATAACAATATCTGGCTGTTTCTGATTTTCTTCATTGGTTTCGGGATCAAAGCCGGGTTTGTTCCTTTACATACCTGGTTGCCTCACGCCCATCCGGCAGCACCATCGCATGTGTCAGGAGTCATGTCGGGGGTGATTGTCAAACTTGGTATTTACGGGATATTCCGGATTATTTCTTTTCTGAAAGCCGATTTTTTGCTTCTGGGCGAAATTGTGATTACCATTTCTGTTTTAACTGGAATCTATGGAATATTGAATGCTGCTGTTCACCGCGATTTCAAGCAAATGCTGGCTTATTGCACCATCGAAAATATTGGAATTATCGGCATTGGTATTGGATTGGGATTGATGGGAATGGGCAATGGTTCTGCGGTTTTGTTTTACCTGGGTTTCGGAGGAGCTTTGCTGCACGTTCTCAACCATTCGCTTTTCAAATCGTTGCTCTTTTATTCAGCCGGTTCGGTTTACCAGCAAACGCACACCCGCGATATGGACGAACTGGGTGGACTAATCAAAAGGATGCCAAATACCGCAATTCTTTTTCTGATTGGAGCCATTGCAATTGGAGGATTGCCGCCGTTCAACGGGTTTATTTCTGAATTCATTTTATACAGCGGCCTGCTTGAAGGGATGAAATCAAACAATCTGAGAGAAATCAGTTTGCTGGTTTGCACTCTGGCTGGCCTGAGTATTATTGGCGGAATTTCAGTTTTGACTTTTACCAAAACTTTTGGAACCATTTTTCTTGGTTCGGAAAGGAAGGTTTTGGAACATCAACCCAAAGAAGTTTCATTGACCATGCTTTTGCCTCAATACCTGATTGTTTTGGTTATGCTGAGTGTGGCTTTCTTTCCTCAGTTTTACCTGAAAGCAATCGAAAATTTGCTGGCAACTTTTAGCGGTGATCTTTTTAAAGTTGGTTATTCACCGCTTACTGAATATTCAGTGGGTGTTATTACAAACATCAATCTTTATTTTATACTTTTCATCGGAATTATTGCTGCGAGCTGGTTTGTCCGGGCATATCTGATCAATGGAAAGTCACAGAAGGTGGAGCCAACCTGGGGTTGCGGATATGTAGCGCCAAACAGCAGAATGCAATATACCGGCAAGTCCTTTTCAAAATCGCTGGGTAAAATGTTCAGTTTTTTACTTACCGAGGAAAAGAAATATGAGGAATTGAAAGCCGGCGAGATTTTCCCCAAAAGCAGAAATTATGTGTCGCATTACCTCGATTTTTTCGAGAACAGGATTCTGAATTTTATTACGCACCATTTGGTTTACAGTGTAAACTATTTTAAATTCATTCAAAATGGCAGGATACAATCGTATGTTTGGTATGGAATTGTGTTTATGCTGACCATTTTTATGCTGACGATTTTTAATATTTTAAAATGAACCTGATTAAAGCATTTTTGGCGATACCGGTATTGGTAATCCTGCTGATTCCCTTCCTGCAAACGAAGGGAAAAGGCTTGGTTGTCTATGCTGCGATTGTTTTGAATGCTATCCTTTCAGGCTATTTTGCCTTTCAATCTCTTTCGGGACAATTTCTTGAATTTACTTTCCCCGGAAGTTTGGTGACCGGTCCGGTGAATATCCGCATAGATGCGCTTTCGGGCTGGTTTATCCTGATCATCAATTTTGTGTTTCTCACCGGTAGTTTCTACGGGCTTTTTTACATGAAAGCTTATCAGAACCAGAAGAATAACATTACCATTCATAGCATCGCTTTTATTATATTGCATACTGCGCTGATTAGTCTTTGTGTGGTTCAGAACAGTATTGTATTCCTGATTGCCTGGGAGTTCATGGCACTTTCGGCTTTTCTTTTGGTGATCTTCGAACACGAAAAAATGGCTACGCTAACCTCCGGAATTAATTACCTGATCCAATCTCATATTTCGATTGTATTCCTGATGATCGGATTTATTTGGATTGCAATAAAGACAGGGAGCTATGATTTTAGCGCGCTAACTGCATACACAACTGAACACCCAGGGGCACCCGGACTTTTTCTGTTCCTCAGTTTTTTCATTGCTTTTGCTATCAAAGCCGGATTTGTACCTTTCCACACCTGGCTTCCCTATGCACATCCAGCTGCACCTGCACATATTTCAGGAATCATGTCGGGTGTAATTATTAAAATTGGAATCTTTGGAATTCTGCGGATGATTACATTAATAAAGGTTGATTTTTATACGGTTGGCCTGATTATCCTGACCTTCTCGGTCGTTTCAGGTTTGTATGGTGTGATGCTGGCTATCGTCCAACACAACCTGAAAAAGTTGCTGGCATACCACAGCATCGAAAACATTGGCATTATCGGAATGGGGATTGGGCTTGGCTGTATCGGCATGGGCAAAGGAAATAACTGGCTTGCCACGCTTGGATTTGCCGGTGCTTTGCTTCATACATTAAATCATGCACTGTTCAAATCGCTCTTGTTTTTTACCGCCGGAAATGTCTATCAGGCCACGCATACACTTCACATCGAACATTTGGGAGGCCTGATTAAAAAGATGCCGCAAACATCTTTACTATTTTTGATTGCCGCTATTGCGATTTCAGGTATTCCACCTTTTAACGGATTTATTTCAGAATTCTTCATTTACAGTGGTTTCTACAATTGGATGAAGGAAGGTCTGGTGGGCCCGCTCATGACAATTATTTTTTCGGTATTGTCATTGGTACTGATTGGTGGTTTGGCGATACTCTGTTTTACCAAAGCATTTGGAATCGTCTTCCTTGGAAATGCGCGCCAAAAGTTTCATCATGAGATAACCGAAGTTCCTTTTTTGCAGCTTTTTCCACTTTATCTGATTGCCTTTCTGATTGTTCTGATCGGAGTATTTCCGCAATTTATACTGAATACACTTTCCCAGCCAGTCAGTTTGCTGGCCGGAATTTCGGTTAATACCGGAATGCCTTTTCAGGACCAAATGGCCGGTATCCTCCAACCGCTTACCTGGAGCATCTGGATATTTATCCTGATTGTTGCGTTAACCTTTATCATCCGGAAATTCTTCATCCTGAATCGAAAAGTGGTCATTGAACCAACCTGGGGCTGTGGATATGTGGAGCCATCAGTAAAACTTCAATATACGGCCAATTCATTTGTCAGGGCATACAGCAAGCTTTTCAGGCCAATTTTAATGACTTCTAAAACCGCAGAAGAAATTAACGGAATATTCCCTTCCGGGGGATCATACGAAACCCATATTTATGACCGGATTGAAAAATATTTGATTGATAATCCAATAGCAGCCTATAAATACTTGTTGGGAAGGTTTTTGTTCCTGCAAAATGGCAGGTTGCAATTCTATATTTTATACGGAATCATTTTTATTGTGTCAGTAATTTGCATTCCAATTTTTTACGATCAGATCATGACTTTTTATGAATTTATAAAGCAAATCTAATTATGCTGAGTTTAATTCTGATAATTATAGCAGCAGTCTTTTATACCGGGGTAATCAACCGGGTGAAAAGTATTGCATCGGGGCGCAAAGGACCGGGGATTTTTCAGCCTTTGAAGGATGTGGCCCGGCTCTTTAAAAAAGGGGTGGTGTATAGCGAAACCACAAGTTTTGTTTTTCAGATCGCGCCAACCATTTACTTCTCATCGGTAGTCATGGCTATGCTGGTTGTACCATTCGGACAATCGAAAGGGATTGTCAGTTTCAGTGGTGACTTTATCTTTTTTGCCTATGTATTGGCGTTGGGCAAGTTTTTCAGTATCATTTCGGCAATGGACACCGGCAGCAGTTTTGAAGGAATGGGAGCAAGCCGCGAAGCACTTTATTCCATGTTTGCCGAGCCTGCCTTTTTTATCCTGATGGGTTCGTTGGCACTCCTGACCGGATTCACCTCATTTCAGGAAATGTTTGCTGCCTTGCACATTGGTTCATACATAAGTTATGCTTTAGCCATATTGGGAACATTCGTGCTGATGATGGTTGCCATGGTCGAGAATAGCCGCATGCCCATCGACGATCCTAAAACACACCTGGAACTGACGATGGTTCACGAAGTGATGATCCTCGACAACAGTGGGTTTGACCTGGGACTGATTCTGACTGCCGGATATTTGAAATTTGCCATTTATGGCGCGCTGGTTGTCAACTTGTTTATTGGAGTTTTTCCTTACCAGTATTCTATTCCAATGTTTTTTGTAATTCAGCTGGTGCTTGCTTCCGGAGTTGGTTTGATTGAATCGTTTATGGCCCGCTTCCGGATGAGCCACAATGCACAATTTATTTTTGTTCTCACCTCAGTCAGCCTGCTCATTTTCTTTGGAGTGCTGCTGATTTTAGGGAAATTTGCTTAACCTGTAAATTCATTTGTCATGATAGATGTACTGCTTATAACATTCATTATTACCCTGTTCTACATCGCAATTGCCAACCGGATGCTAACCTATTTAAAGGTGCTGGCATTTCAGGGTGTTTTGCTTTTTGTAGTTGTTTTCATTCAACTCAACGAAATTAATCCGGTGAACCTTGCACTGATTTTGCTTGAAACCATCGTTTTCAAATCGGTAGCAGTGCCACTTTTCATGGCCTATGTCCTGAAACGAAACAACATTACCCGTGAAGCGGAGCCTTTCTTGCCGAATTTTGTTTCATTGATCATTACCACTTTAATCGTGGTGGTTACCATTTTATTGGCCAACGGAGTAAAAGACGATCATCTGGAAAAGATATTTTTTGTTGTTGCACTTTCATCTCTTTTTACTGGTTTGTATTTCATCGCTACACGGCGCAAAATCATCACTCATGTTATTGGTTATCTGATTATTGAAAATGGCGTATTTGTGCTTTCACTTGCCGTTGGAAACGAAATGCCGATGTTGGTAAACCTGGGCATCATGCTCGACATTTTTGCCAGTGTGTTGATTTTGGGCATCTTCCTGAATAAAATAGGCGATGTATTTAAAGATGTGAACGTAGACCAGTTGAGTAGTTTGAAGGATTTCTGATGACCAGAAAAGAGAAAAAAGTCATTAGGAAAAGGGAAAAGTGAAAATGCATTTAACTCCGTAGGAGTGGAATATTTATAGTAAAGAATAAGTAAAACTCAAAGACCGTCCGATGCAGAATGTCTGTCAAAGCGTGAGCCTAATTTCGGACGGAAATGAAATAATGAATTTAAGGTTGAAGATTTAATTTAATCGATTTAAAAACATGATAGGAATATATCTGATCGTAGCATTTTCAATTTCGCTTGCTTTATTTCTAAACCGGAATAAGATCGTCACATTTGCTTTGCTTGGCTCTTTCCTGATCCTGCAGGGAACATTGACACTGCATGCATATTTTAACTTTCATTCCACCGAATGGAGTTACTTCACTTACGATTCATTGGCGATTTTGCTTTTGGGAACTTTATTCATTATTTCCATTCCGGCAGTAATTCACAGCCATATTTATCTGAACGACCAACCTGCACCATTGGAGTCGCGGGCAATCTATTATGGCGCGATTGTACTCTTGCTTACTGCCATCAGTGCCGGATATTTATCGAACCACATTGCGGTCACCTGGATTTTCACTGAAATTACAACCTTGAGCGCCTCGGCGCTGATCTACCATCACCGGAACAAACTGGCACTGGAAGGAACATGGAAATATGTTTTTATCTGTGCCATCAGTATTACCTTCGTGTTTATCGGCATTTTATTTTTGAGTCTTTCGCTGGAACATGCAGGTTCAGATGACCTCTCTTTTAAAAGTCTGATTGCCAATAAAGCCAGGTTGAATCCATTTTGGCTGCGACTTTCGTTCCTCTTTATCTTCACCGGATTTACGGCCAAATTGGGACTGGTTCCTATGTTTACTGCCGGTATCGATGCCAAAGACAAAGCTCCGGCTCCGGCTGGCGCGCTGCTTTCGAGTGTCTTGATGAACCTTGGGTTTGTCGGCATTTTTCGTTTTTACATCGTTGTTGCCAATACTCCTTTGCATCACTGGGCCAATCTGGTTATCGGCATTGCCGCTTTCCTGTCGGTATTTGTTGCAACCGTGTATATGATCAAGGTCAAAAATATCAAACGAATGTTTGCCTATTCCGGGATAGAGCACATGGGATTGGTCATGCTCGGAGTTGCTGCCGGAGGTGTTGGCTATTATGCGGCCATACTTCATATTATACTTCATGCCCTGGTAAAATCGGGCATGTTTTTTCAGTTTACCCAGTTGTACCGCGTCTTCCAGAACAAAAGCATTTACCATGTGGGTAATTATTTCAAATACAATCCAGCCGGAGCAATGGTGCTTTTGCTGGGTTTCATCAGTGTAACGGCCATGCCACCTTCCGGAATGTTTGTGAGCGAATTCCTGATTTTTAGGTCCTTGTTCGAAGCACACCAGTTTGTTTTGCTGGTTATAATTTTGCTTCTATTGACTATGATTATCTGGGCTTTCGGAAAAAATATCCTGAAAATACTTTTTGTTCCACCGGTTGGTTTTGATGATTCGCATGTTCCGGTAATCAGTCCCTGGGAATCGTCATCTCAATTCTTTCTTTTTGCACTGGCCGTTTATCTGGGTTTGAATCCTCCGGCAGAATTTGTACAGTTGATCAAGGAAAGCGTCATGTTATTACCAATTTAAAGAATGATGAACTACACAACTATAGCAAATAATCAAACCATTCCGGTGGCCGACATCCCAGATCTTGGGTACGAAGAATTTCTGGGATTGAATACCGGCTTCCTTACCGATTCTCCTGAAAGGCATTGCGTGAATTATTTCGGATACCGGGTTGACAGCCGGATCAAGCTGATTTGCTGTATCGCCGATGATAACACGCATCTGATTCAGGTGTCGTCTTGTTTGGTTAACCCATCAGATACACTCGATTCATTCACCGCTAAAAATTTCAATTTCGAAAAATTTGAGCGCGAGATTTGTGAGAATTTCGGGATAAACTATACCGATCACCCTTGGTTGAAGCCGGTTCGCTATGCGAAAAACAGGGCAGATCAGACGAAGACAATTGCCAACTACCCGTTTTATGCCATCGAAAGTGACGAACTGCACGAGGTTGGTGTCGGACCTATTCATGCCGGAATTATTGAACCGGGGCATTTCCGTTTTATTTGTAACGGGGAACAAATTCTGCACCTCGAAATCCAGTTGGGCTATCAGCACCGCGGAATTGAGCAGCAATTTCTTGAAAAGAAAAAATTACTTCAGCGCGCCATGATTGCCGAAACCATCACCGGTGATACCGTTGTTGGTCACACGACTGCATTTTCTCATTTATGGGAAAGTATGCACGGAATTCAGGTTTCACGCGACATTGAATTTTCGCGTACAATCGCTCTCGAATTGGAACGTATAGCGGTTCACACCGGTGATTTAAGTGCCGTTTGCACCGACATTGCTTACCAGTTAGGTAGTTCAGTATTCGGTCGGCTACGCACACCAATTATCAATTTTATGCAGGAATGGGGTGGCAACCGTTTGTCGAAGGGTTTGATCAGGCCGGGCCGGAATCCATTCCCATTTACTACTGAATTGGCAAGCCGTCTTTCAGAAATCCTGAATATTTACGAGCCGGATTTTCTGGAAATGAACGAACAACTATTCAACCTTCCAAGTACATTGTCACGTTTTGAACGCACAGGGGTGGTTTCGTATGACGATGTCTTGTCGATCGGAACAGTTGGAATGGCTGCCCGAATGAGTGGACTCAATCGCGACATTCGTTCATCGCATCCGTTTGGTCTTTATCCGGAGATCAATCACGAACCCATCATCAAACATCACGGAGATGTTTATTCACGGGTTCAGATACGCAAGGCCGAAGTAAAGCAGTCGATCGAATATCTCCGGAAACTGATTCAGGATATTCCTGAAATTCCAGATGAAGCGCAGGTATTTAAAAACCCAAACCCCAGTTCGTTTACACTTTCGATGATTGAAGCCTGGCGTGGGGAGATTTGTCACTGCGCTATTACTGACGATAAAGGTGAGTTGATTATCTACAAGGTGAAAGATCCGTCCTTCCACAACTGGCTAGCTTTGGCACTGGCTGTCAGGAACAACGAGATATCGGATTTTCCGGTTTGCAACAAGAGTTTCAACCTGTCGTATGCGGGACACGATTTATAGGAAGGAAGCCCCCTTCTCATTCCCCCGAAGGGGGAAAGCCTTGGACGTCTGGGTTAAGTTGTTCACCGCCTCGTAATTGAACGATGAATTACTCAGTACTTCGACTCAAGCTCAGTTGAATAGCTTTATACAGGAGGAGGCTGGGGAGAATAGAGACTGTGGGGTTAAGCCCAGAATGGGCGAGATATAATAGCCCAGGGCAAACGACGTAGGAGTGTCGCCCTGGGTTGAAAATGGGAGAAAGAAACCGTCCGTGTAGTATTGTTATTCAAATTACAACCTTTTTTCGGACGGAATATCTCCAAGGGGGCATATTGGATAATGCCTTTTAAAATGTGGTTTTATTAGATATAATTCATAAAGTGAAACATCATGTTCGATAACGTAAAAATAGTCTACCATCAGGGGAAACAATATATTCCTGATGTTACCACGGCCAAAGTTCCGGGCATTTTCAGAGGACGACCGGTAATCAGTTCTGAAAAAGTGAACGATGCAGAACTGGTTGAATTGTGTCCGGTTGAAGCGATTTCGGCCGGTCCGGTAAGTATCGACCTCGGGAAATGTACTTTCTGCGGCGAGTGTGCCAGGCGGTTTCCTGAAAAGATAAAATTTACGACGGACTACAAGATTTCAACTAATCAACGTGAACTGTTGATCGTCAAAGAAGGTGAAGACCATCCGATTTCGGTTAATTCGGAAACTGTCAGGGCTGAAATCCGCAGGGTATTTGGAAAATCTTTGAAGTTGAGGCAAGTGAGTGCCGGTGGCGATAACAGTTGTGAGATGGAACTGAATGCCTCCAATAATGTGCAGTTCGACATGAGTCGTTTCGGGATCGATTTTGTGGCTTCGCCGCGCCATGCCGATGGCATTGTTATTACCGGTCCGATTACAGAAAATATGGCTATCCCGCTCCAGATTTGTTACGATGCCATTCCTGAACCCAAGATTATCGTTTTGGTCGGAACCGATGCCATCAGTGGTGGAATTCTGGGAAACAGCGCAGCAATCGACCGAAGCTTTCTGGATAAATACCCAGTTGATCTTTACATCCCGGGCAATCCGGCTCATCCGCTGACCATTATTAATGGTTTGCTGGATTTGACGAGAAAGAAGAAATGAGAAAATAGAAATTGAAGAGTTTTCAGAATGGAGTTTTAAAACAGGTCAGAATGAGTGCCAGTTCTCGTCAGCCATATTTCATTGTTTTGTTCGTCAATAATCCAAATTAAAAGCCAGTCAGGCAGAATGTGACACTCCATGCTATCATTGTATATTCCTTTTAATTTATGTGGGTTATACCTTTCAGGAACCATACCGGTTTCAGTCAATAGCGCAATAATCTGTTTAAGCAATTGCAGATCATATTTTCGCTTTGAAATGACTTTGAAATCCTTTTTAAACTTGGTGGTATAATTGATCTGAAACATGGATTAAGCTTCCAGTTGTTTGAACAGATCGTCTATATTTTCAGCCTGAAAGCCTTTTTTTGCCCGGGCATCATTTATTGCCTTAATCGTTTCGTTATTTGGCACATTTTCGAGCTGAATATCATTGCCATGTTTTGCCATATCCGAGAGTAATGCAATCAAGTGTTTACCCCTTTTCGATTTACTGTCAATTGTAACTGTTACGGTTGCCATCTCATTGTGTTTTTTGTAAAGATATGACTATCAATTTAATTATTCATAATTTCGACTTTATATCGTTATCAAATTTAACGATTAAACTTCATTTTCAGTTCACAGTATCTTCTGAAACATCAATTCTGCTTTCCAGCCGTCGAGTGTATTTCTCCAGTCTTTTTTTGTTCCGCACAATTCAAATCCATTGTTGGTGAACAGCTGGATGCTGGCTAAATTATCTTCGCTGATGTTGGCATATAACTGATGTAGCCGGAGGTGATTGAAGGCATAATTGAAAAGTAATTGCAGTGAATCTGTAGCATAACCCAGTTTCCGATCTTTTTCGTTATGAATCAGGATTCCGACTCCTGCCCTGAAATGAAACGGATCAAAATCGAATAGGTCAATTGCACCCACAGCTCTTCCATCAATCGTTTCGATGATCATCCGGACTTCTTTTGCTTCGTAAATGTCGCGCTGCGATTCCTTGATGTATTTGGCCAGAATATACTTCGAAAAAGGTTCAAAAGTATTGCTTACCTCCCAGATTTCGGTGTTGTTTTCCCATTCGAACAACAACTCAATATCTTCAGGTTCGAGCGCCCTGAACCGAATTTTACCCAGTTCCAGTTTTTGTTGGCTCATAGTTTTCCGATTTTTCTCCAGGTTTTCAATACAATTTCAAAATCATTCATGATCCGGTAATCCTTGGCATAAACGATGTCCAGTTCGTCTTTCTTTTTATCCGCAATCGTTTCAGGAAAAATGGAAGCAGGGGAGAGGATGCCATTTTTGATGGAAGGAAGATGATCCGGATTGGCAGAGCAGTATCCAACCCAACTTTTACTTCCGGACAAAACTTCAAAAATACTCCGGAAGTAGCCTGATTTGTGATTGACAAATCCGATCAGAAATGGTGAAAGGATGAAAAGCGAGATAGATAAAACCAAATCAAAAACACGTTTGGACTGCCTGTTGTTTTCACGCGCGATAGAGTTGATATGTACCACATATAAATCGCCTGCTGTTGAAATAGAGTTGCTGCCAATAATGGAAAGGCTTTCAGGAGGAGCAATTTTATAATCGATGTTGAGGTCGTTCAAATCGAGCATGATCCGGATAATTTCCTGTGAAGGAATATCTTCAGAAGAAAAAATTAGTTCATCAATCTTGTTGATCCGGATAATTTCGGGCAATTGTTTGATATTTCCAAGGAATAACGGGTTGTGAATTATTTCGTTGGGAGCTACAAATCCAACCGTTTCAATTTTGAGGCCTGAACTGATGATGAGTTCAGAGATCCTTCTGGATTCGATTTCGTTGGCTACAATCGCAATTCGTTTTTGCTTTCCCAATTCCAGTTCCATTCCGGTAATCCGAATTTTAGACAGTAAAAAACGGTAGGCCGGAAGTACAGCAAATGCCCAGCCAGAGCCCATTAGAAGTAATGCCCTTGAGTACCGCATACTTTCGCTGACCAAAGAATAAAAAACCAGAATCGAGAGTGTTCCCCAAAACAATCCTTTAAAAATTCTCCCGAATTCAATGTTTTTCCGGTATCCGCCATTTAGCCAGATACTTCCGACCCAAATCAGGAGGTAAATCGGAACGGCAACATGCAGATATTCTGCAGGATAATAGCCTCGTTGAAATTTATATGCTTCCCAGTTTGGCAAAAGAATGGCAAACCCGAGGTAAATGAACAGGGCATCGACAACAGGAAGAAAGACTGATTTCAAAAATTGCAGGCAGATAGTTAACAAGGCATGAAAATATATAGCCAGATTGATCAGGATGGCGTAACGGCGCGCATTGCCTTTCGAAAAATGTTTCCCGGCAAAGATGATCATGGCATTGTAAAACACCTTCACATAATTGATGCTGCCTTTTCGGGTACTTTCGCCTTTGTAATGGATGATGGTTGTTTCGGGAAAGTAGTAGTTTTTATACCCTCCCTGAGTGATTCGGTATGAAAGGTCAATGTCTTCGCCGTACATAAAGTAATCTTCGTCGAGTAAGCCAACCTTGTCAAGTGTTTCGCTGCGGAGTAACATGAAAGCACCGGCGAGAACTTCGACTTCGTGAACCTGATTTTCGTCCAGATAACCCAGGTGATAACGGCTAAACCTTTTGGAGCGCGGGAAAAGCTTTGAAAATCCGGACATTTTCCAGAAGGCAACTTCAGGAGTTGGTAAACCGCGTTTCGATTCGGGTAAAAACCGTCCTTTTCCATCAATCATTTTTACACCCAAACCTCCTGCTTCCGGAGTTTCATCCATGAACCGGATTATTTTCAGGAAGCTGTCTTCTTCAACTACAGTGTCAGGATTCAGAAGCAGTATGTATTCACCTTTTGAAATCCGGATAGCCTGATTGTTGGCTTTCGAAAAGCCGAGGTTTTCCCTGTTGCTGATTAACTGAACCTCCGGAAATTTTTCCTCAACCATCTGGCAGGAGCCATCAACTGAATCGTTGTCAACCACAATGATTTCGGAACTGACTTTCAATGCTGCTTTTTGGGCTGCATGAAGGCACTGTTCAAGAAAATATTTGACGTTGTAGTTTACAATGATGACGGTTAATTTCATCCGGTTTTATTTTATTTTGGAACCACATAGGCACATAGCTCACATCGTTTATTTTTTTTTCTGTGTGTCCTATGTGTCTATGTGGTTGTAATTTATTTTTAACGTATAATCGAATCTTCAAAATTCATCCGGTTCACAATCGAGCGTCCGAGAGTCACTTCATCGGTGTACTCCAATTCATCGCCAATGGATACTCCACGGGCAAGGGTTGAAATTTTGACGGTCGAATTTTTAAGCTTTTTGAAAATGAAAAAGTTGGTTGTGTCGCCTTCCATGGTCGTGCTCAAAGCCAGAATTATTTCTTCCGTATTTCCTTCATTCACGCGGCTTACCAGCGATTCAATCTCTAAATCTGAAGGGCCGATTCCATCCATGGGCGAAATAATCCCACCCAAAACATGGTACAATCCGTTAAACTGATGGGTATTTTCGATTGACATTACATCTTTGATATTTTCAACCACACAAATCAAACTGGGATTTCGTGATGGATTTGCACAGATGTTGCAAATATCGGTATCCGATATGTTATGACAACTTTTGCAATGTTTTATTCCGGACCGTAATTGGATCAGGCTGTTCCCGAACAGTTCAACTTCCTGAATATCTTGTTTTAGCAGATGTAAAACCAGTCGAAGTGCTGATTTTCTTCCTATACCAGGTAATTTTGCAAATTCGTTTACAGCATTTTCAAGTAATCTTGATGGAAACCGATCAATATGCATATCCCATTTCTTTTGTGAAGCATCAAATTTAGTCAGCGAAATTGAATAAATGCAACCGGAGGATGTTTTTTGGGAATTTATTTGACAAGATACCTGGCGACTGTACTTAATACTTCGTCCATACGAATGGGTTTTACCAATACCTCGTTACATCCTACATCCAGACATTTTTGCCGGTCTTCGGCCATAGCATAAGCGGTCTGAGCGATAATCGGCAGGTTTTCATCCGTTTTCCTGATCTGGGATGTGGCTTCATAACCACTGATTTCAGGCAACTGAATGTCCATCAGGATAAGGTCTATTTTAGTGTTGTTGTATAGTTTCAGCACATCAATTCCATCTTTGGCCCAAACAATATTAGCACCTGTTTTTTCAAGAATACTCAAAAGATATTCGTAATTATAGGGGGTGTCTTCGGCAATCATAATGGTGAAATCGCTGAAGTTAAACCTGGCCTGAGGAGTTTTTTTGACAGTGGCCCGAACCATTGGAATTTTAATCTTGTCGTACGGAAGGGTCAGGTAAAAAACACTTCCTTCGCCCTCGACAGATTTTACATTGATGTCACCTCCAAGTAAAATTGAAAGGTCTTTGCAAATTGACAGGCCCAATCCGGAAGAGTTTGCATCGGAATCAGCTGACTCTGCGCTGTAGTTAAATCGTTTAAAGATATTTTTCAGTCTGTTTTCCGGTATTCCTGAACCGGTATCAGATACAAAGAACTTAAGCTTATTGTCGTCGGCAATTGAATAACCAATTTCGATGTGTCCTTTTTCGGAGTGCTTCAAAGCATTCAGATACAGGTTGTTTAAGATTTGCCGAAGTCGGTATGGATCAGTAAAGATCACATCGTGATGCGATTGAACAGGAATATGGAAAACAAGTTTGAGATCCTGTTTTTGTTTTCGTTTCAGGAAATTGTTGTATGTCAGTTCAAGCTCCGAGAATAATTCTCCCAATGCACAGGCTTCTTTTCTAATCTTCAGTTCATTGGCTTCAATCTTGGCAACATCAATGATGTCATCGATCAGCCGAAGTAGCGACTGACTGTTTTCTTCAATAATTTCAGAATATTTGTTGCGTTTCTGGGGTAAAAGACCTTCGTTTTTGATTAATTCGCTAAACCCAATAATCGTATTGATTGGGGTTCTGATTTCGTGGCTCATATTGGCCAGGAAATGATTCTTGTAGTTGTTGGCAATTTCAGCATCGGCTTTTGCCTTTTTCAGATCTTTTTCAATCTTCTTCAGGTAGGTAATGTTCTCGGCTATTTTTACATAATGGGTTATGGTTCCAAAGCTATTCCTGATTGGGGAAATGCTTGCAAGTTCCCAATAAAATTCACCGTTTTTCTTCCTGTTTTTAAATTCGCCCTGCCATTCGTTTCCACTACTAATCGTTTTCCAGAGTTTTTCGTAATATGTAGCATTTTGGAATCCTGATTTTAAAATATTCGTTTTTTTACCGATAATTTCATGATCGCTCCATCCGGTAATCTTGCAAAATGCGGGATTAAAGAATTCGATATATCCGTCCTTATCAGAAATAACTACTGCAATTGGACTTTGAAGTATTGCCTGATGAAGTTTTTTAAATTCACTTTCCGATTTTTTCTCATCTGAAATTTCGCGGTGTGTGCCAATTATTCGTACCATTTTACCATTTTGGTCACGCATAGCGGTAGCACGACTTCGAATCCAGACATAATGTCCATTCTTGTGTTTCATTCTGAATTCTACATCCCACATGCGTGATTCGCTGTTTAGAAAGTTGCTGATAAAGTGAGCCATTCGATCTTTGTCTTCGGGATGAAGTAAGTTCTCCAATTCAGTAATGTTATCCGACAGTTCATCAGGATAGTAGCCCAAAATCGATTTCCATTTTCGTGAATAGAATGCTTTCCCGGTACCTACCCAAAAATCCCATATTCCAAGGTCAGCTGCTTCGATGGCCATCTTATAACGTTGTTCGCTTTCAGATAGCTTTTCTTCTAAACTTTTATACCGGTTAATGTTTTTCAGGATAATGAGTACCGATTGCTGTCTGGTGTCAGGATCGTTTTCAGGAACCATGAAGATGTTCATCCAAATCCGTTTCTCTCCTTTGGTAAGCTGTATTTCCTCTTCTTTTTGTTTCTGTTGTTGAAACACAGTGGAGATTTTAGTCGCAATAATTGCTGTTTTATCTCCAAACAATTGGCTGTCTTCAATGGTTTTTCCAACAAGCTCCGAGGCTTTTCTTCCAATGAGCGAAAAGCAATTCTTTGAAATATGCTCTACCAGCATATCCGGATTAATCCTTATTATAAGCTCATGAAGTAATTCAGGGAGTATTTGCCCGGTCTGTTTTTTTTTCGAATCGGCTTCTTCGAAACTGATCAGGGTCAAATTTTTATCTAAAGGTGTGATTGCAATCGACAGGATGCTGCTTTTTCGCTCAAAAACCAGGTGCCTGATTTGATGCAGGTTTAATGCAGGCAAAATTTCATTTTCAAAAAAGAAACGGATATTCTTTTTCAGACTTTCCGTTAATTGAGAAAAATTCCAATTCAAATCGAGACTCTCAAGTCGGAGTATTTGGCTAATTTGTCCGGAAAATTCTTCAATCTGAAAATTTTCATTAATCTTTATGTATCCTGTAACGTATTCAGGCTTATTGTCAGGAAGAAACATAGTTGCGATTTAAATTAAAGCACTATAAAATTAGCGAATTTAAGTATTGCTAATATAATGGCTTTTGTATTATTTTCATCTTTTCGTCATTAAAAATGGTTGACGACGAATTTATTGTTGTATTATGTATTGAAATTCAGTTATATATGAATTGGATATTAAATTCAAAACTGTTAAAATTCAAAACCGCATGGTCATTTTGATCCGAAGTTTTTCTAAGGTATTGCACTCGATTGATATAAACTGATTAAGTGCAAATTTGTTCAGCACCGACAAACATTTAACCTCAAAACGAAATATGGCAGTTGTTATTTCATTTTTTTGACTGGTAATCTTAATTATTTTTAAACTGGAAAAATATTTGAGGATAATTTTCGGGTAAAGCCCATAAATAGTATAAATTTGAAATGAAATGAATGAGCCCGAAATCATTAAAAGAACGGAAGAATTTGCTGCTTTTGAATTTGGAGATGAGGGCAGCGGTCACGACTGGTTTCATGTCGACCGGGTCAGGAAAATGGCGCTTCGAATCGGCAGAAATGAAAATTGCGACCTGTTTATTACTGAAATGGCAGCCTTGCTTCATGATCTGGATGACTGGAAACTGAATAATCCGGACCAATCTGCTCAGTCCAGATCCGGGAAATGGTTGGCAGAGGTGGGAGTTGATGCACAAGTTTCATCGCATATTCTCCGGATCATTGATGAAGTGTCGTATCGTGGGGCAGGCTCTGAAACACCGGTCAGTTCGGTTGAAGCTGCAGTCGTGCAGGATGCCGACCGATTGGATGCCATGGGTGCCATAGGAATTGCCCGTACGTTTGCTTATGGAGGCCATAAAGGCCGGTTGATTTATGATCCTGCGGTAATTCCGGTCATGCATTCTGATTTTCAGGAATATAAAAAAAATACGGCACCAACGATCAACCATTTTTACGAGAAACTGATGTTGCTGAAAGACCGGTTGAATACTGAGACTGCAAAAAATATAGGAGAAGAGAGGCATCAGTTTATGGAGAATTATCTGGAGCAGTTTCATGAAGAATGGCAGGCAAACAAATAAAGATTTTACAAATTAGAAATACTTCAATTATGAGAATTGATCACATAGCAATTTGGACACGGGATTTGGAAGGCATGCGAAACTTTTACACCCATTATTTTGATGCAGTTTCCGGATCGGGTTATTATAATCACTCAAAAGAGTTCCGATCTTATTTTCTTTCGTTCGGAAGCGAGTGCAGGCTTGAATTGATGGAAATGCCAATTGTAGCCACGAACAAGAATGATTACCGAAAACATCATACCGGAATTACTCATTTGGCCTTTAAAGTTGGCTCACGAGACCGGGTGGATCAAATAACCGACATGCTTCGTCAGGATGGATTCGAGATTATCAGCCCCGGACGAATGACCGGAGACGGTTATTATGAAAGTGCCGCCTTTGATCCCGAGAAAAACAGAATTGAAATTCTCGCATAGAATAGAAAGCAGGAAAAAAGTCAATAGGAAAAAGGAAGATATTTCCTTTTTCCTATTTCCCAAATGACTAACGAACTAATGACTTTTTCCTTTTCCCGGCATATTTTCGGCAGCATACTCCAGTTGATCATACCATTCTTCGCCATATTTTCTGATCAACGGCTCCTTCAGAAAGATATAAAGTGGAAGTTTGGCGCTTTTTCCACATTCACGGCCGGGTTTGCAAATATCAATTTTCTGATAGTTTACCGCATCGAAATGCTTGTATTCGGTAATCCGGATGGGGAATAAATGGCATGAAACCGGTTTGCGAAAAGTGATTTTTCCTTCCAGAAAGGCCTTTTCAATGCCACATTTAAGGATTCCTTTTTCTTCGAAAGTATAGGCACACTGCCGGTTATTTACCAGTGGAGTCACCAAATCACCATCGAGATCGATTACTGCAAATCCTTGCTTGCGAACTTCATCCCGATGACTTTCCTCCAGATAAGATTCAAATTCAGGATAAGCTTCCTCAATGATTTTTGCTTCTTCGGAAGTAACAGGTGCGCCCGAATCACCTTCAACACAGCAGGCTCCTTTGCATTTCAGCAGGTCGCAAAGGAATTGTTTTTCCAGAATATCTACACTAATTATGGCGCGTCCGATCTCGAGCATGATTGATAAAGTAAATCCTGACAGGTTTTCAAAATCTGTCAGGATTGAAGATGAATTTCAAAATTATTTTTCAATCAAAATGTTTCCCGTCATTTCAGATGGAATATCCAAACCCATCATGTCGAGTAGGGTAGGAGCCACATCAGCGAGAATACCGTTTTTGATTTTAACGTTTTTATTTTCTGAAATGTAGATGCATGGAACAGGATTCAGCGAATGGGCTGTGTTGGGCGAACCATCTTCGTTCACTGCATTATCGGCATTTCCATGATCGGCAATAATTAGTATTTCGTAGCCACTTTTTTGAGCTGCTTCAACCACTGCTTTCACACAGCTATCAACAGCAGTTACTGCCTGACAGATGGCTTCGTAAACACCTGTGTGACCTACCATGTCGCCATTGGCAAAGTTCAGGCAAACAAAGTCAGCAGATTGACTGAGCAATTCCGGAACGATTAAATCACGTACCACCGGAGCCGACATTTCGGGTTGAAAATCATAGGTCGGAACTTTGGGTGATTGAGCAATCAGGCGTTTCTCACCTTCAAATACTTCTTCACGTCCGCCGCTGAAAAAGAAGGTTACATGGGCGTATTTTTCGGTTTCAGCAATCCGGATTTGTTTCATTCCGGCTTTCGAAACGATTTCACCCATGGTATTGTTGAGGTTTGGCTTGTCGAAGATCACATTGACATTCTTGAAGTCAGCTTTATAATTGGTCATGGTGTACCACTGCAAAGGCATGGTTTTCATTCCAAATTCCGGAAAATCCTGTTGGGTAAAAGCAATAGTGGTTTCACGCAGTCGGTCTGTCCTGAAGTTAAAACAGATAACCACATCGTTTTCCTGAAAGGTTGCCAGAGGTTTCCCGTTTTCGTCAACCATCACAATCGGTTGAAGGAATTCGTCGGTTACACCAGCCGCATAGGATTCTTTTACCGATTTCAATAAATCAGACGAGGGAGTTCCCTTTCCGTCGGTATATAAATCGTAGGCGAGTTTCATCCTGTCCCAGTTTTTATCCCGGTCCATTCCGTAATATCGGCCAATCAACGAGGCAAATTTGCCGTTCGTTCCTTCCAAGTTTTTCAGGTCTTCTTCCAAAAATCCAAGTCCTGAACGAGGATCGGTATCGCGACCATCAGTGAGACCATGAATGAAGGTGTTTTTTAAGCCAAAGTCGGTTCCAATCTGGCAGAGTGCTACCATGTGTGCGCTCAACGCATGCACACCGCCAGGGCCAATCAAGCCAATCAGGTGAACGTTTTTATTGTTTTCTTTTGCGTATGTGAAGGCTTTCACGATTTGCGGTTCGTTCCAAAGTGTTTTCTCGCGGATTGCTTTAGTAATTTTAACCATATCCTGATAAATCACCCGGCCGGCTCCAATGTTGAGGTGTCCAACTTCAGAGTTTCCCATTTGTCCATCGGGCAAACCAACATGTTCGCCGCAGGTAAGCAATTGCGAATGCGGATAGTTGGCATTCAGGTAATCTAAAAATGGAGTTGGAGCGGTCGAAATAATATCTTTTGCAGTCCCATCGCCGATTCCCCAACCGTCGAGGATCATCAGAAGTGCTTTTTTATGCAGTACCATAACTTATTAGCGTTTTTAATAGTTGTAAATTAAGACGCAAAAGTATTGTTTTTTCATTTGGTTTTGGGAATATCGTTCATGCTCTTTCCTGAATTAACAATTCGGTAGTACAATTCGAAAATATTCCGGAATGAATTTCCGGAGTATTTGGGAGTATGAAAGGAGAATAAGAGGTCTGATTTCTTTCAGGATAACATTGAAGCGTAAGAAACGTGAATCAATTGGAGCGTATTTCGTCGGTGGCTGAAATGCTGCTTTCAGTTTTAACAGAAACCTCAGGCATCGATTTGTTTTGCTCAGTCGCCGGAATCGCAGGATTTGTCATTTTTATGATGGGGTCATACCTGTATGGTATATATAATTTATCCTCAGTTATGGCTTTTGTTGTTTCTTCTTCAACTGGCTGGTACCTGTGAACAATTACAGGTACATAGGCTGCCAAAAACCCCATGGTCAGGATAAGAAGGAATATTGAATTGATTTCCAGCAAACCAATAAATGCAACGGAGAAACCGATGAAAGCCAAGTTGGAAAGTATGATAATGGTCGTGCTATGGAGATGATTCTTGTTGATTTTTAATAGTTGATGATGAATGTGTTTCATATCCGGAGTAAAGGGTGATAAGCCTTGTGAAATGCGCAGATAAAATACCCGGGATGAATCGATGACTGGTAAAATCATTATGGCCAGTGCTATTGCAGGCGAAATCCAAACCGGATTTTTCATTGGATTTAATGGAGTAATTTCGTTGTATAAAATAGTTAGCGTGGCAAACAATATTCCCAATGTCAGGGATCCGGTGTCACCCATAAATATTTTATTTTTTGTGCCAAAAACGTTGTAGAGGAAGAATGCAATCACCGATCCGGTAATGCTGAATGACAGGATCATATATTCGGGTTGTCCGTAATACAGGAACAGAATCCCATAAAAGCACGAAATAATTACTCCTGTTCCTGAGGCCAGTCCGTCAATTCCGTCGATCAAATTAAATGCATTGGTCAGGCCAATAATTGCTGTGAGAGAAATAAAAATACTTAAGCCGTAAGAAATTTCATAGAGTCCAAAAATTCCGTGCAGATTGGTAAACCGAACATCACCCAGAATGACCAGGTATATCCCAACCAAAAGTTGCCCGATGACTTTTTTGATAGCAGACAGGCCGATATTGTCATCGATCAGGCCCATTAATAACATGACAAAGGAAGCGAGTATAATACTTGCAATCTTATTCAAGTCAAATCCGTGCAGTAAAATGACGGTACTGATTACAATACTTGAGAAAATTACGATACCTCCCAGATTTGGGATTTGCTTATTGTTATGTGCAGACCTGTGATTTTGCACTGCAAACAATTTCTTTATTTTTGAAACCTGAACAATCTTGGGAACTGCAAGAAGACCAATTGAAAAGCTGATTGTAATTGCCAGTAAAATGTAAATAATACCCTTCATATTAGTTAATTAGGTGGCTCATTAGATTCTTTTATTTTGCAAAAAACGATTGGGAATCGATAATACGGCATTAAATCATTTATGTTGCAATATACTGATTTCCTGTAATTAGTTCAAGAAAAAATGTTATCTAATTAACAATTCTATGTTAATTGCATGTTGGGAAATCAGATATACAACAACAAGCAGTCGGATTGTTTGACTGGAGGCTGGTTTATACAAGGACTGTGCCATTTGTCGAATTATATGTTTCGAAAAGTGGCTTCAGGAACTACTCAGTTGAATGCGAGTAGATTAAAAATATTTGATTTTTCAACGAATTAATCATTCAGGGAAAGAAATATTCTTTTGATGAATTACATTTTGAAATAATCGCGTAAGTACGCGAAAATGCGAAGATCAATTTGATGATGAGGATGGTATCTTACTTTGCAAAACTGATGGGAATAAGCAATTTAATACTGATGTTCCGGCCCATATTGTAAATGCCAGTCCGGCCTGTTGCAAGATTCGACTCAGCATATTTCAAACGGCTCAAATGACTCTGATAGGCAACATTTGTGAGATTGCTTACAATTAAATACAAGGAAAACCGGGTCTTTCCGGCTGAAATGAAATCAGTTCCGGCTCCCAGATTAATTAAAAAATAGCCCGTAGTTGCGGTTTCAGTGCCATAGGCTGAGTAAACATGATTCTGGCTGGCATACCAATCGAAACCCGATTTGAGATACATATTTTGGAAATGACCGGTCTTTTTTTCGAAATCGAAGCGGAGCTCTGAATTCCAGTGGAAGGGTGGAATAAAAGGCAGGTAATGCGATGAATCCGGCTGGTCTTTTAACGTTGCCTGAACATAGGAGAAAGAGTTTTCGAAATGGATCCAGTCGATTGGATGCGGATGGAAGTCCAGCGTGAATTCGCCGCCTTGTAAGTTTGCCTTTCCGGAGGTAAACAAAAACGCCGGATAACCATCAATGAACAATGGATTTCCATTGTTGTCGAATTCTTTCCGGCTATAAATATAATTGTCAATCGTATTGTTGAACAGATTGAGTTCAGCAGCAACATGTTTAATGTTCATTCCGGCTGTGAAATCGAATTGAAGACTGTTCTCTGGTTTCAGTGCGGAATTGCCTGTTTCGTAGCGTAATGTTCCTTCATGTACTCCGTTCGATCCAAGTTCGCCAATGTTTGGAGCCCTGTACCCGCGGGCAATATTCACATTGGTATAAAACGATTTAGTAATCTGATAGCTTATTCCAAAGCTTCCTGAAAACCCGTTAAACGTTTGACTGAAACCTGCAAAACGTTCGGTTGCACCCGGAGTTCCAGCAGAAACCGGAACATCATCGTTATTCAGGTAAAGCGAATTGCCCGTTTGCCATCGTCGGTCGGCACGAAGTCCACCTGAAAGATTTATTTTCCCCAGCGACTTCTTTGCAATGGCAAATACGCCAGCATCAAAAAGCTGGTAGGCCGGTACCAGAAATTCCAGACCTCTATTTTCGGATTGCTGCCACATTCCATTAAGGCCGGTGCTCAGGTTAAAATTGTTTTTTTCAGGCAAAGCATACCGGAAATTGTAATTCACAGTATTCAATAGAAAATACAATTGATACTGATCCGGATCTGAAATGTCGGCAAATTCTTTACGTCGGTTTTGCTGATAGCCCAGGTTGACTTTTAAATTTCCCTGCCCCAGGTAAAAACTGTTGTCGAGAACCGCCTTGTAATGATCGACAAGCTGATAAGGAACTTCAGCAGTATAGGACCTGAAATCGGAAGAATTTGTTTGAATCATAGAGCCATCGGCAGGTGAAGGTTTTATAAATTGCCCGGTGATGCTGTCACGTGTTCCTTCAACTATTCCCGGTTTAAGCTTGTAAATACTAAAATGAAGGTGTGAAAATCCCCAGGATCTGTTGATCCCTGCAAGTAAATTAATGGCTTGTTCTGAAAATCCTGAATTATAAACCGGGCCATCGAATTTGTCCTGATAGGCATGTGCCCTTTTATCACTGGCTCTAAAATCCCAGATGAGACCATTTTTATTGCCGGCAAAGTTGATTGAATTGGCGAATAATCCATTGTTTGTTTGAAAGTTGGAAAGCAAATTTCCTTTTATCTGTCCTTCCGGAAGAGTGGGAGCCGACATCAGGCTAATTACCCCGGCAACGGCATCTGAACCATAGGCCAGACTGGCCGGTCCTTTCAGTATTTCAGCACGGCTAATGGCGAATTCATCGATTTCGATGCCATGTTCGTCGCCCCATTGCTGTCCTTCCTGACGAATACCATTGTTGATTACCACTACCCGGTTGAATCCCAAACCACGGATAACCGGTTTGGATATTCCGACCCCGGTGGTGATTTGCGAAATGCCAGGCTTGGAAGCAAGGGCATCGATCATGTTGGTGGCCGAATTTTCGAGCAGATAGGAAGCCGGAATGACAATTATTGGAGCTGGTGCAAGGCTTTTCTCAACTCCGCCCGATTGGCCGGTCACTACCACTTCGTTTATCTCGGTTACCGACGGATTCATCGCGAAATCTAATTGGTTCGTAGCCGATAAGTCAATGTTTTGGACAATCAGCTGATATCCTACAAAACTTATCTGAACCAATAGCCGGGCTGAAGGAAGGTTGTCTATCATGTACGTTCCATCCGATTTACTGATTGTTCCGGTTTTCAGATCGGGAAAATAGATGGTTACTCCCGGCAATAATTCTCCGGAACTGAAGTCGGTGATTTTTCCGCTCAGACCTGATTTGCTGGTAAAAATGGTGGATTCGATTGTGAAACCTGAAATATAGAAGGCTATAAAAAGGCCTGTTAATAGTATTTTTTGCATGATGTATTTTAAGATATGAAACCGTGAAAATTGGATGACAAACAGATTGCTAAATAATTTCTATTTGATTGAAGTATTGGAACCTTGCTAAACCGCTCACCCCATTGTCTTATTTGCAAACTAGCAGATATCGTGTTCTGGTGCACAATAAATTGGTGCGCAGAGACAATCCTTGCGGGAGTTCAGAATGTATGAAAGGCAGCTTATAAAAGCTACACCCTTTCAGAATGGTATTGATTTTTCAGGTAAGCAAGCTTGTCAGGCTTCAGGAGGTGCACGAAGTGAGAAAAAAGTCAAATGACGGACATGAAAAATTGGAGGAATTATACTGTCGGTGACATCAATATGCTCCAAATTGGCGATCAGGATTTCCGAAGTGTTCCCGATAAAACTAACAAACTGGAAATCGCAGACAGCACAAGTCTCCTGCTCTGGAATAAAAGTTGATTGTTCCCCCTGTTCGGTGCTGACATGCAGGTTGCTGTGAACATGCACCAACTGAATGATTCCCGGATAGAAAACCAGGGTCAACAGAAACAGAATCAGAAAAGAAATATTTTTTTGTTTTCGTCTCATTAACAGCTACTGATTTTTTCAGGACTTCATGTCTCCTCTATCACTAAACAACAAACCCGAACAATTATTGTTTATCTTTACTTCAATGAATCTAAAAATATCGTTATGATTTCAAGAATATCTTCTTTCGTTTTTATCTGTGCGTTTCTCCTGTCTTTTAGTTCAGTTCAGGCACAATTTAAGCAAGTTGTTTCAGTTTCCGACAAGTTTGAATACACCGCCGGCGAAGAAGCAAAAGTCGCTTTTGCAGAAGGAAATGTAAAAGATGGACATGTTGGAAATCCCGGATTTTTTGGAGAAAATTTGGAGAGGAAGCAGAATGTGAACGAGGCAAAATCAGTAACTCAGGATTCAAAGGTGTTGCGCCTGAAAAACAAAGTCGTTCCTTTAAACAATCCGGTGTATCAATTGATCGAATACTTTGAAGCCAAAGGCGATCTGGGTTTTATGCCTCAGGCAAAACCATATACCAAAGTGTATATTGTCAATCTCCTGAATAGCCTTTCAGCAAAAGATAATCTTTCAGCAAAAGACAAGAAGATTGTTAACCGTTACCTCTCCGATTTCATGGAAGACACCAACGGATTGACCATTTACAAACAAGCCACCAAAAATACGTTTGCTTTGATCGGTTTTAGTGCCGATGCTTCCGGTCGTGCCGGAATGGGCGATAATGGTACCTGGTCGACCAGCCTGATCGGAGAGCCATTTCTTTCAGGAGACCTTGGCGAACACTGGACCTTTACCGGTGGAATGGGCCTTGCCGTTGAACGCCTGACGCCGGACATCTTTTATCAGTCGTACACCCGGGATAAAAAGGTCGTATTCCCCAACGAGTCGGTAGGATATTCCTATTTGCCGTATCAGTTTAATTTTGAAACCATGTGGGCGCATGTGCTGGCCTCAGGAACTGAAGGAGAAGGAAAACCGGTTAAAGATGAACTGACTGCAGGAATGATTTATCATACCGAACTGAATGGATCGTGGCTGGATGGAGCCGTTCAGGTGAATGTAAACAATCAGCGCAGGGCTTGGGGGCATGATGAAGATAACTTAGTGCTTTCATCTACCGCGCGAAGGTTTCCGGGTATTGAACTGAAAATACATCCGGCAAGTTGGATCCGGTATTCGTACCTGACCGGTTCATTATTTTCCTATGCAAATCAAAGAACAAGTTACAAAGAAGGAATTTACGGATACGATCTGGGGCAGGTTCAGAAAATGTTTTCCTTTCAGATGCTTGAAATCATACCAACCCGTTGGCTGCAATTTACCGCCAGCGGAGGTAATATCTGGTCGAAGCGATTGGAACTGGCTTATTTGGTCCCTTTTGTGATGCCGCATTTCACGCAGATTGATGTGGGAGATCACGATAATCTATCGATGTATTTTGATGTGGCGACGATGATTCCCTCGTTAGGAAAGCTTTGGGGAGGATTTTTTGTGGACGAATTCAGCTTTACAACATCGGGGGACTTATTGAAAATGCCCCGGAACCGTTATGCCTGGCAGCTGGGCTGGAAGACCGACCTTCTGTCAGGATTAATTCCCGGAACCACATCGACCCTGAAATATACCCGGCTTACGCCATTTGTTTATACACATTATCCCGACGCCAGGTTTAATACTTTTGGAGATCGACCGAACGACATGACTTACACCCACGACGAGTTTAATCTGGGATTCAATTTGCCACCCAATTCGGCTGAATTGCAATGGAAACTGGTCAATATTGCAGTTCCGGACCTGGTTTTATCCCTGGATAACCGGCTGGTTATGCACGGAACCAACGATTTGGCAAGTACCAATGTATATCAGATTTACGGCGATGTAAACCGCCATCAACTGGGAACTGATATATACCAGTATCCGTTGTTGAATTTTACTAAAGATGGGATTTATGACTGGACGATGCAGTCGGAGTTTAAGTTTGACTGGAAGATTCGCAAATCAGGATTGCTGAATTATTATCGTCTGACGGGAAGTTTGGGCTACTCAAAAACCTGGTGGAAGGCCAATGAAAGTCAGGTTGTTGCTCCTGAAAACAGAACCTTGATGACAGGTAGTATTGGAATTGTGATTGAAATGTAAAATTACAACCGGGCACTAACTCCAGGTTTTTTAGGAATAAAAAAGTTTTCATTATTTGTTTCAGGTGATAATTCGACAACGAGATTATCATCGTATCTGAAATCAGAAAATCTTTTTTTAGCGGGAATTTTACGATATGCAAGCCGGTTATTTGATTTTATGTATCCGTATGCAAATCGCGGGATAATCGATAAGATTGCAACTGATGATATCAATATCAGTATGGAGATGTTGTTGTTTAATGACCTGGTAATAAATGCGATTCCTAAGATGAACAGATTGGCTGCTACAATAATTAATGTAGTTTCGAGATGAGAAAACCCGATTTTTAAAATTTTATGATGGATATGCTGGAGATCCGCAGCAAATGGCGACTTTTTTTGAATCATCCGGATGATAAATAAGCGAAGCATATCAGAAAGAGGGATCGCTAATATGGCCAGAGAGAATACCGGAGAAAAGCTGAGCTGCAGGTCACCGGCCGTAATGAACATCTCATTGTATTTAATGGTGAAAATGGATAATAATAAGCCAAGTAAAAGCGATCCGGTATCGCCCATGAAAATTTTATTTGTTTTGCCAAAAACATTGAATACGAAGAATGAGACTAAGCTCCCAAGTGTTGCAAAGCAAATCACGGAATAGTTTATCTGATTGTTCTGGAAAAAGATTATTCCGAAAACCAGTGAACTTAGAATTCCAATGGATGAAGCCAGACCATCAATTCCATCAATCAGATTAATTGCATTGATGGTTCCTACAATAGCCAGCAAACTGACAATAACACTTACTGAATAATTGATTTCGTGGATTCCTAAAATGCCATGAAAATTGGTAAGCCTGATATCTCCAAGGATAATAATGATTGCAGCGCTAAGAATCTGTGCTGTAAATTTCTTGAGGGCTGAAATAGCTATTATGTCGTCTTTAATTCCAATAAAAAACAGAATGATCATTGACGATGAAATAAATCGCCAATCCGGAAATTCATTTTTTAAGATGCCAATCAGGCTGCCAATAGAAATAGCTGCGAACAGGGCTATTCCACCCAGATTGGGAACAACTGTTTTGTTAATCCGCCGATCGTTGGGAACATCAAATAAATGTTTGGTAATTGAAATCCGGACTATAATCGGAACCGCATAGAAGACAATCGTGAGTCCGATAAAGAAAGCGATACAAATTTGAAATAAGGCAAGGGTCATATTTCAGGCTTTGGTTACTTAAAGATAACAAACTAAAATCCGATTCCTACGAATAAACTGAATTTAGTTTTTGTCTAAGGATTTACGAAGGGCAAATATCGGAATAATTAATTCAAATAGTTTACATATATATGATTTAAGATACTGAAATCATATGAAATGACAACAATTTGACATGAACGGTATGTATGGTAGCATGAATCGTAAATAATCTTTTGACAATGAATTTGAAGATTTCTTTTTCTGATTCAGAATAGCAGGGAGATATTGTCATTGCGAGTTTTCACCCAATTTTTTGGCACCATGTGAATTTGACAGGGAGCACCAGAGGTGCAAGATATTGGTAGCCCCGGGAACATTGATCAACATGAGCCCTCGTCCGCGGTAAGATCTTGAAACAAGGGTGAATCATTTTGCGGACGAAATGCCGAAAGTAATAGACGGAGAATATGATATCATACTGCGGCAGAGAAATCTGCCATTGCGAAGCCAGATACCAATTGATTCCTTCAACAGAAACCATTAATGATTTAATTGGATCTGTACCAGACGGGCAGGTTAGATTTTGCTGTGGTCCCTTTAGCTTTTCTTATTTTCGATAGAAGCAGCCGTCTTTCCGTTTCAGTTCTGGAATTGAAGTAGCTTGAGTTTTTTATTTCCGAGAAATTGAAGGTGTAGCTCATGCCAATTCCGGCCACGATGTAATTGTTTACGGTGTTTTCTGAATGATAGAAAATCTTGTGTATTTTATATACATCGTTCACTTCATCAGCATTACGGTTCAATTCGACGGTGACAATCACACTGAGATTGTTGCTAATCTGATGATTCACGCCCAATCCAAATCCGGTAAGAACGGCCACGTTTTTTATGATTGAACTGCTGCCCGATGAACCTGTATTTGGTATTGAACTACCGTCATTTAGTATTTGGGTAGGATTGTTCTTCAATGATACAGCGCCAATCTTGTAATAAACCAGCCAATTCCATTCAGGCCTGAATTTGTCTGTCCGTCTTAAGTTGTAACTCATCAGAAAGTTGCTTCCAAATGCCTGTGTTTTTACCTGATAAGGAATAGCGTTCTGAGTTACCTTTCCATCGATTTGCAAATAATCTAATTGATATCCTAATTCAAAGTGGGGAGTAATACTTTTCCTGATGCAGAGAAATCCGGCAGCACCGGGAGTTGTTAATGGGATATTGACATTGTTTATACGTTCAATGTATTTTTCAGGAACGTCTGAAAGCATCACACCAATGCCGGCTTTCAGGTCAATTTTCCAATTGTCGCGCCACGATACACTTTTTAATTTCGGGGAAGAACTATAAGCCTGTATTGTTGAAAAAAGTATGAGAATAAAAAATACCACACGAATCATACGGAATATAAAATAGATTGACGGGGCAAAGATAGAAATTGAATCGAAATGGCGAGGAGATTTAATAATTCGGGTTTTCTTTATTTGGTGATTGACTTCTTTCGGTGCGTCATTGCGAACGTAGAGAAGCAATCTGCTGAAAGATCAGATTGCCACGCTTCCTATGGTCGCTACTAATGACAACATTATTTAATTTACACATAATGAGGCGGATAATGTTGTCATAAAACCTGGTGTACTGGTAGGTATGGGGACTCGCAATGACGCCTTGATGATAGCGAATTCGGCTGGTTCCCCGAGCACTCGGGGTAATCTGCATCTCTTAAGTTGGGGATTGCAAATCCTGGCCAACGAAGGATATGGGTGAAAAGAATAACGCAAAAACAGGGTAAGCTCCGGTACCCTAATACCTAAATAATTCGGGTTGTTATTTGTGCTTATCCAGGATGGATTGACATCTTTCAACTATTTGCTTTAGACTTTCCAGATTATTGAATAGAAAATTAATCCCCTCAATACGTTCGATGAGCGAAGCCGGATATTCATGGGCAATGTCGTTTCTGATTTTTCGCAACTGCACCCAACTAAAAGCAGAATCCAGTATTTCTAATTTTTCAAGTCTGTTTAAAATATCTATAAATGCTTTGTCGCTAACCGGTTCTGCCAAAGCTTCAAGTGTTAAAGGAAACAATCGGGCACCAATGGTATCCTGAAGTTTTGAGAAACGGAAAATATATTGATCCAGAAAACCAATCGTTTCATCGTCCATGCTATAGTAATTATCTCTGTTTAAAGGGATAAAAGCACCTACTTTTGATTTGGCAAACTCCATTCGTTTGAGATGAAGTGCACAAGTATCAAAGGTCTGCTTTATGCTGTCATTAAGTTCTGATTCAATCATAGTGCAACTCCATTTAGACGTGCTGTTTTTATAATCGGCAAATGATTATTGTAACGAGTTCTTACCAACAAATCAATTTTTTGTTCACCCAATAGAATGTCCAATTTTCCCAGGAATTCAGCTTTCTGCAGCATAATTCTTTTTGGTTCCTGCTCTTCCTCCAGATCAACAAACAGATCAATGTCGCCACCTTTTTTTGAATCATCAGTTCTGGAGCCAAATAAATAGATCATCGCTTGATCGCCCCATACTTCGCAGGCAACATTTTTAATGATATTTATTTCAGATATTGAGAGTCGCATTTTATTTTGTTTTTACAAAGTTATAGAATTGTGCCAGAAATACCAACAATAGCTTGCAAGGCTTCTGTGCCCTGCATTCGAAAGAAGCTTATGGCTGGCGCCCCGAGCACTCGGGGTAATCTGCATCTCTTAAGTTAGGGATTTTAAATCCTCGGTTCACAAGGCCGGGATTGCAATTCCCGACCAGCCAAGGTATTTTGTCGGTGAGTTTTGCAATTTAAATTTTAAAAGGCTGTCAAGACTTTATTTGGCGGGAGGTTTTAATTTTTCTAATACTTGAATGTGAATGGAGTATTCGCAAAACTTCGATGTGTTCTTCTGTGATCCTATAGATAATTAAATAAGACCCAATAATAATATTGCGGTAGCGTTTATCATTTGTCGGCAAGTGCCTGCATTCCAAATGAAGCAGGTACATACAATCTAAACTCCAAATTCTGTGGTATATATCTGCGATAAAACTTTTTGCAGCAATTGTTCCGAATACCTCTTCCCCATAAATATAGATGAAAATAAGGTCAAGTTCGAATTCCCTGGAGATTTTTACTTCTCGTAGATTCAAGTCACAAATGCGACAAATCAATTCAAAGCTGCAAAAAATATCTTAGAGGGGGTTTGAAACTTTAACTTTTCTCTTGGTCTTCGATTTATCTTATTCTGTACTAATTTGATATATTCACTGTCATACAAAT
>CAIPKZ010000270.1 GCA_903865775.1 uncultured Prolixibacteraceae bacterium | reverse complement strand
TAGATTTCATATAATTACCTATTTTTGTTTCCGTTACCGTACACGGAAAAATAAACTTAAATCAAAATACTAAGAAATACGATGAAATATTTTCAAATTCTACTTTCTTTTTTCCTACTAAACGCGAGTGCTTCAGGCCAAAGCAAGGACGAATGGAAATCACTTTTCAACGGGAAAGACCTGACGGGCTGGCATCAGCTGAATGGTCAGGCCAAATATGGGGTTGAAAATGGAGAAATCGTTGGAACTACCGTTTCAGATACGCCCAATTCGTTTCTGGTTACCGATAAGGATTACGGTGATTTTGTGCTTGAACTTGATTTGCTGGTCAACAATGACATGAATTCGGGCATTCAATTCCGGAGTGTCAGTAAACCTGAAATCATGGATGGCCGCGTACATGGTTATCAGTGCGAGGTTGATCCTTCGGACCGGGCATGGAGTGCCGGAATCTACGATGAGGCCCGCCGCGGATGGCTGTACACCGGCGAATTGAATCCTTCCGGAAAATCTGCTTTTAAGGCGAATGAATGGAATCATTACCGCATCGAATGCATTGGTAACAGCATTCGTACCTGGTTGAATAATATTCCGGTTGCCTATTTGATCGATGATATGACTCCAAGCGGTTTGATCGCCCTCCAGGTGCATGCAATCGGCAAGGATGACCAGCCGGGAAAACAAATCCGCTGGAAGAATATCCGGATCAAAACTACCGGTCTGAAAGTGACTGAGACTCCAAATGTATTTGTGGTGAATTTAGTGCCGAATACATTGTGTGAAGCTGAAAAGCAGCAAGGATGGCATTTGCTTTTTGACGGTAAGTCCACCAATGGCTGGAAAGCTGTTGGAAAAGATCAGTTTCCGGAACAAGGCTGGACTGTTGAAGATGGGGCGCTTAAGTCAATTGCAAGCCGTGAACCCGAAAAGATAAAAGGTTCTGATATTGTTTCGGATGAAAAATTTGACGCATTTGAATTTCAGTTTGAATTTAATTTTGCAGAAGGCGCCAACAGCGGTGTAAAATATTTTACCGGAAATGGCGGTCCGTCCATTGGACTGGAATATCAGGTACTCGATGATAAGAACCATCCGGATGCCAAAATGGGAATCGCCGGAAACCGGACACTGGCATCACTTTACGATCTGATTCCTGCCAACAAACAGGAACGTTTTGTCAAACCCTTCGACGAATGGAATATCGGCCGTATTGTGGTTTATCCGGACAACCGGGTGGAACATTGGCTGAATGGTATGAAAGTGCTGGAATATGTTCGCGGGTCAGAAAGTTTTAAGTCCCTGGTTTCCAAAAGCAAATTTGCAGGTTTTGAAAATTTTGGAATGGTGAAGGCAGCACCGATTTTGTTGCAATACCATTCAGATCAGGTCAAATTCAGGAGTTTAAAAATCAGAAAAATTTAAAAATATGAATGCAAATCGTCGTGATTTTTTAAGATTATCAGGACTTGGGATAGCTGCAGTCGCCCTGCCAGGCATTGCCCAATCAAAGTCTTCCATGTCAAACAAAATAAGCTCATCTGCTGTTCGTTTGGGCCTTGCTTCTTATACACTCCGGAAAATGAATCTGGATGATGCATTGGCTGTTTGCCAAAAACTGGATATTAAACACATCTCGCTCAAAGATTTTCATCTGAAACTGGATTCAACGGATTTGCAGATTGCAGAAGTTGTGCTGAAATGTAAGAATGCCGAAGTCGATCTGGGTTCAGGCGGAGTGATTTATATGAAATCGGAGGCCGAGGTGGATGCCGCTTTTGAGTATGCCCGCAAGGCCGGGATGAATATGATTATTGGCGTTCCACAGCATGATATGCTGCCATATGCCGAAAAAAAGGTCAAAGAATACAACATCCGGCTGGCCATTCACAACCATGGGCCGGGCGATAAAGTTTACCCAAGTTGCGAAAGTGCCTTCGTATTGATTAAGAATATGGATGCCCGGATGGGACTTTGTCTGGATATTGGTCATACGCAGCGTATTCAACGCGACCCGTCGGCTGACCTGAAAGACTATTTCGACCGTATTTTTGAAATCCACATGAAAGATGTGACCACTTCGGACAAAGAAGGTAAAGCCATCGAAATTGGACGCGGAGTCATCGACATTCCGGGTTTCCTGAAAACGGTGGTGAAAAAGAAGTTCTCCGGAATCATTTCATTTGAGTATGAAAAAGATGATGCTGATCCAGTTCCCGGACTGGCCGAATCATTGGGCTATGTGAAGGGCGTGTTAGCCGTTATAAATTAAATTCCGGGCTTCAAGCTTCAAGCGTCAGGCTACAAGCTACAAGCTGCAAGCTTGTAGCTTGTAGCAAATTATTAACTATACAAACCTAAATTATACAGCATGAGTACAAATCGTCGTGAATTTATTCGAAATGTAGCCGTTGGTGCTGCAGGAGTTACCATTGGCGGAGCGGCAACAGGCTTCAGTGCTAAAAGTTATTCCAGGATTATCGGTGCAAACGACCGTCTGAATATTGCCATGATGGGCTGTGGTCGGAGGGTCAGCGCCTATTATACCGCTTTAAAAGATAAAAATAACAATGTCGATGTGGCCTACATCTGCGATGTAATGAAGAAGCAGAGGGAAAAAGTCGGTCAGGATCTTGCCGGAAAAATTTCAGGAAAAGCAACATTGATAAGTGATATTCACGAAGTTTGGAATGACCAAAGTGTGGATGCTATTTTCAATGCTGCTCCCGATCATTGGCATGCTCCGGGAACGTGGATGGCGATGCAGGCCGGAAAGCATGTTTACATTGAAAAACCTTGCAGTCACAACCCGCGCGAAGGTGAATTGCTGGTCGCTTTTCAGAAAAAATATGGCAAGGTAGTCCAAATGGGCAACCAGCAACGATCTGACAAAGCATCACAGGAGATCATTGGTGAAATTCATAAAGGGGTTATTGGTGATGCGTTTAAGGCGATTGCTTTTTATGTCAATGGCCGGAATGAAAGTCCTGTTCAAAAGAAAGCCGCAATTCCTGAAGGGCTGGATTGGGAACTCTGGCAGGGCCCGGCTCCACATCAGGAATATATGAGCGATATCTGGGATTACAACTGGCACTGGTATGGCTGGAATTGGGGAACTGCAGAAGCAGGCAATAATGCCACTCATGAACTGGACGTTGCCCGTTGGGCACTGCAGGTGAAATATCCTGAATATGTGGATGTGGAAGCTGCCAAGCGACATTTTAAGAATGATGGCTGGGAAATGTACGACACCATGGATGCAACTTTGCGTTTCCCCGGAAACAAGATCATCAAATGGGACGGGAAAAGCAGGAACAATTATAAAACTTATGGTTCAGATCGTGGCACAATTATTTATGGAACAGAAGGTTCTGTTTTTGTAAACCGCGAAGGATATTCGCTATTCGACCGGTCAGGAAAGAAAATTAAAGACAGCAAATCAGCAGGTACCGAAGCCGGAACTGCCCTTGGTGGTGGCGGAGATATGACAGATACTCACGTGGTAAACTTTTTCAACGTGATTCGTGGAACGGAAAGCAAATTGAATTCACCCATCGAAGAAGGCGCCATCACTCAAATGATGACCCACTATGCCAATATTTCTTATCGCATCAATAAACCGTTTAAAGTTAATTCTGAGAACGGACAAATTCTTGATCAGAAAGGAATGAAACTTTGGGATCGCGAGTATCAGAAAGGTTGGGAGCCAAAAATTTAGGAAAAAGGAAATAGGAAAAAACTCTCTGGAATTTATTCGGAGAGTTTTTTTTTGATTTCACCAGCTAATTGAATTTCAGTTTGAAATTGGAAATTTTCATTCATTTGGATATGGTCAGTCGGACTATAAAAAATATCTATGACAGTTATTCATTATCTATTGGACTTGTCGAACTAAACTGGAAACACATTGTTTCTATCCTCAAACAGAGCAAAATGAAACTTGACAAGCAATCCGGATTGAAAATTATCTTCACGATAGTTGGAGCTGCCGGAGGTTTCCTTTACTGGAAACTTGTAGGTTGTTCAAGCGGAACTTGTCCGATAAAGTCAGTATGGTACTGGTCTACTTTATGGGGAATGGCTATGGGATATCTGTTGGGTGATTTGATGGGAAGTTTTATCCTGAAATGGAAGAATAAAAATGAATAGACGTTTTAATCGAATAGTAAATTCGGCGCGACCTGTTTTGGTTGATTTTTATGCCGATTGGTGTGTTCCTTGCCGATTGATGCCGCCAATTCTGAAGGAAGTGAAAGAACAGTTCAAGGAGCATGTACGAATCATAAAGGTCAATGTAGATCATTTTCCTGAAATTGCCACATCATGTGAAGTTCGGAACATTCCGACCGTTGTGGTGTTTCTGCAGGGAAAGATTCAGTGGAGTGGGAAAGGAGTTCAGGGTACATCTGATATTTCAATTGCTCTGAAAGAATTGCTTTAATGTTCTGACTTTTGGAATTAGGATTTCATTCAATTAATTAAACATTGAAATTATGGCCGTAAAGAAATTAATTGTTGGGGATCATCTGCCACATTTCATCATGAACGATGAAAACCATATACCTGTTGATATTTCAACATTTCACGGAAAATACCTGATTCTGTTTTTTTATCCAAAAGATGAAACTCCGGGATGCATCAAAGAGGCCTGCAGTTTTCGCGATTCGTATAAGGATTTGGAAGATGCGGGAGCAGTGGTTTTTGGCATCAGCGGCGATAATCCTGATTCGCACGAGCGGTTTAAAACAAAGCATAAATTACCTTTTCACTTACTTTCTGATACGGGAAATGAACTTAGGCATTTACTTGGCGTTCCCTTCGATTTATTTGGCTTGTTACCTGGCCGAGTTACATATATATTCGATCCTGCCGGATGTTTGGTTCATGTTTTTAAATCACAGCTGTCTCCTGAAAAACATGTGAAGGAAGCCTTGAAGATTATTGGAAGCTGACTACAAATGCTTCGAAACGAATTGCTATAGCTGGCAGTAATAATCCTGTTGAATAACTCCTCCGGAATCATAACTCATTTTATAAATCTGAAGTTCATCACGTGACCGAAAATAGTGGTGAAGTTTGTTTTATTTACTATTTTTAAAACTTCGAATTCAGGACAAAATAAAGAAACCGATTATGTCGTTTAAAATCCTATTTGCCAGCACCTTCGGGCTAATAAAATCTACTGAAAAAATTGAAAGTGCTCATGAAGCATTGCTCTTGGACTATCATGAATATGGTGAGTTTTTGAAATCCGAGGAGTTGAAGGAATACCATAAACTTGATTTACTGGTTAATTCAGACACATTCAAGCAGAAAAAAAAGGAAATTCAGCAACTGAGTCTGAAAGGAAGCAAAGAAGAGGTTTTGTTGCACGAACTTAAAAGTTTGAGCAAAAATGGCCGGCTGAAGAAATTTTATTCAACTCTGAATTCTGATGAGCTGAAAAAATTTGAAAAGATTTCGGATTCCGAAATATTGATTAAATATAAGGAACTAAAAACTGCAGTCGAGCATCATTCATTTGAGGCATTAAAAAAGAAGGATAAAGAATCGAAGGAATATGCCATTTTTAATGAATATCTGAACTTGAAAAGCTCCGAAGAAGTTCAGTTTTTTAAGAAATACAGGCAATCTTCTGCGTTTAGAAATTATGAATTGATGACCGATTCAACCGAACGGAAACGTCTGGAAGAACTTCAGGTAATCACCGCATCAGAAGAATTTCTTGCACGGGTTGGCTATTTGGAAGATAAACACAAATGGGAAAAGACTGAAGATTCGGAAATGGAAAAGCGTTTCGCTGAATTGAAGAAGTTGCCTCAATTAATTAAATATCTGAAATACAGGCATTCCGCCGATTTTGATTTTTTCAAAAAATGGCATTTGGTTTTTGAAGATTGTTTTGATACCAATCAACTGGATGCGCAGAAATGGATGACCAAATCCTATCGTGCCAATGAATCGTTGGGCCAAAACTATTCCCAGCCAGGCGATTTACACGCTTTTACAGATGGCAAAAATGTAGTGCATGATGGAAAATCTCTGAAAATTGAAGTTCGGAAGGAAAAGGCCACCGGCATGCAGTGGCGTATCCCATTCGGATTTGTTGAACAGGAATTCGATTACACCTCAGGTATCGTTTCAAATGCAGCCACCGAGTGGTGGAAACATGGAATACTGGAAGCCAAGGTGAAATATTCACCAGACAATCATTTGGTTGATGCGATTTATTTGTTGGGTGAGGATAACTCACCGCAAATTAATCTGGTTGAAATGGGTGCAAAAAACAGGGTAGGATTATTTACCAATTCTGATCACGGAATTCATGCCGAAAGCACAAGTATTTCAGGCTTAAAAACCGGTGAATTCTATATTTTCAGACTCGAATGGTCAGCCCATTCATTGGTTTGGAAAATTAACGACCGGATTGTCTGGACTGTAACCGATCATGTTCCTGCTTTTAAAATGCATTTGAACGCGGCATCCATCGTGGTTGCCGAACCGTCGGATAGCTTGCCTCACCGGTTTGAAATCGATTGGGTGCGTTTTTATCAGCATGCCAAAGTATAAGTTATGAATTGGACGGATGGATTTTTAGGTGCAATCACCGTTTGCGACCGGAAGGGGATTGTCGTTTACATGAATGAACGCTCTAAAATGCAATTTGCCAAATCCGGTGATGGTGATTTGATAGGCAAAAGCCTGATTGAATGCCATCCGGAACCTGCCCGAACCTTCCTGATAAAAATGTTAGCCGAACCAATCCCTAATTCCTTCTCCATTGAAAAGAGAGGAATCCATAAAATGATTCACCAGACTCCCTGGATTGAAGATGGTGAATTCAAAGGCGTTGTAGAGATTTCGTATGAAATTCCGGAGAAATTGCAGCACCACATTAGAGATAAATCGTCAGATACCATCATTCCATGAGAGAAGAACAAAAAGATATTCGATGGGAGCAGAGGTTTTCAAACTTCCAAAAGGCACTTCTCAAATTGACGAAGGCAGTAAATATTGTTGATGGGAATAAGACCGGAAATGAATATCAATCGAATGAGTCAGTTCAGGAAATATTGAAGGAAGGTTTAATTCAAAGGTTTGAATATACCCATCAGTTAGCCTGGAATGTGATGAAAGACTATGCTGAATATCAGGGAAATAATGACGTTGGCGGATCAAGAGATTCTACCAGGGAAGCGTTTAAATTGGGCTTGATTAGTGATGCCGAAGGATGGATGGACATGATTAAAAGCCGTAACGAAACTTCACACACTTACAATGAGGAAGTTGCAAATATGATTATTCTGAAAATTATTGGTCATTATTACGGATTGTTTCAGGAATTCAGCCAGACAATGGGAACATTGAAATCAGATGATAATCCAGGTTTATTCGACGGTGAATTATGAAACGAGCATGTCCGTTAAAAACACAAACAAGAAAGAATCCGCAGCAGCCGGACATGCGAGTTACATCCGGCCTTAAAAAACAAATTATATTCGAATGAAATACGGTATACAGGATGAGGTCGTTGAAGCCATTCGGTCTGTTTTTCGAACGCACACTGAAGTTGAAAAAGTTATTCTTTACGGCTCAAGAGCAAAAGGAAATTTTAAACCTGCTTCGGACGTTGATTTGACTTTACTGGGTGAATCTTTGGATCTGACGATTTTAAATCAGGTTTCCTGGGAGTTGGACGATTTGTTGCTGCCTTTTACATTCGATCTTTCACTTTACCAATATCTTACCAACCAGGATTTGCTTGATCATATTGAGAGGATTGGGATTGTTCTTTTTGAAAGGTAGTTTCAGACTTCAAAAACCGACCGTACATGATGATTCGAACTCTGCTTTCTCTTTTATTTTGCGGTATATCATTTGCTCCGGTATTTGCTCAGGGAATCCGGGGGCGTATCAACAACGAGCAAGGTAAAGGAGTTCCTTTTGCCAATATTTACATTCCGAAATTGTCTTCCGGAACCACTTCGAATATTGACGGCAACTACGAATTGAAACTTCAGGAAGGACAATACAAGGTATTATTTCAGTACCTTGGATATCAAACCCAAACGATGGAACTCACCATCGGAAAAACCTTTCAGGAAATTAACGTGCAACTGGTCTTTCAGGATTATCAGCTACCCGAAGTCAAGGTATTGGCTTCAGGAGAAGATCCGGCATATTATATCATGCGGCGGGCGATTGCCCTCGCTCCTTATTACCAAAAACAGGTTTCGAAATACTCCTGCAAAGTTTACCTGAAAGGTTCCGGAGTGTTCGATAAAATACCTTTTCTGCTTGAAAAGCAAATGAAAAAGGACGGTGTAAAAGAGAACGAGGCCTTTGTGATGGAAACAGTCAGTAAAATTGATTTTGAATTGCCGGATAAGGTCAGTCAGCAGGTTCTGGCCATGCGCTCATCCGGAAAAGACAACAATACTTCGCCGATGGCCATGATTACCAATAATTTGTATGATGCAGACAAATACGGTGTTGTTTCTCCGGTTGGGAAAAGCGCACTGAAGGTATATCAATTCAGTCTCGATGGTGTTTTTGAAGACCAGGGACGTACCATCAATAAAATCCGGGTGACTCCAAAAACAAATGGCAACGATGTATTTTCAGGATATATTTTTATCGCGGATGGATTCTGGAACATTCATTCAGCTGATCTGAAACTGCATATCCCAATGACGGAGGTCAGGGTACATCAATTGTATGCTGAAGTGAATAAGAACACATGGATGCCGGTTAGTCTCGATTTCGACATGGGCTTTTCTGGGCTGGGTTTTAAAATGAATTTTAAATATGTAGCATCGATTTCAGAATACCAAACGACTCTGAATACTGCTCTTGATCATACGTTTTTAGACCGGCTGAAGGATCAGCAGTTGAAGGATCAGCAGTTTGTTGAAGTCCTGAAACACGAAGAAAAGGAGGCTCAGCTGACTGCCGAAAAATCGAAAGCGCAAAAGCGAATTGATGCCATGATGCAGAAACCGGTGATGAATAACCGCGAAACCGTGAAATTAAACCGCTTGATCGAAGCCGAAGCACAGCGAAACAGTCCGCCCGAACCACTGGAAATAAAGTCAACTATAAAGGTTAGCCAAAAGCAGGTAAAAAACGATTCGGCCTATTGGGCGACGCTTCGGCCAATTCCGCTGACCGAAAAGGAGAAAATCAGTTTTGCAGGGAAAGATTCTTTTTTGCGTGTATCGGACACTCCGGAATATCAGGATTCGGTGCGCGATTCGAAACGAATGTTTAAGCTTAAACACCTCTTGTTTGGTAAAACCTACGATTACTCGGTGGATTCGATCCGGAAATTTAAACGGTTTACCATTCCAACACTGACCGATCCTACATCACTGGCTTTTAATTCGGTCGATGGTTTGCGTTTGGAATTGCCTTTCAGTTATTACAAGGCAGACAGCACGGGTCGAATGAAGCGGTTGAGTCCAACTTTTTCGTATGCTTTTGCCCGGCAAAAATTGGATACGAAATTAACGTATCTGCAGCGATTGGATGGAATGACCAATAGTTTGATTTCATTCAGTTTAGGAACCACTACCGACGATTTTAACCGGGTTTCAGGAATGCAACCCATGACCAACGATTTTTACACGCTCTGGCTCGAGCAAAACTATAAACGTTATTACCGGCGCGATTATCTGCAGCTCATGGGCAGCCGCGATCTGGCCAACGGATTGAACCTGAATGTCGAACTTGACTACAGCGACAACAGTCAGTTAACCAATCATTCCAATTTTTCAATTATTAAATACGAAGATCGGGAAATACAACCCAACGATCAGATCAACAATATGACATTGATTCCGTGGCAGCTTGAAAACCATCAGTCGTTCGAAAGTCGTATGGTTCTGGAATATACACCAAGGCTCAGGTATCGTATTCGCGATCATGTAAAAATGTATGCTGAGCGCAAATATCCGACCTATTCTCTTGAGTATGCCGGAGCTTTTTCCGGGGTATTTGGTAGCGATTCGCGTTTCGATTTGGTAAAGCTGGGTATTCATCAGAAGATCGGTTTTGGAATCAGTGACCATTTTTCATATTCGGTTAACACCGGCTGGTTCATCAATAATAGAAAGGTCTATTTTGAAGATTTCCAACATTTTAATACCCAACCAACAAGCTTCATGTTTTCAGCGTCCGGAAACAGTTTCAGGCTGCTGCCCTTTTATGAATTTTCAACCAGCACTCAATTTCTGGAATCTCAGGTAAATTGGCAGGCCAGACGAATGCTACTAAAACTTTTACCAGTTATTAAAAATTTATCGGCCTCCGAAAACCTTTTTGTAAACTTCATAAGTACTCCTGAATTGAAGAATTATGTAGAAACAGGTTATGGACTATCTAATTTGTTTTTAATTCTGAATGTTGAGGCTGTTGCAGGTTTCGAAAACGGGAAATATCGGTCGGCTGGGATAAAGGTGAGTTTGAATCTGAATTAGGAACTAGATTCAATGGTCATTTCAGTAGAGACGCACGGCCGTGCGTCTGCCTGTACGGTTGGTTATTACGGAGACGCACGGCCGTGCGTCTCTACAAATTGTTTCCGTTCCGATTGATCAATTTGTTGAATCATTTGTTAACATCAATCAACAATTAGTTGTCTTGAAATTAATCTGAAACATGAAAAATAAAAAAACAGCAGTAATACTCATCAATGTCGGGACTCCTGACGAGCCAAAAGTTAACGCGGTACGCAGGTATCTGTTTGAATTCCTGAACGATCGCAGGGTGATTGATCTTCCGCTGATCGCACAAAAAATATTGGTCAACCTCATCATTGTACCTTTTCGGGCTCCCAAATCAACAAAGCTCTATCAACGCTTATGGACCGAAAAAGGATCTCCACTACTGTTTTTTTCTGAACAGGTTCAGGAAGAGCTTCAGGCAAAACTCGTTGGAAAGGCTGATGTCTATTTGGCCATGCGTTATGGAAATCCTTCCATAGGAAAAGCCATGGCAGCCATTCATAAAGGCAATTACGACAGGCTGGTTATTTTTCCCATGTTTCCGCAATACGCTTCATCAACCAATGGTACCGCCATTCAGGCCGTGATGGATCAGGTGAAAAAATGGAATACGATTCCTGAAATTCATGCCATCAACCAGTTTTATGACCATCCGGCTTTTTTGGATGCCTTTACCGCGCGGATTCAGTCGTATCATCCTGAAAACTACGATCATATTATCTTTACCTATCATGGCTTGCCCAACCGGCATCTGGAGAAAAATCATCCGGATGAATCGATTAAGACCTGCGACTGCGAAACCAGTCTGCCGGAGTTTGGCCAATTTTGCTACAAAGCCACCTGCTACCAAACTACGCGTGAGTTAGTCAAGCGTTTGGGATTGCAGAAAGATCAGTATTCAGTCTCTTTTCAGTCACGCCTTTCGAATAATTGGATGACACCATTTACCGATAAAAACCTGATTAACCGTGCTAAATCGGGAAATAAAAAAGTGTTGGTTGCAGCTCCGGCTTTTGTGGCCGATTGCCTGGAAACTACGGTGGAAATTGGCTGGGAATACAAGGAATTGTTTATGCAAAATGGAGGTGAGGAATTGCAGATGGTTGAAAGTCTGAATGATTCGCCCCAATGGATTGCTGCCATGGAAGAAATCCTGAATCCATTTATAGATTAGGAAAAAGTCAATAGTCATAAGGAAAGAGGAAGCTACACAAAGGGGCAGACTGTCCCGAGTCCTCGGGATCAAGCCGAAAAGCAGCCTGAACGGAAAGATACACACCGATAATCACCCTGAGTAGTCGGGGCCGAACTTGCCAGGTTGCTGATAGTATTGGCCGTATTTGATTTTTCCAGGTTTGCGATAATTATTTCACTATTTATATTTGCATTGTTGGACATTGGTTTTTATTCTAAATACGATGTAATTAATTTGAAGTCCAGACGACCATTTTTAAGCTCAAAACTATAAATTGCTCTACCACTTGTATGACCATCCTCATAATAAGCAATCAAACTTTCTTTGCCTAAAAGTTCAACTTGTAGAAATTTCATTTGACCACCTAAAATTGGTTTTAAAGGAATTAATTCAGGTTTGTCGAGTAAGGAATTTGTAATATATTCCTTCGGATTTTTAATTCCCATTTCTAAAAAATGTTTTCCTTGGGTTTCATTCTGATACCAGAAATTTGATTCTCTATTTATTGAATCAAATTTGATTTCCAATTGATTCTTAAGATTAACTAAACTATCTTTTTCAGTTGTCAACGATTCAATTTGTGACACTAATGCTGCTTTCTCGGATTTATGGTTACAGCTGAATAGTAATAATACCAATAAGAGTGGCAAAAGTTTTTTCATTATGTAATTGCTTAAGTTGTGTCAATTTGAAAATGAACGTTTTGGACAAAATTATCTCTCAATAAAACGCGAACTTGTCAACCCCGCCAAACTGAAAACTAAATTTTAAAGATCTCTCAAACGGCTCTGCTCTGTCAAAACGAGAAACTCTCACAAGCCGACAAAACAGTCAATTAAAAAATTTTGTAAGAACCGATTGCGTTTCTATTGGCGACTTAATATGGCCTAAAACTCAGATATACAGGCAATAATATGCAACCTGCCCGTCTGCCTTTACTTTGAACCTGACATCTTTGGCCACTACGAAAGTTTCACCTTTCAGGTAAGTTGTCCAAACGGTTTCGCCTGGAAGCAAAACGTCCAAAATTCCACTGGTAATGGTCATGTGCTCGATGGTTCCGGTACCGAATTCATATTCTCCGGATTCCATTACGCCAATTGTTGCAACTCCTTCGGTATTATCGAGGGCGATCGATTTTACTGTACCGCCAAAATATTCGTTTACTTTTAACATGATCAGTATTTTTTAAGGATTAATTTCTGAAGGTAAAAGTACAATTTCAAACCCGAAACCTGCAACCCGCAACGTTTTTTATTCCGAAACTTTATGTTTGAGCGAATGAAATCCTTCACCGAGTATCTCATGGGTATCCATTACGGTTATGAATGCATCCGGATCAATTTCGCTGATAAATTCTTCCAGAATCGCCACTTCGCGGCGACTTACCACCGTGTAAATGATGTGTTTATCACTTCCGGTTGACATACCCGAACCTTTCAGATAGGTTCCTCCGCGTTCCAGATCAACCAGTATTTTATGGCTGATTTCTTCGTGTTTCTCTGAAATGATGATCAGGGCTTTGTTGTAGTCGCCGCCCTCCAAAACCAAATCGATGGCCCGGCCGGTAATGTATATCACCACCCATGAATAGAGTGGAATCTGCCAGTCTTTGAAGGCGACCAAACTGAGCAAAACAATGGTTGAATCCACATAAATCATGAGTTGTCCAAGCTGAATATGCGTGTATTTTGCAATGATCATGGCAACGATATCCGATCCTCCTGAAGTGGCCCGTGCCCTGAAAATTAATCCTATACCAAATCCGATGAGCACACCACCAAAAACGCACGAAAGAAGAATGTCGGGCACAAGCGGGGCATCGCCATCCACACGCAAATAGGTAATCAAATCCATGAAAACGGAAGAAAGTATAAAACCTACCACGGTCTTGACTCCAAAACGGGGTCCCAGAATTTTTATTCCGGCAATGGTGAGCGGGATGTTCAGGATTAACCCGAACAAACCGATCGGGATACCTTCCGGCCAGAATGAAAACATACCGGGAGTCATGTAATGCACTAAAATGGCAATACCATACACACCACCTGGCACAATTCGGTGAGGAGAAATGAAAAATACAAAACCAACTGCGAGAATGAATGCTCCGATTACAATCATGCTGTAATCGCGAAACCATTTCAGGCTAAATATTTTATCGTTTGAAATGAATGGCATAGTGAATAAGTTTTAAATTGAAGCGCAAAGAAACACAGGATATTCGGGTTATCCGGTGATTTTTATCAGCGAAAGAAATTGGGACTGTTAATGTTGGTTTGAATACAATAATAATCAAGGATTCGGGAACCTATTCTGAGCTAACATTATTTCTATTGTATCCTTCGTTCAGATTAATGGCAACCGAAATCAAATTGCTCGATCCGGCCAGATGGTAGCGTCCTGAACCGTAACTGAATTGGAAACGTGAAATCCGGACTCCGAATCCCCAGGAGAAGCCAACAGTCGACATTTTTTCGTCCAAACGTAATTCCTGCCTGATTTGATGGTTGTATCCAGCCCGAATAGTGAAGTTTGATGAAGGAAGTAGTTCAATACCGAGAACCAAATGCCGCATAAATTTTTGGGTAAATTTCTCTTCGGTATAGGTGGTGATAGCTCCGGTTTTATCTTCCACCGGTTTGGCCAGATTCCATTTTTGTAAATGCTGCATGGTTGCTGCAAACCGGATTGGGGCATGGAGTAGCTTTTTGGAAATACCAAACTGAAGGTCAAAAGGAATAGATTCGCGATTAGCCCCATCGTAATACGTGGTAATTTGGCTGCCGATGTTTCGGGCAACCAATGCTGCAACGGTTTGCCCGTTCCGGCTAATATAACTGACTCCAAGATCGGCAGCAATACCAATGGATTGGTAGCTTTCGAATGAAGAAAGGATAGGTTTCAGATTAATACCATAAGCCAGTCTTCTCTGACCCGGAACAGTTATGGAATCCGGATAAACTTTGCTTGTTGAATCCGGTAATACAGATTTCTTCTGGATTTCCCCCCATTTGAATTCGTTTGACCAGATGATATTTAGCGCATATTCAGCAGCATTAAATGTGGCACCGGTTCGTTCTCCACTGGGAAGTGCTTCTATAAATTTTCCGTAGTTGATGTAATGCATACCCATTGCGAAGTTTCCGGGAAAGGGTGTTTTGAAAGCGTAGGAAGCATAACCATAGTTGATTCCTGCGAAATAATCCACATAGTTTAGGGCGAGCATATTTTTCATTCCTGAGCTGAGCAGTGAAGGGTTGTTAAAGGAAACGTTCAGATCGAGGGAATCGTTCAATGCCACCTGATTTCCTCCAAGGGCAGCCATCCGGGCCGAATTGGTCAGGTTCAGGAAGTCGTAGGTATATTCTCCGCCAATCTGACTAAATGCCAATTGAGAAACAAGCGTGTGAAGGACAATCAGGATAAAATATTTGCGCATAGATTGTGGATTCGGCTTTATAACCGAACGTAGATTTCAGGTTTTTAGTATTTGATATTTAACCGTTAAAAGTACTGACATCTTTCTATTCTAAGGGTTTTGCGGTTTGCTGGTCCAGTTGGCTATCCAATTCTTCCGGTTTGGGAATATCGTTGTAATGGTATTTTTTCAGGATCGTGCCTTTTTTTAGAATAATCAATCCGGGATTGGAGCGAACGATGGTTTTCAGGGCAATTTCGTCGGTATTGAAAAAGTCGAATGAAGCAGCAGTTTCGTTTTTAAAGGCCGCAAAATTATCTGGCGAAGTGGCTGTCAGTAGAAAGAATTTATAACCTCTGTTTTTAGCTTCCCTGGCCAGACTAACTACATTTGCCATAGCATCCCGGTTGGTTTTCTGAAGATTCGATGCGATAACTACAAAAGTGTATTTGTCGTCGTACAGGAAAAAATCCTTGATGTCTTCACCATCCAAAGTCTCTATCCTGAAATCGTGAATCGGTGGAGTGTATCCTGTTTGAACGACAATTGGATCTTCAGATTTGAAATATTTCCAGTTGAGCGTATCTTTCCAGGGAATGTCTGCTTCAGTGAATTTCTTTTCTTCGCCGGTTTTCAGGTTCTTATAGATAAAATTGTTTTTGTAGATGGCTTTGGGTGCTCCTTCAGGAATTTTCATGGCATCCGGAATATTGACACCTACTTTATACGGACTGAAATCGATGATAGGCAAATGGTTGTATGAATATGCAACAAGGTAGAAATAGAAAACGACGGTCATCCCGGTAAAGGCAATGGATAGAACTGGCCCGTTTTTGCCGGTGAAATTCTTCCGCTGAATAAATATATATATGGCTAAAGCCAGAAGTACAATGTTTTTGTAAAAGGTTTGCCAGTTGGTAATTTTGAGTGCATCGCCAAAGCATCCGCAATCGGTTACCGGATTGGTTAATGCCAGAACAAAGGTCAGTCCGGTGAAAAACACCATGAAAATCAGCGTAAACCAACTACAAATCCGGAGGAAAAAATTAAAAATCAATGCCGTTCCCATAACAAATTCGCATGCCGCAAGCAAAATGCCTAGGGCAAATGCCATGTCGGTAATCCAGGGCATGTGAAAAGCATTGAAATAGTCGGTGAATTTATAGGCCGAACCCCAGGGATCAATTCCCTTGACGAAGCCGGAAAAGATAAAAGTCAAGCCAAGGATGATTCGGGCAAAATGTTTGAACATGTGCTGATATTTTAGAATTCAATCTTTATTAACGCAAAAACGGCATAATTGATCATATCAAGGTAATTTGCTTCAATACCTTCCGAAATGAGGGTTTTGCCTAAGTTGTCTTCAATCTGTTTGGTGCGTTTCAACTTCATCAGGATCAGGTCGGTAAACGAACTCATCCGCATGTTTCGCCATGCTTCGTCGTAATCGTGATTTTTAGCCATCATCAGTTCTTTCGCTTCCTGAAAATTTCCGGAATAAAGGTTCATGGTTTCTTCTTCAGTCAGGTCGTCCATTTCTGAAGTTCCTTTTTCAAGCTGAATAATAGCCATGATGCAGTAATTGATGATGCCGATGTATTCGGAACGGATACCTTCATCAATTTTACTGATTCCCTTTTGTTCAATACTCCGGATTCGCTGTGCTTTAATGTAAATCTGGTCGGTCATTGAACTGGGCCGCAGAATACGCCAGGATATGCCGTAATCTTTCATTTTTTTCGTAAAAATATCCTGACAAATACTGATCACGTGGTCGTATTGCTGGCTTGTTTTTTCCATAGTTAACCTCATTTTTCAAGGTCTAAAAGTATTAAATTTATGTGTATTTTGATTGCATTTTATTTTACTTTTGTCAGACATCTGATTTTGAGCTCCCGAATAATTATCGTATGTTAATCACCACTACTGCAACAAAGTTCCTGAAACGAAAAAGCACCATCAATCTGGACGGTCGAATCATTGATCTTTCGAAACCTGTGGTAATGGGCATTATCAATGTGACTCCTGATTCTTTTTTTGATGGTGGGAAATATAAGACCGAGAAGAAAATCCTGAAACGGGCCGAAGAAATTCTGGAACAGGGTGGTACAATCATCGATATAGGTGCAATCACAACTAAGCCGGGTTCCGAAGGGATTTCAACCAAAGATGAGATTGAACGCCTGTTGCCGGCAGTGAAGGCCGTAAAGAAAGAATTTCCAAAAGCATTTGTTTCCATAGATACCTATCGTTCGTGGGTGGCAATGAAAGTGATTGAAGATTGCGGACCATGCATCGTAAACGATGTTACAGGCGGTAACTTCGACGAAAACATGTTTGACACCGTAGGCAAATTAGGTGTTCCGTATATTCTAATGCATATGCTCGGAAATCCTCTGAAAATGCAGGAAAAGCCAGTTTATGAAGACATTATCCGGGATATCTCCATGTTTTTTACGGATTGCGTAAAGCGGCTGACTAAAGCTGGTGTCAAAGATGTGATTATTGATCCGGGATTTGGATTTGGTAAAACTCTGGAGCACAATTATGAACTTCTGAACCGGCTCGATTCCTTCAAAGTATTTCAGCTTCCTTTGCTCGTTGGTGTATCGCGTAAATCGATGATATTTAAATTGCTCGGAACAAAGCCGGAAGAAGCCTTGAACGGTACTTCGGTTGTGAATACACTGGCATTGATGGGAGGAACAGATATTTTGCGTGTTCACGATGTTCGTGAGGCAGTAGAGGCAATCCGGATTCTGGATATGATCCGGTCAACTTCGCAACAATAAGAGAAACATATTCCTAAATTCAAAATTTTTACTTTTTACTTTTTCGAATGACTCTTTTCATAACTCTACGGGTATTAGATATCATTGATATATTGCTGGTTGCATTTTTGCTGTTCCAGATGTACCGGATTATCAAAGGTACAGTGGCTTTCAGCATTTTTATCGGTTTTTTTCTGATCTATGTGGCGTGGCTTGTCATTAAAGCCATGAATATGGAGTTGCTCGGAACCTTAATGGGACAGTTTATTGGGGTGGGAGTGCTGGCATTGATTGTGGTTTTCCAGCAGGAAATCAGGCGTTTTCTTCTTTTGATCGGAACCAATTACCAATTGAGCCACAATTTTGGATTGGAAAAACTATTCGCATCAGAAAAAATTAAGCCGGCGACAAATCAACAGATTAAAGAGATTATCAGGGCCTGCGATAATCTGGCCCGTTCAAAAACCGGCGCGCTGATTGTGATACCACGCAATTCCGAATTAAAAGAAATCATTCGTTCGGGCGAAAAAATAAATGCACGCATTTCTTCGGCTTTGATTGAAACCATATTTTTTAAAAACACACCGCTTCACGATGGGGCTGTAGTAATTTTAGGCAACAGGATTGCTGCCGCCCGCTGCATTCTTCCTTTGACTGAACTTCAGGATCTCGATCCGCTTCATGGACTTCGGCATCGCGCAGCTGTTGGTATTTCGGAGATGACCGATGCATTGGCTATCGTAATTTCCGAAGAAAAAGGCACCATTTCCCTGGCCATCAATGGCGAACTGCTGCATAAGATTTCGCTGGTTCAACTCACTACCGAACTGGAAAAGGTGATAGTCGAAGAAGTATGAAACGGTGATCAGCCTTTAGTCGCTGGTAGCACTGTTTTACGGCTGATAAATCACTTTTTGAACTGACTTACTTTCCTTGCATTGGATGTTTACCAGATAAATACCTGAGTTGATATGTAACTGCTGCATATCAATCGTACTATTCCCTGTAAACTTCGAGTCATAAATCATGGAACCCGAAAGTGTGAATATTTCGATCAGGACTTCAGATTTCGGATCTTTAACTTTCAGGTAAAGCAAGCCTTTGGTAGGATTTGGATAAAGTGCCACCGAATTTTCCATTGTGGTTATCTCCGGAATGGCATCAATTACCCCCTGATCATCGGCAAAAGGAGTCCCATCGTATACCGATGAGGCGGACCAGTAATTAAATGAATTGGGATTTCCGGTCGGATTTATTTTTCCTGAAGTAAGTGACTTACCGGTTCCATCGGCTAAAGTAGCCCAGGGAGCCGTATTGAAATACTGAAATTCGATGACCGGAGTGCCGGCCGGATTAGCAATAACAACCTGCTCTCCGGAATTGGAAAAGTTCTTTTCGAAATTTCCGGACGGAACCATCCAGTGCCTTTCGAAAAACCATTTGGGTTTGGATGCGATCACATAAAATTGTTTGGGCGCAAGTATTTCATCGGCTTTAAACTGGAAGTTAATAGCTGAACTGAAATTCAGTCCAGTAAGATTGATCGGTTTATTTCCGGTATTTTTCAATTCAATAAATTCGAATGATTTTCCGGAAACAGTATCAGTGTCAGCAATGGTATCAGTGGGATGATAATGCAATTCGGTTACTTTGAGGTTAGTGTAATCTTCACTGGCATTCAGGAATTTTACTGTTGCCAGCGCACTCCATTCTGGACCAAGCTTTACCCGGGAATTGATCAAAGCAGTTCCCTGAAGATCCAAAACTCCACCGGTTGAAATTAATTTGGCAGCGCTGTTCAAAGCTCCTCCAACCATGCGGGGATCACTCCCGTCAAGCGTATAGTAAATCAGTCCTGTTGAACTGGCAACTGTCACTTTATAATTACCCGAAATGGGATAACCATTTCCGGTGAGCAGAACATTGTCTTTGGTGTAGGTGGGAGGTGTAAAACTCGGATACAATTTGGCAGTTTTTAATTGATCAACTACGATATTGGTTCTGAATGGCATAAACCGTGCATAAATATCCTTGATTTCATTATTCCAATTTTCAAAAGTATACGGAGGATTAGAACCCGTTGTGAAATCGCCCCACCGGGCCGATTCTGCAATGATCGCCTTGGTAATCTCGGCTGCTCTTTTCTGAAACCGATCATGAACAACATCAGGCATGAAAACACCTTTATTGAAGAAGTTTTTATACACCCGGTCTGCAAACCGCAATTTGTATTCCTGGTTGGCCGAAAGCTTATAATGAAGCCATTGAGGTTGAAATTTACTGAAATCATTCACGTTCCCAGTTACCGTAACTCTGTTTTCATTAAGCCCAGCTCCTGGCCCCTGGTTTTGTATCATCAAGGTATGTTCTGCATCGTGTGCAAAGAAAATAAAGCCTGAAGATCTATCATCACGCCGATCAAGACAATAGAAATTATTTGGATTGAAATTTCCGGAGAAGGCAGAAATTGGGGCATCAAAATTACCGGTATAGAATATGATCTGCATATAATCGATCAGATTGTCAATATTGACCAATACTTCGCCACTCTTTTTTGGTTTTCCAAACTGGTCCTTCCCCTCCATATTGAAATAGGCTGCATTACTGGTAAAACCAATGTTGCACAAATCGTATATTTTTTTCCACGAAGCACTATCTCCATCAGTAGCTTCAATGGTGTAACTGAAATCACCATTTACTTTTATTACATCGTAATCTTCTTTGCTGCCTCCCAAATAGCTTTCTGCATACCTGGCTTCCGATCGTTCCTGGGTTTGGTATAATCCCCAATACATACCGTTCAGGTAAAGGTGATAGTAGCGGCTGCGAGTATAGGGTTGTCCCATATCGCGTTGGGTATCACGCGAAAAGACTTCCCGCACAGCCGTTTGACGGTTCTTGTCGTCGCCCGGATGTGACCATGCATAATTTTGCTCACAGCGCAGATCAATTTTATCAAATTCATTGACTCCTTCGTTTTCAAATAAAGGAAATTGCAATTTTGGAGCACCATACTCATCCCTGAAAAACAATCGAAATGCATGTTTTGGGTAATTGCCATGCCGGCTGTAGCCTCCTCTGATCCTTAAACCTGCATTGATATTAAACCCCGGCTCTCCGGATGGATTGATCAATTCGACGGAACAAATTCGTTCCCAGGAATCACCATGACTAACTGCGTTTACATAGATTCCTGTTGTGGGGTCAAACAGGTTTTTCAAATCAGTAACTACCGAAATGGACGGAATATCCTTGAGAGCCTCAATCATTGATCCGGAATATTTGGGATCATTAGTCACTTTCGTATCCATTTCGAGATCAATGGTCTGGCCATTTAAAGATCCTGATGCAGGCCAGTTGCCACCGGGACTGGTTTGTTTAACCACTTTATCGAGAAAAATATAGGTTTGAGTCAGGGGAAAAGTGGGGTTTTCTCCTGATTTTTTCAGCGATGCCCGAACAAGGTAACATGGCGTTTTATCGCGTCCTGATGTATTGTCCGGATTAATATTGATAATTTTTGATAATCCACCGTTTTGAACTGTCGAAGAAGTCTGGGGATTTGTTCCGTCAATGGTATAAAGAATCGTATAGGCAGGATCAGGTGCATCAAGTTTCAGATCGAAGGCACTGGTGTAAAAGCCATTGGATTTACTAAAGACTACTTTCAGGGTATCGATAGGTTGCGGAGGTATATAAGCTGAATTGACCTGAAGATCGAAATGGAAATCAGAACTTTCAAGATTTACATTGAATGCCTGGATTGCAATCAGATTTTCACCTTCATTCAATTCCATATCGTGAGCAGGAAGGGTATATGGTTCAAAAATACCCGATTCGTGCTGGTTTATTGCGAAACTGTTGTAGGGATGGTCAAGTGGGGCATTCGGGCCAATAACTTCCTCCCCATTGATCCACATAATAAACCCATCATCAAAATTTACCGAAAAGAGAACATCCTGAAGTTCTGTAATGTTTTGTGCTGTGAATGTTGATCGCAAATAAACTGTAGAATAAGTATTCTGCATATCTGGAAGCTGCGTTCCTGCAGTGCCATCGCCATACCAGAAAGGTGCATTTCCTGTGGACCAGCCTGTTGGAATGTAATTGCTATTCATCCAGTTTGCTGGCAATGTTCCGGCATCTTTGCCTTTTAAATATAGATAAGTGGAGGATGGTCCGAATGTGATCTGGGCGTTTGCCCACAGTCCGGTAAGCAGCAATATGAAAATTGAAATATAGTATTTTCGGATCATGATTGTAGTTTTGATTTAGGCGCTGAAAAATACGAAAATAAGCGATGCAAATCTACCTGCAAAGTAATTCTTCATTTAGTAAATTCCATTAGTCAATCCTTCCATGCATCAGCTATTCCCTCATCGAATTTCCTACCTTTGCAGCGAATATCTGAAATGAGATTTTGTCATGGAAAACCGGATTTGTGAACTTTTTGGAATAAAATATCCAATTATTCAGGGTGGAATGGTCTGGTGCAGTGGCTGGAGGCTGGCATCAGCCGTCAGTAACCACGGCGGATTGGGATTGCTTGGTGCAGGTTCCATGCATCCTGAAATGCTCCGGGAACATATTCAAAAGACCAAACTGGCTACAAGCAATCCATTTGGCGTCAATGTTCCGATGTTTTATCCTGAACTGGATGCCATCATGAAAATTATTGCCGAGGAAAAAGTTCCTGTTGTTTTTACTTCAGCAGGAAGTCCGAAAAAATACACACAATGGCTGAAAGATCGTGGAATAATTGTGGCGCATGTAATTGCCAGTTCTGCTTTTGCACTGAAATGCGAAGAGGCCGGTGTGGATGCTATTGTGGCTGAAGGCTTTGAAGCTGGCGGTCACAACGGAAAAGAGGAAACCACGACAATGACCCTGATCCCGGCGGTTCGGCGGGTTACAAATTTACCACTTTTGGCAGCCGGAGGAATTGGAACCGGCGATGCCATGCTGGCCGCAATGGCTCTGGGCGCCGATGGTGTTCAGATCGGATCGCGGTTTGCCATCTCCGAAGAATCTTCGGCTCATCCGGATTTTAAAAAACTGGTAACCGGTTTAAATGAAGGCGATACGAAACTGGCATTGAAAAAAATCGGTGCAGTTAGGCTGATCAAAAATGAATTCTTTCAGAAAGTAAACCAACTTGAAAAAGAAGGCGCTTCCGCTGATGCGATGAGGGTTTTGCTTGGTCGCGGCCGGGCAAAAAAGGGAATGTTCGAAGGCGATCTGGAAAATGGTGAACTGGAAATTGGTCAGGTGGCATCGATCATCGATGAAGTCCTTCCGGTAAAAACAATCATGGAAAACCTCATACAGGAATACCTGCAAGCCAAAGAACGCATTGATAATTTGAAAATGTGAAGATGAAAAAATTTGTCAATTTGAAAATGAAAGAAGTTACCCAAATTTTATTTATTGATTTTCAAATCATCAAATCGTCAAATTTTCAAATCAGATAATTCCAGAACCTTCAAATCTTCAAATCTTCAAATTGACAAATTTTCAAATAGACAAATTATATGATACATTTTGAACGTACCAAATTAGCAAACGGGCTGACCGTGATTGTCCATCAGGATCAAACGACCCCGATGGTAGCTGTGGATGTTTGCTACAACGTGGGCTCGCGCGACGAACATCCCGATCGCACCGGGTTTGCCCATCTTTTTGAACACCTGATGTTTGGCGGTTCGAAGAATATTCCAAGCTACGACGAACCACTTCAGAAAGCCGGTGGCGACAACAACGCATTCACCTCCAACGATCTGACCAATTATTACCTGACCGTACCCAAAAATAACCTGGAAACCGGTTTCTGGCTCGAATCAGACCGGATGCTCGAACTGGCTTTTTCGAAATCGAGTCTCGACGTGCAGCGAAACGTAGTCATCGAAGAGTTCAAACAGCGGCAACTGAATCAACCGTATGGCGATGTGTGGCCCTTGCTTCGTCAGTTGGCCTATAAGGTTCATCCATACCAGTGGCCTACCATCGGACGCGAAATCAGTCACATCGAGCAGGCCACCATGCAGCAGGTCAAAGACTTTTTCTTTGCCAATTATGCTCCCGACAATGCGGTGCTGGTAGTTACCGGCGATGTTGATTTTAACGAGGTGGTGAAATTGGCAGAACGCTGGTTTGGTCCGATACCAAACCGGAATGTGAAGCCTCGGAATATTCCGCAGGAACCTGTTCAGACTCAACTACGTGAACAGACGGTGATCAGGGATGTGCCCAATGATACCATTTATATGGCCTACCACATGGCCGGCCGGCTCGATCCGGTTTACTTTGCAACCGATCTTGTTTCAGATGTGCTTTCAAACGGAAATTCATCGCGGATGTACAAGAACCTGGTGCAGAAGAAAAAACTGTTCACCGAACTGGATGCCTACCTTTCGGGTGATTATGAGCCTGGATTGTTTGTTGTTTCAGGAAAGCCAAGCAACGGGATATCACTTGAAACTGCCCGGATGGAAATTGAGAAAGAACTTGAAAGTATGAAGCAGGATCTGGTGAGTAATTACGAATTGGAGAAGGTGAAAAATAAGCTGGAAGCTACCATTGTTTACGGCGAAATGAATTACCTGACCAAGGCGATGAACCTGGCCACCAATGAAGTTCTTGACGATGCCAGCCTGATCAATTCACAGGTTGAAAGTTACCGCTCGGTTGATGCGGAACAAATCCGGGAAGTTTCACAACAAATTTTCAGACCCGAAAACTGTTCAGTACTTTATTATCATGCTAAAAAATAAATTTATGCTCAATCGCACCATACAACCCACGGTCAATCCCATTGAACACATCGACATGGTACAGGCCGAAAAACGAATGCTTTCAAACGGTATTCCGGTTCATTTTGTGAATGCCGGAACACAGGATGTGGTTAAAATTGATTTTGTTTTTGAGGCTGGAACCTGGTTTCAAACCACCAATCTGGTGGCAAGCCTTTGCAATTCGATGCTCGAAGAAGGAAGTACAAATTATTCTGCTTCCGAAATTGCCGAAAAGTTCGATTTCTACGGAGCATACATTCAGCTGGTAGTTGATCAGAACCAGGGGTTTGTCAATGTTGTGAGCCTGGTAAAACACCTGCCGGCGGTACTTGAGGTGATGGAGGACCTGATCAAACGGTCTGTTTTTCCGGAGCACGAACTGGAAGTTCTGATTGCAAAAAACAAACAGAAATTTCTGCTTGAAAATGAGAAAGTCCGCACCCTTTGCCAGAAAAAATTTACTCAGGTCATGTTTGGAGATGCCCATCCATATGCCATTAACAACACGATTGAAGATTTTGACCGGATCAGCCGGGAAGATTTGCTTCTGTTTTACCAATCGTTTTATCACTCTGGAAACTGCCATATTATTGCGGCCGGAAAGATCGACGAACAGGTAATTAATCTTTTGGATGAACGCTTTGGCGGAATCGACTGGCTTCAAAAAACGGCGATAATGCCTGAATATCAAATCCTGTCGGCTTCGGAAAAAAGACATCATGTTGAAAAATCGAATGGCATTCAATCAGCCATCAGGGTAGGGAAGTTCTGGGTTCCAAAAACTCATCCCGATTACCATGCCTTATCGGTTTTGGTGACTATTCTGGGTGGTTATTTCGGATCGCGGCTAATGACTAATATCCGGGAAGAAAAGGGTTATACCTACGGAATTGGCAGCTTTGTACTGCCATTGAAAAAAGCCAGCTACATGGTTATTTCTACCGAAGTGGGAAACGAATACCTTGAACCTACGCTGACTGAAATTGCTCTCGAAATGAAACGCCTGCAAACCGAGCCGGTATCCGAAAACGAGATGGAAACCGTAAAAAGTTACCTTTTAGGTGAGTTTCTGCGCGATTTCGACGGACCATTTGCTCTGGCCGGAAGTTTCAAAGCCATTAACGATTTCGGTTTGGATTACTCGTTTTACGATCAATACCTGAAAGTCCTTCGGAACATTACTTCAGCAGAACTTTTGCAACTGGCTCAGCAATACCTGAATCCTAAAGATTTTTATACCGTTGTGGCAGGAAGCAAGTAAATTTGAAGATTTGAAAATTAGCTGATTCGGTAATTTCAGCAATTGCTTTCGTATCCTTTGCCGTTGACTTCAGTCAACGGGTAAAAAGGAATATAAAAGATTCGGGCTTTAGCCCAAACTTTTGTGGCTAAAGCCATACGATTCATTCGCCTTTTTTTTGTCCGTCAGCCTTCGGGGTGAGCTCAGTCGAACGCTGAAGCTGACGGCAAAGGATAGCCTTCCAAAACACCAGCCGGGCCGAAAATGGAGTCGGGGCGCGACTTTAAGTCGCACTCCGACTGGACTCATTGCTTCTCCTCGATTTCAAATCGACACCAGCCGTGTTAAATTAGATTACTTAAAAAGCAGTCCAAACTCCTTGAGTTTACTTATTAAGAGTTCCCTTTTGATCGGTTTTATCATCACATCGTCACATCCTGCATCGATGGCTTTTTGGTGATCTTCGCTTCCTGAATGGGCTGTTACAACAATAATCGGGAGGTCGCTTCTGAATGCTTTTATTTGTCGTGTAGCTTCAAAACCATTCATTTCCGGCATTTTCAAATCCATCATAACTAATTTGATCTCAGGATGATGTTTACTTAAATCAACTGCTTCGACACCGTTCCAGGCATGAAGAATTTTTATGAATTCATTTTTTAAGATCAAATTATAATACTTGAAATTAATGTCATTGTCTTCGGCAATCAAAAGAGTTTGCTGGCTTCCAGTGCTTTGTTCAGGTACAATTTCCTGAATGCTATCCGGGGCAGCTATTTTCTCACAGGGAAGTGAGAAATAAAAGACCGAACCTTTTCCTTTTTCCGACTCAAGCCAGATCTGGCCATCCAGGAATTCGACGAATTTTTTGGCTATGGATAGTCCAAGACCGCTACCTTCATACCCTCGGGTAACGGTATTGTCTTCCTGTACAAAATTGTCGAAAATTAATTTTTGGCTTTCTGCAGAGATTCCTATCCCGGTATCACGTACGAAAAAATGGATCTGATCCTTTATTATTTGGTAGCCAAGCTGGATGTTTCCCTGTTGTGTGAATTTAATTGCATTGTCAACCAACTGATTGAGGATTTTGCCAACCATTTCACCATCAGTAACCAGTTTGATTTCTATATCATCGGTAGGTGCCTGAACTGATAGTTTGTTATTTTTACTAATGCAGTCATCTTCATATTTTTTAACTACTTCCTGAATTATTTTACTTGCGTTGATTTCTTTTCTGAATACTTTTTGATTCCCTGATGTCAACAATGAAATGTCCAGAAAATTAGTAATCGTATTAATCAGTCGTGAACTGCTGCTTTTCAACATTTTGATGTAAAGTTCTCTTTCTTCTGCTTCAATTTCAACATCGGATAAGATTTGCCCGAAGCCTAAGATTCCATTCAATGGAGTTCGTATTTCGTGCGAAATGTTGCTGATAAAAGAACTTTTTAACCGGTCACTGGCTTCAGCTTTTTCTTTGGCAGCAATCAATTCAATATTTTGCATTTCAAGTTCAGATGTTCTTTCTTTTACTCTTTGCTCCAGAATTTGATTTTGGTTTTGCAATTGTTTCTGAAGAAAACTGGTATAGAGTAAATTTTGAATTCGCAAACCAACTTCAATCAAATCGAATGGTTTGGTCAGGAAGTCGTTTGCTCCTCCTGAAAGTGCACGTTTTTTTGCTTCGAACGTCACATCGGCAGTTAATACAAGGATGGGGAAAAAGGTGTTCTGAGCAATATGTTCTTTCAAAAGTTCCATGACTTCGAAGCCTGAAAGAAATGGCATGGCCAGGTCAAGCAATAAAATATCGGGCTTGAAACTTTCAAATAATGGAATGACATCCCTTGGATCAATCGTAGTCATTATGTTTGTGTACCCCTGTTTCTTGAGTAAACCGGTCAATACATCAATGTTTGCTTCCTGATCATCGACAATCAGAATATTCGCTGCTTTAATGGATTCGTCGATCATGAATTTCTAACTTAATGGGATAAATTTTCTGTCTGATTTTTGTTCTGTTGTTAACCAACAATGAATTTGTCAATAATTTTCAGGAAATCATTAATTTCAAGCGGTTTCGTCAGATAATCCTGAACTCCTGCTTTTAATAATTTTCGAATTTGCTGAGGCATGGCATCAGCACTGATAATAACAACCGGTATTCCCATTGTTTTCACTTCAGCCTGAAGGCGTTTGAGAACTTCACTTCCATGAATGTCGGGTAAGTCAAGATCCAAAAGAATCAGGTCTGGATTCAGGTCAATGGCCGACTTTACTGCCTGATTTCCATACATTTTGGCAGTTAATTGAATATGTGGACGCTGTTTTGAAAGGATTTGTTGTACTAATTCAATATTGGATGTATTGTCTTCGATATATAAAATAGTACCTTTTTTTTCCACCAGATTCGATTCGGAATTTGTCAGGCCATCCATTTTCTGAATGTTTTCGAGCGGACTTTCGATCGATGGAAGTTCGATCCAAAAAGTACTTCCCTGGTCTAAAACACTTTCTATACCGATCGTTCCGCCTAAAGCATCCATTATTCTTTTGACGACTGTGAGTCCAAGTCCGGTACCTTCGGTTAAAGTTTTATCTGCTCCGATACGTTCAAATGGCATGAATAATTTCGGCATGTCGGTGCTTGAAATTCCGTGGCCGGTATCTTTAACCGAAATTCGTACCAGAGGAATATTCTCATGATTTGCCGGCATTATTTCTGCTTTGAGGTAGATCGATCCGCCTTGATTGTTGTATTTGATCGCATTGTTGATTAAATTCAATAACACTTGTTTAAAACGCTGGCGGTCGGTTTTTACAAAAATCTGATCGTCTGCTGTTGCTTCAAACTCGATTTTTATTTGACGATTACTGGCAAGAGGTATCACAAATTCAATCATTTCCTGAATAACTTCACTTACCAGCACCGGTTCTATTGAGAGCGAAATATGACCCGCTTCGATTCGTGAAATCTCGAGCACTTCATTAATCAGGTCCAGAAGGTGTTTCCCGCTTTTCATAATATGTTTCACTCCCTTGGTTTGATCCGGATCGAGATCGTCCATTTCGAGTAGTTGTGCAAATCCCAGGATTGAATTCATTGGAGTCCGGAGTTCATGACTCATTCGCGAGAGGAATTCGCTTTTGGCCATGTTTGCTTTTTCAGCCTCTTCCCGGGTTTTCCGAATCTCAATTTCAGCTTGTTTTCGGGAAGAAATATCAACAATCATTATCAAAATGCATAAATCATCGCCAATGGTGATGGTGTCAGACGAAAACAATCCAATCATTTTGGACCCATCTTTTTTACTCAATACAATTTCGATATCGCTTAAAATACTTTTGTTGATTAATTTTTCGCCTATGTGTTTTCTAACTTCGCTATCTTCTAAAAGTTTAAATGTGGAAGACTTCTTTCCTATTATTTCCTCGCGTGAATAACCCAGATTTTTGACAAAACTATCATTCACCTCCAGAAATATTCCTTCTTTGATGGTTGAAATGGCCATCAGGACTGAGTTGGATTGAAATGCCCTGGAAAATTTTTCCTCTGAAATCTTAATTTTCGAAATGTCTTTACTTACTGCGAATATCACTTCTTGGCCATCCCAGAAACCTGGTTTTACTTTTGTTTCAACCGGAATTGATTTTCCTGATTTGGATACCACCTGAACCGGGGAGAATTCGGATATTCCGGCCAGCACTTCTCCTACAAGCCGGCCAGCTTCGTCGCGACGTTCCGGCTGATGTAACATGAGTACCGGTTTGTTCAAAAGCTCTTCGGCAGAATATTCCAATCGATTGGTGGCCGTATTATTCATGTGGATAACGTTTCCTTCTTTGTCCAGTACCCAAAGAAAATCGTCGATCGTATTGAAGAAGGTCTCATAATTCTGGCGGGTTTGTTCCAGTAAGCCTTCAGCCCGCTTGTTCTGGATCAGACTGGCCAGCATACTGCTCCAAACTTTCAGAATATTGATCTCTTTTGAATTATAATCTCTTTGAGTTAATACAGAATCAATACCTACAAAACCAATGATATTGTTTTCGACCAACAACGGAATTGTAACTAAGGATTTTATATTCTGAAGCTCAAATATTTCCCGTTCGCCACGCCAGCTTTCAGGTAATTCCTGAACCGAAGGGATTACAATGTTTTGGTGTTTCTTCAGGTTTTCCATTAAATTCGGCATCATTTCCACCGGAATATTCTGAAGATCCTTTAAGTGCGGAATAACTCCCGGACTGCACCATTCAAACGTATTGTTCATATAAACCTGAGAGGAGTCGAATTCGAAAATGTATGAACGATCGGCATTCAGGAACTGGCCAATTCTTGACAAAGCAAGTTCGAGTGCCTTATTAATCTCGGAACTGGCAATACCGGTCAGTTTGGTGGATAACTGAAGCATTTCGTTTTGAAAGTCGGCTGCCAGCTTTTGATCGGTGATATCAGAATTGGTACCAATCAAACCGAGTGCACGACCGGAATCGTCGCGCAGAACCTTAGCCATAGCTCTGATATAGTGTATCGAGCCATCTGGCCAGATTACCCTGAATTCGGTATCAAACTCTTTTTCACCTTGTATTGACATTTGGACTTCTTCGTCTGCACGTAATTTGTCATCCGGATGAAGATTATTTAGCCAGACTTCGTAACCAATGCCGAAATTCTCATCCTTCATTCCGTAGAGAGCAAACATTTGATTATCCCACAATAGAATATTCTTTTCCAAATTGCATTCCCACACTCCTGTGCCACCAATGCGCAATGCTAAGGCTAAGCGATCTGATATGTGATTTATTTTATCCTCAGCATTTTTGCGCTCAGTGATATCCATCAGCGTGCCATAAGTGCCGGTAACTTCATCGTTGTCATTTAATGCAACGCGTGCAAAAACTTCTATCCACCGAAATCCACCGTCTTTGGTGATAAACCTGATTTCGTTTTGGCAGAAATCATTTTGCCGGCTGATTAATTGCTTGAATAATTCACCGCCCATGTCCCAGTCTTCAGGATGAATGTGGGTTGAAATCAGCTGGCCTAAGGATTCCTGCACACTGAAGCCAGTAATTGATTCCCATGATTTGTTCAGGAATATCCACAATCCTTCGGTATCAGTCTGAAAGATGATTTCGTTTACATTTTCGACGACTGTGCGGTAGCTTTTTTCGCTTTTAATTAAGGCAAGTTCAATGCGTTTCCGTTCCTCAATTTCATCATTCAGGTATTTATTCGCTCTGGTAAGTTCGGCTGTCCGCTCTGTAATGCTGATTTCCAGGTTTGCGTTGAGGTCTCTGATTTCATCTTCTATTTGTTTTCGTTGGGTAATATCTTGCTTTATGGCCAGGTAATTCGTGATTTCTCCATTGATATCACGAACGGGGGTGACAGCAACATTTTCCCAATACAATTCTCCATTTTTCTTTTTATTAATCCATTCGCCATGCCAGTCGTTACCTGCAGTAATGGTGACCCATAAATCCGCATAAACCGTTGGGCTGGTTTCCCCTGACTTTAGAATTCTCATATTTTGCCCTAAAATCTCATCAAACTGGTATCCTGTAACAGCATTAAAAGCAGGATTGACATATTCGATGTTCCCCTTTAGATCGGCAATAATAATAACAACAGGACTCTGTTCGATGGCCAGCGAAAGTTTCTTTATTTCATTATCGGCTTGTTTCCGTTCCTCAATTAAGCGGATCAGTGAATTGAACAGAAGATTGTTTTCAGAAGAAGTAGGCTCATCTTCGATGATTATTTTTTTGTAATCGGTATTGAAAGCAGATATGGCATGTTGAATCTTGCTGAAGGTTTCCTTTTGTGTTTCGGCATCCTGTTTGTGCTTCTCATAGGCAGTTCGAAGCTCCTGAGAACTTATTTCAATGGAATTTTGAAGCAATTCAGCATCGTCTTCAAAGTTTTCATAGGAATTATTGATGTCAGCTATAATTCCTTCCAGTTCGATTGGTAGGTTTTCCAATGAACCGAAGTGCCTTTTAATCTGGCGTGTCAGTAGTTTATTCATGTTGATTTTAAAAAGGCACCAGATTTAGATTTCCTTGAACAATGTAATGGTCATGGTTTGGTTGTGAAGTTCACAATGCTGATCGAAAGGCTTGGTAGGACTTATTTCTCCGTAAGAATAAAAGCCGGTCATTGCAGTTTTATTTCCAACCACTTCACGAATGATTTCAAGTTCTTCTTCCACCCGCTGTTTTAAAACTAATTTTCGGCCCACACAACTGATCAGGATGGCCAGGTCGGCATCGGAATCTCGCAGACTGATTTTCGACATTTCAGCGGCGTCGTTTGCCCCGTCGATCAGGCGGTCGGAACTGGCTTTCATCAGACGAACGTATTCACCCTGAGGAATATCGCCGGCAAAAACCATACTTCCATCGGCCTCATTAACCGACAAGACCGTACGAACCAAAGGTGTTTCTATGTTATTTAAACGAAGACTTAACGGAAACAAGAGTGCGGAAGCCGGCAAATTTGCCGCATGTGCTCCCAGGTAGCGTTTGTAAAGCTCGAGCGCTGGCTGACCATCCAATTCATAAAGAATATTTGCTTTCGATTTGGTTACTTCGCGGTCGACCCCAAACGAATCCCAGCCACCCATCGATCCGTATCCAACCCGTAGGTTTTCTCCGTAAAATCCAATTGCCACCACCAGGTTCTTTTCGCCGGCCTGATTGTGTACAATTACTGTTTCTGAAAACTGATCCTGATCACCAGCCAAACCACCGGTAATAGAAATGCGGTCGTTGAGTTGTTTATTTATTCCTTTGGTGAGTTCACTGCCATTGATATTCAGTCCTTCCGAAAGCACCATGATGTGAACAAGATGTTCTTTATCGAGCTTTGATGCCAGTTTTTCACCTACACTGAAACTGTCATCCATCGAATGAACAACCTCCTTTACAATTTCAATCTTAGTTTTCTCAAACCAAACTGCAGTACAAACAATATTTTGATTGTAAACTTCTTCCTGGTAAATTTCTCCTGAAGTAGAACAACCGACTATTTCAGCATTCGGATATGTTTCTCTGATTAAATCAATAGGCTGCTGTTGCTTGAGTAATTCACGGTTACCAAATAAAAATACCAGCTGTGCAAGCGTACCTAAACTGTTATCCGACTTTGTAACCCATCCTTCTCCCTCTGAATAAATGCGCTGTTCTGTTTTCATGTGCTCTAATAAATACAGATTTTTTCTTATCAAAAGTGTAAAACAAAAAGCATGGCAGAAAGTTTTATAATATAAAGATAAATTAGTCTTTATATTATAATTCCATGCCAAGAAAAGAATTATGTGACTGTTTAAATTAGCCGGAGGAAAAATTGAAGGGTAGAAACAGAAAATAGGGTAAAATATTTCGTCCCGGATGGGCAATGTCATTAAGTTAAGGCTTTTTGTTTAACCACTGTCGGGGTATTCAACCACCGACAGGGTTTTCCAATTGCCCCGATAGTAATTAACAACCCTGTCGGCAGCTTAACTTAACAGCATTGCCCGGATGGGACGAGACCTTGCATTTCAATCAGCACTTGTTAACCAGGATTTATAATCCCGAAAAACAATGTATTTGTCGATAGATAAGGATTCCATCTCATTTTACAAAGTTAGAGTTCGAAAACTTGATCTCACAAATTGTGACATCAAGTTGGGGTGGACATAGAAAACTTCCTTTTGCATTCACAGAGCACGGAGTTACAATGCTTGCAAGTGTCTTGCGCAGCAACAAAGCAATTGATATTAACATACAAATCGTCCGGGCTTTTATTGCATTAAGGCAATATTCCTTGGGTTACTCAGAACTCAACCAAAAACTCGAAATCTTCATGATTGAAACGAATATGCAATTCAACGACATTTATCAGGCGCTAACCGAAATGGCAAGCCAAAAAGAGTCGAAAAAAAACAGAAAACCCATTGGATTTTGAGTAATTAGTCCATCCTCATTTGATGACTATGGTGAACTGACTTATTCAAAATGCCTGAATTCCCCGACCAGCAACCAATACAACTCTTTGCGGACTTTTTTGGTAAGTTCCTGAATTTCGGCAAATAACTGGTGAATATCTTTCAGACCTTTTCCTAACAAACCGTTAATCTTTTGAACAAATAATTATTCATCTCAGGGTTTTCCTACTTTTGTGCCTGATTAGATTTCGTTTTAAAAACACATGACAGAAAATATATCCATAACCAATCCATCTGAAATACTTCCCGACAAAAAACGGATTCGGCTTGCTGTTGCGCTGGTGTATTTCAGTCTGGGGCTTTGCTTTTCGTCGTGGGCCAGCCGTATTCCGGATATTAAAACCGCCCTTCATTTGAATGACGCTATGTTTGGCACCATTCTGTTTGCTTTGCCCATAGGGATTTTCCTGATGATGCCAATCTCTGGTAGGCTCGTTACCCGTTTCAGCAGCCGAAAGGTTTTGATGTTTGCTTTGCCGGGATATACCATTTGTCTGACTAATGTGGGTTTGGTTCGTGAAGGCTGGCAATTGGCCATTGCCTTGTTTATTTTCGGTGTGTTCGGAAACATGTGCAACATTGCCACTAACACGCAGGGTGTGCTAACCGAACGCATTTATGGCCGGCCAATCATGTCTTCTTTTCACGGAGGCTGGAGTCTGGCTGGTTTTACCGGGGCATTGATCGGAATTTTGATGATTAATCTGAAAATGACTGTTTACTGGCATTTCGTGACTGTTGTATTGCTGGTTTGGACGATCGTATGGATTAATTTTCCTTTTCTGGTGAAAACTTCTTTAGCTCAACGACTTGTCGAACCTAAACGAAAATTTTTCAGTAGACCAGATCACGATTTGTTCCAGTTGGGAATCATTGCCTTTTGCAGTATGGCCAGCGAAGGAATCATGTTTGACTGGAGTGGCATTTATTTCAAAGATATTGTACAAGCGCCGTCCTCATTGGTAATTCTGGGGTATACCTCTTTTATGATCATGATGGCTACAGGTAGGTTCCTTGCTGATTATCTGATCTCAAAAATTGGAAGGAAACTGTTGATGCAAATCTGTGGAGTCTTGATTTCGTCAGGATTGTTTACCGCAGTATTTCTGCCGTACCTGATAACAAGTACCATCGCCTTTATGATGGTTGGTCTGGGCGTTTCAAGCATTGTTCCCACTGTTTACAGTGCAGCAGGCCGTCATCCGGTAATTCCTCCCGGAATTGCAATTGCTACCGTTTCGAGTGTAGGATTTCTTGGGTTTTTAATGGGACCACCTTTGATTGGACATATCTCAGAGGCATTTGGTTTACGCTATTCTTTTGCCTTGATTGGTGTTTTTGGAATTGGAATTACGCTTTTGGTTTCGCGTGTTAAGGCATTGAATAACCAGAGTTAAATAGTAATTCAAATTGAAAAGAATGAGGCTGTCTCAAAAATCATTGATACCGTCATCCTGAACTTGTTTCAGGATCCCAACGCATTGTTTACCAGATCCCGAAATAAATTCGGGATGACCTGATTCGCAAGTGTTTTGACTTTTGAGACAGCCTCATAAGTTTTCCAGAGTAAACCCGATTTCTTATTTGGCAGCCAAAAAAGCCTTGTACTTGTCGCGGTTTGAATAAGCCAGAAACAGGTTTCCAAGCATAAAAACAACTCCAACCGGCAGTCCTGAAGTATCCACAAATGCATGGTACAAAAGAATATTCAGCATGATTGGGAAAATAACAACAGTGGCAAGCGGAACAAACCTTCCGGAAAGAAACGCAATGGCGCAAAGGAGTTCAAAGATTTTTACGGTTGGCATTAAATAAACCGAGGCGGCAATTCCTTCATTAAAAATTTTAGCACTACCTGACAATTCAGGTTGAGGAATTAATTTAAAGAAAAAAGCGATGGATGCGAATGCAAACATCGATCCCATCAGGACACGAACAATGATTACTGCGATTTTCATAGTGAATTAAATTTTAGATGATTGGTTATGAATGTATTTATGATTTCTCCAGAATGTTTTTCAGGTTTGAAAGGCCGGTTCCCAGATCATTCCCAACCATTTTTTCCATATTCATGAACAGAAGCATCAGGTTCATCGGATACTTCATTTGACTGTCGAATCCCCATTTTACAATGGTTTCATTCGGTGAAACCGATAGGGTTGACATAGTGGCTTTTGCTACTCCGGCAAATGGTTTGATAAACCGGATTTCGAAATCAATGCGTTCACCTTCGGTAATTTTTTTGATTTCCTGCTCTCCCTGTCCCACATTTTTGTTATTGCTTTCCCAGGATGAAACGAATCCAACAGTACCGTCAGTACCCATAAAATCCTTTTTCATGTAGGGATCCATCAAGGCCCATTTGCTGAAATTGTCCTGATTTTTCAACAGTTTCAGGTAATCAAAAACAAGCTGTTTGTGTTTGCTGATGCTGATTTCACGAACAACGGCATATTCTTTTTTCAGAAATAATGCAACGATCAGCAGCAATACAATCAAACCCAACAATCCGAGTGAAATGCTTAAAATTAAATTCATAAGTCCTTAATTTAGATTGATTATTTAATGTCGGCTTAACACTTTTTTTAATGTGTGTAATAACAAATCAAATCGAAATATTGTTGAGAGCTGGGTATGGAATTTTGAATTGGCAAATTCAAATTGTCCTGAATTCTTCCGTGTGATTTTTGTGTTACTACCGGAAGATAATCTGGCCCACGGGCTGTTTTTATGATTCGTTTGTTCTTATTTTTGCCACCATTCATAACTGCAATTCAAGATGGCAATCAGATACGGGGTGATCGGGACAGGCGCATTGGGCGGATTTTATGGTGGTAGGCTTGCAAAAGCCGGACAGGAAGTGCATTTTTTGTTTCGGAGCGATTTTGAGTATGTTCGCGAAAGCGGCCTTCAGGTTGATTCGGTTGATGGAGATTTTCATATGTTTATAATTTGTT
>CAIPKZ010000269.1 GCA_903865775.1 uncultured Prolixibacteraceae bacterium | reverse complement strand
TGGGCCAACAATCCGGATGATGCCAACTTGTACAACAGCGCTGATCTTCCGGCATCATCGTTCCGGACCGATCAGTGGAAAGGAATTACGGAATAAATAAAATCCTGATGATAAAAAACAAATTCAAGCCTGGATTGAGGGCATTGGCCATTCTGTTCCTGTGCCTGTTATTTTTGCCTGAAGTTTTTGCTTCAGGCACGGTCGATCCGTCTTCTCCGGATTATACTGGTAGAATGGGAAAGAATATTTACGTTTCGAAGTTGGGAAACAATTCCGACGGAAGCAGCTGGACGAAGGCTTTCCAAACCATACAGGCCGCCTTATCGGCCATTCCGGATGATCAGGGAGGACATGTGATCCTGATTCGTCCCGACAGCTATGCAGAAGCCAATCTATCCACGGCTTTCAAGGGAGCAAAAGGCGCCTACAATTTGATCATTGGTGACACCGACGGCAAATTGGGTTCAGGTGCAACCGGCCGGATCATCATTGATTCAGGTGATCCGCAAAAAGGTTTTAAAAGCTACGACTGGTGGGGCACTATTCGCTCCACGACAAAAGGTTGGAGGCCGGAATTTACCGAGCAAACGTTTTCAAGTATTTGCTGGGACCGGTGGATTCTGCGTAATCTCTATACTTCCGGAGGTGATGCCGGATTCTTTTGGGACCTGACGGATAAGAGTGGTGAAGGTTTTACAATTATTTTAGAAGATTGCGTAGGCATTGGTCGTGCTTTTGGCGGCGGAATCTGTTATCCGGTCGTTCGCCCCGATGAGCCCAGCACATTCCGGCGATGCTACTTTCTGGCCCTGGATTGGGTTGGTGATACAGGCGCAGTTTTGGTTGGCGGATGGGAAAAAACGATGCCCGAAGTTCCTCATCTCATTCTGGAAGATTGTACTCTTGTTCATCCCGATAATGCTTTGGCCATGTCGTATGCAAGTAATTGTGTGAATGTCAGGGCTACCCGCTGCCGAATGATTGTATTAAATTTTACCCAGCCCGAAATGGGCGGCAAATCGACTGGAATCATTTGCACACAAGGACACAAACAGACCGGAAAAATGCATGTTGATATGGAAGACTGCATGCTGGCAGGTTACAGTGTTTTTACTTCGGGTGAGGATGGAAAGGCCGTCAGTTACACCACAAAAGGAAAGGTTCAGGCGTACGTGCAGTTCAGTCAGGCAGTTCCTGAAGGCTTTGAACGAATCAATCTATGGCCTGCTGAGTTATTCGATTACATGGCAATTCCAAAAACTCCGTAGGAGTGAAATCTTTGTAGCCTGGGGTTTTAACCCCGGGTAAAATGGAATAATTAAAATACCGTCCGCGATGAAATGTTATTCAAGGGTTCAATCTTCTTTCGGACGGAAGGATAAAATCTGAAAAATGAAGTTAAAAATAAAATTTTCACTTACTTACAAGTAAAACATGAAAAACTATAGCCTTATCATCCTACTGAATTTATCTTTTGTACTTTCATTGAGCGCTCAACCGAAATCTTCCGCCCGAAATTTGTTGTCGGATCGTGATTTGGAGTTCCTTAGGGAATTGACAAAAGATGTGATGGAAAGCTCCCGGATTATTCCCGGTCAAAAAATTGTAGATGAATTTGGTCCAAATAATACGGGTGGAACTTTAATTCGTCCGGGAGGCCGGGCTTGTTACCCTGCCTTCTGGATCAGGGATTACGCCATGTCGCTCGAAAGCGGTTTTGTAACTATTCAGGAACAAAAACACATGCTGCAACTGGCAGCTTCTACCCAATGCGATCAGGCCTGGATTGCGAATGGCGGAAGTCTGGTTCCCCTTGGGGCCATTGCCGATCACATCCGCATTGACGACAGTAAACCCATTTATTATCCTGGAACTTACGATTTTGAAGATCAGGGGAATAAGATGTGGGGCATGACGCCGCCCTATTGCGACCAGTTTTTCTTTATTCAGATGGCCTGGTATTACTGCAAATCTGCTTCGGACTTTCAGTTTTTAACGACTGAAATCAATGGAAAAAGATTGATTGACCGTTTGGAAATGGCCTTCAATGTGCCCCCAACAAAACAAAATGGAGTAATAGTATACACCACAGATGATTTCAGGGGAGTCGACTTTGGGTTTCGCGATGCGGAGTCGTTGACCGGTGAACTATGCATGCCTTCGCTGCTTAAATACAAATCGGCGCTGCAATTGACTGAATTGTTTGATCGGATCGGACGAAAAGATAAAGCCGATACATACCGGTTCATGGCCAGCCGACTGAAGAAAGAGATTCCGGCAGTCTTTTCCGATGGCCGGGGAATGCTGCTCGCCTCGACGGGTAAAAGCAAGCAACCGGATGTTTGGAGTACGGCATTGGCTGTCTATGATGGAATTCTGGAAGGCGATAGTCAGGAAAAAACCTGCCAATTTCTGAGAGATGCCTACAAAAATGGGACTTTGGCTAGCCGTGGCAACATCAGGCACATAATTACCACCGATGATTACAGCGAATCAAGTGCCTGGGAGAGCAGTCAGACAGAAAAAAACTCCTATCAGAATGGAGCTTATTGGGGTACGCCAACCGGATGGGTTTGCGATGCCATTGCAAGGGTAGATGTCGAAGCAGCCAAAGAACTGGCCAAAGAATACATTGACGATTTGCGTGCCGGTGATTACCGGAAAGGACCTGAATTTGGCGCTCCCTGGGAATGTTACAATGCAAAAGCCCCTCAAAATGCGGTTTATCTCACCACTGTTTCGAGTCCCTATATTGTATTTAGTCAGAAATGAAACTTAAACG
>CAIPKZ010000268.1 GCA_903865775.1 uncultured Prolixibacteraceae bacterium | reverse complement strand
CGTTCTATTTGTAGCGAATCAAATGAGATTCTTGTGGGGAATACGGGAGAACAGGTCAAGATGAGCTCATAAAACCATCTATTCAACTTATTAAACCTTAGTAACTGGTCAGGAATCCCCTGACCCCAACCTTATTTACCTTTTAAATGCAAATAAGGTTGGGGTCTAGTGTTTGTACTATGTCACTAAGGTTTCAGGACAAAATGTTAGATTTTCTATAAAAACAAAATATGTCCTTTGCAATTAGGGAAAACACATCCCTACAAGAATATGAGGTGATCCTTTATAGCATAAACAATCTCGCGACTTTTAGCAGCAGCGCTGCGATCTATTTGTAGCGAAAATCGTTAAGCAATGAAATCAAGCTCCGGAGGAGCGGAATATACCTTTTGGGCAATTCCTGTCGGGATACCCCCGCACAACAACCACTAAAATAGATAAGGGACTTTTCTATATCGATGGCTTGATATGCTTTTTGAGTATGGTGATGATGTCATCCTTACTGAACGGTTTTGTAATATTATCATTGCATCCGGCCAGCAGTGCGTTTTCCTTATCGTTTGCCAAAGCATAGGTGGTTTGTGCAATAATAACTACGTCTTTATTATACTCCCGTATCTGGCGGGTTGCTTCATATCCGTTCATATTTGGCATCGCAATATCCATCAGTATCACATCGATATCCTGATTTTCGCGGCTAACCTTCACCGCTTCATCACCGGTCTTTACTTTGAATACCTGTTTGCTGAATCCTGCCACAATCACCGAAATGAGCTTCATCGATATTTCGTCATCTTCTGCGATCAGGATGTTGAGGTTTTCTATTTTACCTTCATGTATTTCTTCAGAAACAGATATTTGCTTAGCAAGTTCCTTTTTCTCCTGAATCATAGCAGGAATGTTAAAACTAAAAACAGTTCCTATATTTGGTTCCGATTCAACCGTAATTGTTCCATTCAGCTTTTCGACAAACTCCTTACAAAGCAGCAATCCCAGGCCGGTACTGAGTTCTCCGCTGGTGCCGGGGCGTTTGGTACTCGCATCGATTCGGAAAAGATTATTCAGCATTTCGCTGGTCATACCGATACCGGTATCTCTCACCGATATAAGCGCCATATTATTAGCTGAAAGTTCAGCAGAAACACTTACTTTTCCTCCTTTGGGAGTAAATTTTATAGCATTCGAGATCAGGTTTCGGATGACCGTCTGAAGCATGTTTTTATCGGCAAACACCACAGGTTCATTGGTGATTTGTACAATAAGTTCAATTCGTTTCAGTTTGGCTGAGTCTTCCAAAATACCTGTGCATTCAGCAATTGTTTGCGTTAAATCAAGTTTTTGAGGCTTGAACTCGGTCAATCCCCGGTCCATTTGCGACCATTCGAGCAGATTCACGAGCAAGGTGAACGTATTCCGTGCAGAACGGCTCAGGCCTTCAATCATTTCCTTTCTGTCTTTTTCCGGAAAATCGTAGGTTTCATCAGTCAGCATTTCGGTCATTCCCATAAAGTTTCCGAGCGGACCTCGTAAATCGTGGGCAATAATGGAGAAAAATTTATCTTTTTCTGAATTGATTTTTTGAAGTTCTTCGTTCTGAAGTTTGATTTCCAGTTCCGTACGCTTCTGTTCCGAAATATCCCAATTGGTTCCAATCATGCGAACTGATCTTCCGGACTCGTCCAGTTGAACACTTGCCAGTGCCTTGATCGTATGGATCGATCCATCGGGCCATACCACGCGGAACTCGGTATCAAATTCTTTTTCACCGCGAATTGCCATTTGAGTTTCCCGATCGCAGCGGTCGATATCTTCGGGATGAAGACCAGCACGCCAGGCCTGATAGATACCACTGAAATCGCCTTCCCGGGTTCCGTAGAGTGCAAACATCTGATCGTCCCATAAAAGACTGTTGTTTGCCAAATCGTATTCCCACAAGCCCACTCCTCCGGTTCGGGTGGCCAATGCCAAACGGGCAGAAATACTCCTCAACTCTTCTTCCGCATTTTTACGTTCGGTGATGTCTTCTTTAACTGCAATGAAATTGGTGATTTCTCCTTTGGTGTTTTTTATTTGAGAGATGGTCATGAATTCCCAGTATAAGTCCCCGTTTTTCTTCTTGTTTAACAGCTCTCCGCGCCATTCCTCACCCGCCAGAATGGTTTCCCAAAGTTTCTCGTAAGTTTCAATTGGAGTTGTGCTGGATTGAGTTATTTTGGGATTTCTTCCAATCACTTCTTCCATGGAATAGCCTGTCAATTGGCAATATTTGGGATTTGCAAATTCAATAATTCCATGCTCATCCGTAATGATGATAGAGGCAGAGCTTTGCTCTACTCCTTTTGATAACTTTACAATTGTTTCTTCTGCCTGTTTGCGTGCAGTAATGTCCCGGCTGATTCCAAGTATTCCGATCACCGTTCCGTCGGTGTCGCAATAAGGTGTTTTCAGTGTATCCAAAAGCACCTTACTCCCATCGGGATAGGTAACCCATTCTTCATTATTCCTGGTATGTTTGGTTTTCAACATTTCCTGGTCATGCTGGGTGAACCAATCTGCATTCTCCTGATCAAAAAAGTCGTAGTCGGTTTTTCCGATAATTTCATTTTTTGATAACCCGATTAATTCGGTAAAAGCAGGATTACATCCCACATAAACGCCTTTCAGGTCTTTAAAAAAGATGATATCGGGGATGGAGTCAAGCAACAAGTTGATCAGTACTGCTTGCCGGGTTTTTTCCTCATCTGATTTTTTACGCTCGGAAATATCGTGGAAATTCAATAAAATGCCTTCGATTACCGGATCGTTGATCAGGTTGCAGGCAGTCATCTCAACGGGTTTGTAACTACCATCTTTACAAAGGTATCTGAACTCAAAAGTCAAGTCCGAGTTTTCTTTTTCCATCAGCCGTTGGAACACTTTTTGCGCCATCTCCTGGTCATCAGGATGGACAATGGAGAAGCTGTTGGTACCAATCCGTTCTTCGGGTAACCAACCGAAAAATTTCTCACTGTTCGGACTTCTGTATTTTATCAGGCCATCGGCACCTATTATACTGATCACGTCCGAAATATTGGTTATCATGGAACTAAATCTGGAGTGGCTCTCCTGTAATAAATTCTGGTTCTGCTTGCGTTCGGTGATATCGTGTATGGCAGTCTGAATGGACTGGACTCCGCCATAGTTTATTGGGGAACTCTGAACTTCGACATCCAGCACGCTTCCGTCGAGCTTCAAGTATTTCATCTCGGTCTTAGGCGCTATAGACTGATCTTCGATGCACTTTTTAATCCGGGCAGTCACAAGTTGTTGAAAATCCGGATGTACCCGATCGGCCATGTTGGTGCCAATCAAACCTTTTTCAGATGTGGCTCCGAATAACAAATTGGCTGATGGATTGGCATAAAATATTTTGCCGTCTCCAACAATAACAATCGGATAAAGCGATGATTCGATCATGGACCGGTAATGTTCCTCGCTCTTTAACAGCTCTTCATTTTTTAGGGCAAGCAAGTTGGCTGTTTCCCTGACTACTTCACTCTGGCCGGCAAGTTCCTTATTGGCAAGACTCAACTCTTTTGTTAGCTTCTCTGCTATTTTCTGTGCCCGCAAACCGGTATTCTGCAAGGATAACAGCAAGAAGAATAAAAGAAAGTTAATCATAAGTAGGCCAATAATCCGAATGAGTTCCATTCTTTGATAATGAAAACCCGGACCGGTAGACTGGGTAAAATTTAAAATCCATTTCTTGCCGCCAATCAGAACTGGAATCGAAACAGACTGGTCTGAATTATTCGTTGATGCATTCTTTTCTTTGATTTGACTGTCGTACAATAACGATTGGCTCGAGATACTGTCATCGAATATTTGGAGATTAATTTTAATATGAGCCATTGAATCCTTGTGTTCTAAAATCCCATGCATTAAATCGTCCATGTGATAGGCGCTGAAGACCCAGCCTTTGATGGCTTTACGACGCTGCTCAACGGTATTGGTCGGGCTGCCGTTTCGAAAAACAGGAACATACATCAAGGTACTGGCCTCTTTTGCCAAGGTGTCTTCATGTTCTAAAATGACTTTGCCTGAGAGGGCGACCATGTCCGAATCGCGGGCCATTTCCATGGCTTTTCTGCGAATGGGCCTGGCATACATATCATACCCCAGAAAACGCGAATTCGCATCAATAAATGGTTCAATGAAAATGCAGGAGGTATGAAAATCCCGCTCTTCCGGCGATAGAACCGTATTTGCAGGACATACATCCTTTAGATTTGCCTGAATATTTTCTTTTTGCTGAGCTTTCGAAATAACAGCGGCATAACCAAAACTCCGGATCCCAGGTAATTCCTTTGAAACTAATGATTGCTGGTAAAATGCTTTCCAGTCGTGGCTGGTTGTAGTGTCTGAAGATTCAATAAATGCTGATGCAACGCGGATAATCTGGGCCTGAGAATGCATTCTGGTCAGAATCTCAATCTTTATTTCATCGCAATTAATCAGATAATCACGTTTGGCTTGTGCTTCAATATTCTGGTGGAAACGGAATGTTCCATAAAAAGTTAAAAGAAGCCCTAAAATTAAGACTAAAAGTGGTTTTCGGACATTTTTAAAACGTAAAACGAAATTGCTTGTTGACTTTTCTTTGCTCATGTTTCAAAACTATTTGGCATATTATGAATGTGAAACCGGGATTTACTGTCATTCCGGAAAACTCAGATTCAAAACATGCTTGTATGACTTAAGCCTCCCTATGTTGCATCTTCAGTGTTTTGGCAAAAGCAATACATTACAGGTCAATTAAATTGTTTTGATAAAAACAATTGGCGCAAGATAATCTTAATTTGAATACAAATGCAATGGACCGCGTGGACAAAGTGTAGACAAATTCATAGAAATTCATTGAAATCAACCCTAAAAGATATGTTTTTTGGGCTGAGAGTCCAATGCAATTCATTCGAGGGCTTCGATGTGGCTCTGCCGAACCGAATCACAAGCTTCAGAAAAAGAGGATCGTTTGTGTGTTGTAGCGATAAATTTATTCAACCAACTTTGGGCTTGCTTCATATGACGCTTCCAGGTCTATCGGACGCTGAAAGGTCTGTCATTGCGCGAAAACCTGACAGAGTCCGAAGGTCCTGTCAGCGTTTATATGCAGGATTACTATCCTATTCCGGACAAATATTAACAATCACTCACCCTTTTCTACCTCCTGATATGTTTTTTGATGATTTCAATGAGGGCAGGTTTACTAATGGGTTTCGAAATGAAGTCATTAAATCCGGCAGCCAGTGCTTTTTCCTTGTTTCCAATAAAGGAATAGGCCGTTTGAGCAATAATGATCACTGTTTTATTAAACTCACGGATCTGACGGCTTGCTTCAAATCCGTCGAGCAAAGGCATTTCGATATCCATCAGTACCAGGTCGATATCTGGATTTTCGCGGCAAGCCTTTACTGCTTCAACACCGTTCTTTACCTTATAAATCTGTTTGCTAAAGTCACGAACATATATTGAAAATAGATTCTTCGATATTTCGTCATCTTCAGCGATCAGAATGTTGAGGTTTTTTATTTCGACTTCACGCCTCTCGTCTTCAGCGTCCTTTTGAATGACAATTTCTTTTTCATCCCGCTCTGTAGCAGGAATGTTAAAACTGAACACTGTTCCTTTATTTAGTTCTGATTCAACGGTAATTTTTCCACCCAGTTTTTCGACAAACTCTTTACAAAGCAGCAATCCCAGACCGGTACTTTTTTCATTATTGGTACCGGGGCGTTTAATATCGGCATCGATATGGAAAAGATGATTCAACATTTCGCTGGTCATACCGATTCCGTTATCTTTCACCGATATCATCACCATATTATTCGCTGAAGATTCCGCTGAAATATTTACTTTACCACCATTGGAAGTAAATTTCACAGCATTCGAAATCAGGTTCCGGATGACTGACTGAAGCATGTTTTTATCGGCCAATACGATTTGTTCACCCGCAATCTGGACCAAAAGTTCAATTCTTTTTACCTTGGCAGACTCTTCCAAAGTATTTTTACATTCAGCAATTGTTTGCGTTAAATCAAGTTTTTGCGGTTTGAACTCAGTCAGTCCCTGGACCATTTGTGCCCATTCGAGCAGGTTCTCAAGCAAGGTAAACGTATTGCGCGAAGAACGGCGCAGGTTAGCCATCATTTGCTTTCTGTCGTTTTCAGTCAGCTGGTAGATTTCATCCGTCAGCATTTCGGTCATTCCCATAATGCCACCCAAGGGTCCCCGCATATCGTGGGCGATTATGGAGAAAAATTTATCCTTTTCTGAATTGATTTTTTGAAGCTCTTTATTTTGAAGTTTGATTTCCAATTCCGTACGCTTTTGTTCCGAAATATCCCAGTTGGTTCCGATCATGCGAACTGCCCTTCCGGACTCGTCGAGTTGGACGCTTGCCAACGCCTTGATTGTATGGATCGATCCATCGGGCCAGACCACCCGGAACTCGGTATCTAACTTTTTATTACCGTGAATCGCCAGTTGAATTTCCTGTTCACAGCGGTCGATATCGCCGGGGTGAACACATGTATGCCAGACCTCCTGGATACTACCGAAATCACTTTCCCGGATTCCGTAGAGTGCAAACATCTGATCGCTCCACAAATGAGAATCGTTAGCTAAGTCATAGTTCCACAACCCAACCCCACCGGATTGTGTGGCCAAAGCCAAACGGGCAGAAACAAGCTTCAACTCTTCTTCCAGCTTCTTGCGTTCGGTGATGTCATCCTTAACTGCAATATAACTGGTGATTTCTCCTTTGGCATTTTTTATTTGAGAGATGGACATGAATTCCCAGTATAAGTCCCCGTTTTTCTTCTTGTTTAACAGCTCTCCGCGCCATTCCTTACCTGCCAGAATGGTTTTCCAAAGTTTCTCGTAAGTTTCAATTGGAGTCTTTCCTGATTGTGTTATTTTGGGATTTCTCCCAATCAATTCTTCTCTGGAATATCCTGTCAGTTCGCAATATTTAGGATTTGCAAATTCAATAATTCCATCCTCATCCGTAATGATAATCGAGGCGGAGCTTTGCTCTACTCCTTTTGATAACTTTACAATTGTTTCTTCTGCTTGCTTTCGTTCGGTAATATCGTGTATGGCTGTCTGAATCGACTGGACTCCGTCATAGGTTGTCGGAGAACTCTGAACTTCGACATCCAGCACGCTTCCATCGAGTTTCAAATATTTCATCTCGATCTTTGGCGCTATAACCTTATCTTCGATGCACGTTGTAATCCGGGCAGTCGCGAGTTGATGAAAATCCGGGTGAACCCGATCGATCATGTTGGTGCCAATCAAACCTTCTTCGGATGTGGCTCCAAACAACAAATTGGCTGAGGGGTTGGCATAGATAATTTTGCCTGCTCCAATGATAACCATTGCATAAAGCGACGATTCGATCATGGTCCGGTATTGTTCTTCGCTTTTTATCAGCTCTTCATTTTTTAAAGCAAGGAACTTGCCCGTTTCTCTGGCCTTCTCAGTCTGCCAGGCAAGTTCCTTGATGGCAATGATCAGTTCAGCTGCCCGTATAGTTTTCTCTTCGTTTTGATAAGCAAGTTCTTCGTTTGCAATGACCAATTCGTCTGCCCGTTTTGATTTCTCTTGGTTTTGAAAAGCAAGTTCTTCATTGGCAATGATCAGTTCAGCTGCCATTCCTGTTGCCCTTTCCGACATCTCATCAAGCATCATTTCGAGCTCAATCTTATGGACATCGAGTTCGTGAACAAGTTTCAGTAAATCACTTTCGGAAAAGTTGGCAAGTGGAAGTGCTGCCGGACTTTCAATTGCATTTTTAAGCAGCATAGCTTCTGCATAGTTGCGAAGCAGAACGGAACTCGTTAATCTCTTTTCTTTGCTCATGGTTAAGAAATCTATTTTGTGTCGAAATCAAGACGAAAAATTCGGATTACATAACTGCTTTATCATGAAGGCTGCAAGAATCAATCTCCAATGTCTTCCGGGTTTGATTCGTTGAATAGCTTGTCAATGCATCGGGAACAAAAGTTAACGACGCAATACGTTCGCTCGGAAATTCAGGTGGGTTAAGAATAGTAAAAATGTGCTTTTTGCGTGTTTTTAGACCCCCAAGGCCAATGTTGCCATCACGTGGGGGGGGGGGGTACCAGCGTTACTGTCAGCGCATAAGATTGCGTTTTATTACCGATCATTTGAGTGCCTTGAATAATTGAATTTCTACCTCTACCTGTTCTAACTGTCAAAAACTGTTTTGTTTAGCCTCAAAGATATTTATTTAAACGAATTTATGTTGAATTTGTGTGCTTTTATTTTACCGGACGATTAATTCCAATGACCAGTCATTTCACCGGCTGTTTAGTAAACGCACAGAAAATAGGAAATGAATTGAATTTCACTATATTTAAACTCAACAAAGAAGGTGGATTTCTCAAGTTGAAATTTCATGCTTCTGGCTTTCAGGCCTTTCTTGATTAGCGCGTTTTTTTTCGATCGGTTGAAATCCAACTGTCGAATCGTGGGTATAGCACATTTTAGATGAAAAGCTTATGAAACAAGACAAAGACCACGGGCTAAGGCTAAAAGATGGATCAAAAATCGGGGTGATTGGAGCTGGTCCTGCCGGCAGCTTTTTCACGTTTTTTGCCTTTAATCTGGCAGAAAAGCTGGGAATCAGCATCGAAATTGATCTGTACGAAATAAAGGAATTTACAAAGACCGGCCCTGCCGGATGTAATCATTGCGGAGGAATTGTTTCCGAATCGCTGGTTCAAATGTTGTCAGAAGATGGAATTATTCTCCCTCCGCAGGTTGTTCGTCGTGGAATTGTTTCCTATACGCTCCATGTTGAACAGGGAACTGCGGTTATCGATACTCTTCTACACGAACACCCCATTGCTTCTATATTTCGCGGTTCGGGACCGCTTGGCTCTACTCAGACAACACTTCAAAGCTTCGATGGTTATTTGATCGGGCTTTGCGAAAAAAAAGGTGCCAAAATATTTCGTGGAAAAGTGACCGATGTGATCAGTGAACCGGATGGCATCTCGTTGATTACCGGCAATTCCAGCCGGAAATACGATTTGGTGGTAGGTGCTGTCGGGCTCAATCCAAAAGCCTTGCGCCTGTTCCAGAAAATCATACCAGCTTTTACGCCTCCAAAAACTACCAATACCTATATCTGCGAATACTATCTGGGGTCGGAAACCATCACGAAACATTTTGGGAATTCGATGCACGTGTTCCTGATTAACCTGCCGGGAATCAAATTCGCTGCTTTAATCCCGAAAGGAGTTTATGTGACCCTGGTGCTTCTTGGAACGGAGATAAACAAAGGGATCGTCAACCTCTTTTTAAATTCAGAGATCGTCCTGAAATGTTTTCCGGAGGGTACCGTTTTGAAAGATATGACTCCCTGCCAGTGTTTCCCTTCCATCAACATTGGCCATGCGACGAATCCGTATTCCGACCGTGTCGTTCTGATTGGTGATTCAGCCTCATCAAAACTGTATAAAAATGGCATTGGAGCGGCATATCTGACCGGAAAAGCTGCGGCAAATACGGCATTTCGGTTTGGAATTTCAAAGGCAGATTTCGAAAAATCGTATCAGCCGGTTTGTTCAGCCCTTGATCGGGATAATTCGTTAGGTAAACTAATTTTCTCGGTTTCAAGCATTATTCAAAAATCGCTGTTCCTGAAAAGGATACTGTTCCAAATGGTTGTAAACGAACAGGTAAAAGAAAGGAGAAAGAGGGAAATGAGTTCGTTGTTGTGGGATACCTTTACCGGCAGTGCGCCATACAGGAGCATTATGAGACGAACTTTGCATCCACTCTTACTGGCAACATTTTTATGGAATATCGTAACCGGCCTTTTCAAATCTACTTTCAGCCTGAACAAAATAAGCCGGTAAGGTATCAAAGAGAAAATATTCCCTCAATACAAATGTGCAGCTCATAAATGAATTGCTGAGTGAAAGCCACCTTCCCAACTACCTGCCTTTTGGCAGGAAACTCCAAACGGCTGAAAAACAGGAATTACTACAAGTTGATTTTTGCCCTGAAGGGGCAGAATATCAGTAGCCCGGGGCAAAACGACGCAGGAGTAACGCCCCGGGTATGAAAGAACGAAAGAAAAACCGTCCGCGATACATCGTTTTATAGGCTTGAAACTTATTTCGGACGGCATGGGACTCACCTTCAAAATTGATGTTCAATCTGGGTTTTGGAAATCACATCTGGGTTTTGGTTTTATAATTATTGATTTTCTGATTTTTCTTTAACCCATTCCCCACAAGAATATCATCT
>CAIPKZ010000267.1 GCA_903865775.1 uncultured Prolixibacteraceae bacterium | reverse complement strand
CCCTTGAATGTGCCATTTACCGGTTAAGTAAGGATATTGACGACCAGATTGAACTGCACAAAGCTTCAGGAATGGACAAAGGCAAAGCTTCCGTGGAAGGTATCAGCCATTATGCAGTAGAAGCTGCAATTCTGAAGGTCTATGGTTCTGAAGTCCTCGATTTTGTAATTGATGAAGCAGTACAGATTCACGGTGGAATGGGATATTCAGCTGAAATGGCTGTTGAGAGAGGCTACAGGGATTCCCGAATCAACAGAATATTTGAAGGAACCAATGAAATCAACAGGTTGCTCCTGGTTGATACTGCGATGAAAAGAGCCATGAAAGGTGACTTTGACCTTTTCGGGAGAGCAAATGAACTTGCAGCAGGTTTAGATACGATAAAAGATAATCAGGGGCAGGATGAGTCCTATTTTGAAGAAAAACTGAGGGTGGTAAAAAACTTCAAGAACCTGGTGCTTATAATTATACAAGGTGCATCTGCCTATTTTGACAAAAAACTGATACTGGAGCAGGAAGTCCTTAACAACCTTGCCGACATGATCATGGAGGTTTATATTGCTGAATCGATGGTGCTGAGAATCCAGAAAATGGAATCAATGAACGGAGTTGATGCAGATGGGATTTATCGCACCATGCTGGATGCATTTGTTTATGATGCTTCAGATAAAATAAGAAAACCTGCAACAGATGCAGCATATTCATTTGCTTCACCGGAAACAGGTTCAACCTATAAAAAGGTTGTGGAAACCTTAACACTTGTACCCGGCATCAATGTAAAAGAAGCGCGCCGGAAAATAGCTGATAAGCTTATTGAGGCAAATTGTTATAAATTCTAATCAGGTTTTACTGTTTCGAGTTTCGTAACACTTACCGTAATCTCATCTTTGTCGGCGAGATAATCAACAGTAATCAGGTCATTTTCAGTTAACTTGGTCTTGATTATCTCCTCGGCAAGGGTATCTTCCACATATTTTTGAATCGCACGCTTTAACGGGCGTGCTCCAAATTGGGCATCCCATCCTTTTTCAGCGATATAATCTTTTGCAGCAGTAGTGATTGCAATATGGTAGCCAAGATCATGTGTCCTTTTATACACATGCTGGAGTTCAATATCAATGATTTTATGAATATCTTCCCGCTCCAGTGAATCAAAGATGACCACATCGTCGATCCTGTTGATAAATTCGGGGGCGAATGCTTTTTTCAGGGCATTTTCAATAACACCCCGGGCATATTCACTGCTGGCGGCCTGTTTGGCTGAAGTAGCAAATCCAACTCCCTGCCCGAAATCCTTAAGCTGGCGGGATCCTATGTTGGAAGTCATGATCACGATGGTGTTTTTGAAATCCACTCTCCGTCCAAAACTGTCTGTGAGCATTCCATCATCTAAAACCTGCAATAAAAGATGAAAAACATCAGGATGTGCCTTCTCTATTTCATCAAGCAAAACAATAGAGTAGGGGCGTCTGCGGATTTTTTCAGTCAGCTGGCCGCCTTCTTCATAACCAACATATCCCGGAGGGGCGCCGATGAGACGGGAAACAGCAAACTTTTCCATATATTCGCTCATGTCAATACGAACCAGGGCATCTTCGGTATCAAATAAAT
>CAIPKZ010000266.1 GCA_903865775.1 uncultured Prolixibacteraceae bacterium | reverse complement strand
CTCCTGAAAGGCCTCGGATTAAAGTTTAAAAACGGGTTTTGGAATCCCGAAGAAAACAGAGTGCAAACCAACGAGGACAATTATTTCCGCCCGGTAAACTGGCTGACGAATAACAAGGAAGCACTAGATGCGGAAGGCTTTTTAATTGTCCAGAGCAAGCTCACCAAGAAATATTACCTGGGTAAAAAGGAACTCGACATTCAGGTAAAAAGCCATGAAGATTGGTTCGACATCATGGCCATTGTGAAGTTTGGCGATTATCACATTCCGTTTATCAGGTTGCGAAGGCATATCCTTTTGGGTTTACGGGAATTTCAGCTTCCAACGGGCGAAATAGTTATTTTGCCTGAAGTCTGGTTTGCAGCCTACAAGGATTTCTTTCCACTTTCGCGCCTCGATGGCGATATCATCAAAATCAGGAAGCACCACTATCAGCTGCTTCAGGAAAATCTGAACATGGTAGTGGAAAACGCAATAGATATTCAACAGCAAATCATTCCAATTCCCTTCCATCAGGCTGAAATTCCGGAAAATTTACAAACCGAATTGCGTAATTACCAAAAAGATGGATTTTGGTGGATGCATCACCTTTTTACCAATAAATTCGGGGCATGCCTTGCCGACGATATGGGGCTTGGAAAAACCATTCAAACAATTGCTTTATTACTGAAGGTTCAGGGAGCCAGGATTTTGCAAAAGTCATCCGAACAGTTGGGGGGAGAACAACTATCACTTTTCGAGGCACCTGCAGTCAGTATATTGTCAACACAACCTGCCTCACTAATAGTGATGCCCACTTCGCTGGTACATAACTGGGTCAACGAAATCCGCAAATTCGCTCCTTCGCTGAGAGTTTATCAGCACATTGGCAGCCAGCGCGAAAAAACTCCCGGACTGTCACGTGCAATTAATCGATACGATGTGATTCTGACCAGCTATGGAACCATGCGGAATGACATCGAAATTTTAAGGACTTTCGATTTCTTTTACCTGATTTTGGATGAAAGCCAGAACATTAAAAACTCATCGTCGAAAACCTACAAAAGCATCATCGAAATCCGGTCGAAACACAAGCTGGTAATTACAGGAACACCGATTGAAAATTCGCTTTCCGATTTATGGTCACAACTCAATTTCCTGAATAAAGGATTGCTTGGCAGCCTACCCTATTTTAAACGACAATATATTACACCAATCGAAAAGAAAGGTGACGAGGAACAACAACAGAAACTTCAAAAACTGATTAATCCCTTTGTTCTGCGACGAACCAAAGAAGAAGTGGCCTCCGATTTGCCTGCTCTGACGGAACAAATCAGATATTGCGAAATGACTGAAGAGCAGCGCAAAATTTATGAAAGTGAAAAATCCGCCATCCGGAATTCAATCTTAAAAAACATTGAATCGAACGGAATGAAACAATCTGCTCTGGTTATCTTACAAGGATTGACCAAATTAAGGCAACTTTCGAACCACCCGGTGATGATCGATGCCGGGTTCAATCATGAATCGGGAAAATTCAACGAAATATATACCTGCCTTAAAAACCTGCTGGCTGAGAATCACAAGGTTTTAATCTTCTCGTCATTCGTCAAACACCTTGAATTACTTCAGTCTAAAATTGAATCGAAGAACTGGAAATACTCATTACTGACCGGGAAAACGGTAAACAGGCAGGAAGTCATCCGCCAGTTTCAGGAAGATCCCGAAAATCGTATTTTCCTGATTTCGCTCAAAGCCGGTGGAGTCGGATTGAATCTTACTTCGGCCGATTATGTATTTATAATCGATCCTTGGTGGAATCCGGCTGCCGAGAATCAGGCTCTTAGCCGCGCACACCGGATTGGGCAGGATAAGAAAGTGTTTGTTTACCGTTTTATTACCGAAGATTCGATTGAAGAGAAAATTCAAGCCCTGAAATCAAAAAAAACAGCGCTGGCCGAAAAATTCATCCATTCAAACAATCCGCTCAATGTCATTTCCGAAGAAGAAATCATGAGTTTATTCAGTTAAAATCAGACTTGGATGATGGATTTTCGTTTTACATTTGCAAAAAAATCAAGTAAAGTGTCAGTAGTCACTGGGAAAAGATTAAGTGCCTTATCCAAATGACGAATGACGCTTTCCAAAAAAGAATTTATATGAAACAGTATTTCGTTTGCGCAGTCTTCTTATTTTTCGTTTCAAGTGTCAGTGCTCAAAAAGCGTTGAGCCTAAAAGATGCGGTACTTGGAGCTGGTTCGTACCTGAATCCTTCGATGCCAAATCAGCTTCAATGGGAAGATGCAACGCATTATACGATGGTAAAGGATAGCAGCCTGCTTGAATATAGCATTCAGGAAAACAAACCGGTTCGTTTGCTCTCGCTTGCCGAGTTGAACCATTCATTGCAATTGAAAGGCATCAGTAATCTGCACTCTTTTCCAAAAGTTTCATTCATCGGCAAATCCCAGATTTGGTTTCAGGCTTCACGTCAGGTGATTATTCTAAACCTCGAAAACAAATCGATTGCTTCAAATTATGAATATCCGAAAGAAGCTGAATATTTTGATTTTTGCGCCAGTAACAGAAATCTTGCATACACCATAAAGAACAACCTTTTTATTGCCGGAACATTTGGCAATCAACAAATTACCAACGATCAAAACGTACATATCCTCAACGGAGCAGCAGTTCACCGCAATGAATTTGGAATTACAAAAGGAACATTCTGGTCGCCTTCAGGCAATATGCTGGCTTTTTATCACATGGACGAAACCATGGTTGCAGATTATCCGCTGGTCGATTACATGACCCGCGAAGCTGAACTGGTTAGCATTAAATATCCTATGGCCGGAATGACCAGCCATCAGGTGAAAATCGGAATATACAATACCGCATCGAAAGCAATTATTTACCTGAAAACCGGAGAACCAGATGATCACTATCTAACCAATATCAGTTGGAGCCCGGATGAAAAAAGCATTTTCGTTGCAGAACTGAACCGTGATCAAAACCACATGAAACTGAATGAATATGATGCAATTTCCGGAGAGTGGAAGAAAACGGTATTGGAAGAAAAAGATGAAAGGTATGTTGAACCTCTAATTCCAATCCAATTCTCGAAGACAGATCCGAAAAATTTTTACTACCAAAGTCGCAGGGATGGCTGGAATCATGTTTATCTGTACAATTCGGATGGGAAACACCTTGCCCAAATAACCAAAGGTGAATGGGAAGTTACCGAATTGCTTGGTTTTGATCCTGAAGAGAAATATATGTTTTTTGAGGCGACTAAAGAAAGTCCGATTGAACGAAATACTTACCGGATCAATATTCATTCAGGAAAAATGGACAAGCTGACCGAAGCTTCAGGTACTCATTCAGGAAAATTATCGCCGGATGGCAAAAACCTGCTGGATCGCTGGACGAGCAACAATGTTCCGGTACAGATTGATTTAATAGAAACGAGTGAAGGTCACAAGCAAATGCTCTTTGAAGCCAGCAATACCTTGAAGGATTTCGATTTGGGGGAGAATTCTGTATTTACAATCAAAGCAGCAGATAGCAAAACCGATTTGTATTGCCGGATGATCAAACCGAAAAATTTTGATCCGGCAAAAAAATATCCCGTCATCGTATATGTTTACGGAGGGCCACACGTACAATTAATAAATAAAACCTGGAATAATGCTGCCCG
>CAIPKZ010000265.1 GCA_903865775.1 uncultured Prolixibacteraceae bacterium | reverse complement strand
CCTTGCCGTACTTATTCAGAATCGAATCGATGCGACTAATAACATAAGGATAAACCTGAACGGCTGACAACAATCGCTTTAAGCATGGAAACTGATCCTCCTTGGTTTGTTTCAGAAACCGCACAATTCCTGAAATCGTTTCGAGCGAACGTTTCAGATCAAATAACTCATCCACTTCGAGAAAACGGCCTTCAATCCGGATTTTAGCCAGTGCTTCCCGAAGATCGAAATAATAGCTGGTCGGAAAATTTTCCATTTCCTGAATAATCACCACGAACTCGCTGACCAGCGAAAGATCTTCGGTTAATTGCTTGAAGTCGCCTGAAAAACAAATTCCGTCAACCAATTCTTGCCCCAAATTGCTCAGACAGCGGCCTTTCAGCAATTCACGGATTTTGTCAAATCCAATTTTTGATTCAAAATTCTCAGGATAAACCAGCGTCATACCATTTTATTATGAGCGCAAAAGTACGAAGGAAATTCAAGTTCCAAATTCCAAATTTCAAGTTTAATGTTCTGTCATCGTTTTTTAATTCCCACTAAATAGTTATTGAATTGTTAATGGCTAAAATTTGATCTGTATCCGTGCTTAAATTTCCCATTTTTATCTAAATTTGTTTAAACAATTCAAAAACAGAAAACTATGTTACCAAAATTTTTGCTTGCCGACAATTCTCAGGAAATGCCTGACATGCTTTATGTTGTACACAATGAAACTCCCCGCTTTATCGTAGGAAGTGACATTGAGGATTTTTCAGTGAATCAGACCATCTACTGGATCGATGAGAAACCGAAAGATAAAGATCTTATCGCTCAACTACTTGAAGAAGCTGAAGCTTTTCTTGAAGCTGAATTAGACAATCAGGATAATTATTTTGAAGACGGAGAGGAAAACTAACTATGTCAACAGCAAAAAGACTTACCAGATCGAAAGACAAAATGGTTGGCGGCGTTTTGGCCGGAATTGCAGACTATTTAAACATCGACCCGACGATTATCCGGATTCTGTACGTCGTTTTGTCTATTGCCAGCATTGGTTTTCCAGGACTGATTGCCTACCTGATTATGTGGGTTATTATTCCGGAAGAAAGACTTTATTAATGTCATGTCAACGAACTCTTGACTCAGCGTCATGCCGAACTTGTTTCGGCATCTCTAAATAGCATGAGACCCCGAAATAAATTCGGGGTGACCGGAACTTAAGAATAGACATTTGACGTGACACCAGCTGACAAATTCTGAGATAAAATTCACAGGATCTGTCAGATTTCTTTTTCCTTATTCCTATTATTGAGTGACTTGCTTCAAACTTAATTGAATTCGTTTACGCTGTAAATCGAGTTCAATTACTTTGACGTGTACATGCTGGTGCAATTTGACGATTTCGGATGGATCGCTGATAAAACGGTCGGCCATTTGAGATACGTGCACCAGTCCGTCCTGCTTGACACCAACATCGACAAATGCCCCGAACTTGGTGATATTGGTTACAATCCCAGGCAAAACCATACCAACTTCCAGATCTTCCACCTTGAAAATATTGGGAGCAAACTCAAATACTTTAATTGCAGATCGCGGATCGCGACCCGGTTTGGCCAGTTCTTTCCTGATATCTTCCAGTGTTGGAAGTCCGATTTGATCGCTAACATATTTTGCCCAAATGATCTGTTTCTGAAGCTCTTCGTTTGAAATTAATTCCTGAATGCTGCATTTCAAATCTTTCGAAATCTTCTCAACCACAAAATACGATTCCGGATGCACGGCTGAATTATCCAAAGGATTCTCGGCTTGATTAATTCGCAAAAAACCAGCCGATTGCTCATAGGCTTTTGCGCCCATGCGTGCTACTTTCTGAAGTTCATTCCGGGAAGTAAACGGACCGTTTTCTTTACGGAAGTCAACAATATTTTGCGCCAGAAGTGGGCCAAGTCCTGAAATGTAGGTTAACAAATGCTGCGAGGCAGTATTCACATTCACTCCAACGAGATTGACGCTTGATTCGACCACTTTATCGAGGCTGTTTTTCAGTTTCTTCTGATCCACATCGTGTTGATACTGCCCCACCCCAATAGATTTTGGATCAATTTTTACCAGTTCTGCCAAAGGATCCATTAAACGCCGGCCAATGGAAACTGCACCTCGCACCGTCACATCGTATTGCGGAAATTCATCACGGGCAATCTTGGATGCCGAATAAATCGATGCGCCATCTTCCGAAACCACATAGACTTTCAGTTCCCTGTCGTAATGGAGTTTCTTGATGAAAGCTTCCGTTTCGCGGCTCGCCGTTCCGTTTCCAATGGCTATGGCTTCAATCTGGTATGAACTTACCAGCGATGATATTTTCCGGGCAGCCTGCTTGCTTTCCTCCTGAGGTTTATGAGGATAAATGGTTTCGTTATGCAGCAAGTTTCCCTGGGCGTCGAGACAAACCACTTTACATCCGCTGCGATAACCCGGATCGATTGCCAGCACACGATATTGCCCCAATGGTGCGGCAAGCAGAAGCTGACGTAAATTATCGGCAAAAACACGGATGGCTTCCTCATCGGCTTTTTCCTTTGAAGAATTGGCAAATTCAGTTTCAATCGATGGCTCCAGCAAGCGTTTATAAGCATCCTCGATGGCCATTTCCAACTGATCGGCGCAACTGTTGTTGCTCTGTATAAAAAAACGTTTCATTCGCATGATGGGTTCCTGACTTTCGGGAGTCACTGAAACTCTCAGAAAGCCTTCATTTTCACCTCTGCGCATAGCCATCAGACGATGTGAAGGACATTTTTTCAGCGGTTCGTTCCAATCAAAATAATCGTGAAACTTAGCACCTTCTTCCTCTTTGCCTTTGATAACTTTAGAGGTAATAATTGCTGCAGAATCGAATGCCCGCCGGACAATTGCCCGGGCTTTCTCATTTTCATTGATCCATTCAGCAATAATGTCTCTGGCTCCTGACAAAGCATCTTCAACAGATCCAACCATATCATTCAGGAAGGATACGGCCCGTTGTTCTATATCCCGGTCATTTTGCTTCATGATCAGATTTGCCAGCGGCTCCAGTCCTTTTTCCCTTGCAATTGAAGCCCGGGTGCGACGTTTTGGCTTATACGGAAGGTAAATATCTTCCAGTTCGGTTGGATCAAAACAATCTTCAATCCGCTTTTTCAGTTCAGGAGTCAGTAAATTCTGTTCAAGTATAGTTTTCAGAATGGTTTCCCTGCGTTTCAGCAATTCTTCCAGTTTTTCCTTTTCATCTTTAATGGCTTCAACCTGAACCTCGTCAAGACTGCCTGTCCGCTCCTTTCGGTAACGCGAGATAAAAGGAATTGTCGCACCTTCATTCAGTAATGACACGGTATTGTTCACCTGTGTTTCCTGAATACCAAGAAGTTGAGAAATCAGCCTGATGTGTTTTTGATCCATATCCAAATTGTAAAATTGAGGACCGAAGTTAGCTGTTTTTGCAGAAGTATAAAATTCAATTCTTTTTTATACTTTTAGGAACAAAACCATAAATCTAAATCTATGAAAAATCAACTCAAGACATTCTTATTGGTATTGGCTATTTCTATTTTCTCTTTTTCGCAACTTCAGGCTAAGAATAAAAACAAACAGATTCTTGGCGAATGGACTTATCAGGTTACCGACGCACCTTATGGCTACGAAAAAGGCAGTCTCATTTTTTCAGAAGTTAAAGGAAAAACTGTTTGTGTGATTAAACTTGACGCCGGAGAAATGACTGTTAGCGATCTGAAAATTGTGAAAAACAAGCTGACATTTTCAACATCCGTTCAAGGCAGTACCGTAAGTATTGAATTACTGCGCGACAAGAACAAAATGACTGGCAAGGCTGATACTCCTGAAGGTCCAAAAACATTAATTGCTGTAAAAAAATAATCTCATCGAATTTCATTTCGAAGCCGGATTCCATCAAAAAGGAGTTCGGGTTTTTAATGCCCAAATTTCCGAACCTGATGTTTTAACCTGAAAGCAAAAAGGATTGCCGCTGTTAACAATCCAAAAACAAAGCCGATCCAAACACCGGGTGCTCCCAGATGAAATACAAAAGCCATCAGGTAACTCACCGG
>CAIPKZ010000264.1 GCA_903865775.1 uncultured Prolixibacteraceae bacterium | reverse complement strand
CAGGTTATGGTTTTGCAGATTCGGATGATGTATTTGCCCATCTTTTTATATTCCAGAAATGAATAAAAAGTGGCTGTACCATACACTTCCGAGGCAGGCAGATCAAGCTCGCGGGCAATTTCGATCATCGAATATTCCGATAGGTATTTTTCCTGCTCAACAACTCCCTGGAGAATCGGGAGCAGGTTTTTCCTGTTGCGGCCATGTTGGTCCGCCAGATTTTTGATGAGATCAGAAACGGGATTCATGAGGTAAATTATTAGTTAGTTGTTGAATCTTAAAAAATATATATTTTCCAAAATGGAACACTGATTCAGTATGCAGAATGTTTCCTCTAAATTTAGGTAAGAAGAAAGATAAAACCTATGTAAATTGCTCAGAATAAAGCTTGTAATAAACTGTTATTCGACATATAAGACGAGAAGAAAACAGCAATAGATATTAGTCAGATTTCCAGAAGTTGAAAAGTTAATTCCAAATCCTTTATATGATTTTGATGCCACCAGATAATCCTGATTACTGAGGTATAGTGGTAATAATAAAACAATGATTGTTTGAAATTCGTAACTATCCCTTTGATTTTCGTTAGAAAAACTTTGCCGGTTGATGTTCTTTTGTATCGTGAAAATCTAACAAAATCAAGATGATACAAAAGAAATCAGGTTATTTACTTATCGTTTTTATATTACTTTCTCACTTCTCTTTTTCGCAGGAAGTGGAAAAAACAAAAGTTCCGGGTCATTTGGGCGGAGCCGTAACTGTTACAAACAATGGACTCTCATTTATTCCCACTTTTTCGTTGGGAAAACCGGCTGCCATATTCGATTTGTCGGTTGGCAAAAGACTAAGTTTTGATCCCCAATTCCGTTTTTCACTCGAAGGGAAACCATGGTCTTTTCTTTTCTGGTTTCGGTATAAATTACTTAAAACCAATAAGTTTTCGTTTAATGTTGGACCTCACCTTGGATTGGCCTTCAAAACTTTAGCAGAAACTACAAATGGAGTTACAACTGAAACCATTACAGCCAAACGTTACCTTGCCGGAGAATTAGTTCCCAATTATCATCTTTCGAAAGCGGTAAGCATTGGAATGTATTACCTGTATTCGCGGGGTATTGATGTTGGAACGACAAAGAATACAAATTTCTTAACCCTGAATGCCAACTTTTCGAATATCCCGCTCACCAAACAGTTCTATTTGAAGATTATCCCACAGGTTTACTATTTAAAAATGGATAGTCAGGATGGGTTTTACTTCACCTCTGCATTTACTCTGGCAAACCGGAAAGTTCCCGTTTCTATCTCATCAGTCATCAATAAAGTTATACAGACCAACATCGCCGCGAGTAAGGATTTTGTGTGGAATGTAAGCCTGATCTACTCCTTCAATAAAAAATATGTCGAACAATAACGAACGCATAAAATCAGTAAGTTTGTGGGAGATGAGTAAAGTTGAAAGCATAGAGGAATTTTACCAACGGAAATTCGACTGGATTCCGGACAACATCCGCAATGAAATCGGGCATTTCAATGTGTTTAAGCACGAGCCTGTTGAACACGGAAAGTCGAAACCACTCCCCTATAAACGACGCGATTTTTATAAAGTCATGCTGGTGATTGGCAATATCAACATGAATTATGCAGATCAGGTAATCTCAGTAAAAAAGCAGGCTTTATTTTTCTCGAACCCGCAGATTCCTTACAATTGCGAAAATCTGGAACGAATTGAAGATGGTTTCTATTGCATATTCAACCAGCACTTTTTCCATCAGTTTGGCGATTTAAATCAATACTCGGTTTTCCAACCGGGCGAAAATCATGTATTCGAACTATCGGATGAACAGGTGGTGCAAATTAGAGGCATTTACAAGAAGATGTTCGATGAAATCAATTCCGATTACATGCATAAATACGATGTGCTACGGAATCTGGTTTTTGAATTGCTGCATTTTGGCATGAAAATTCAACCCGCAACAAAATCTGAAAAGCAACACCTCAATGCTTCGCGGCGGATTTCAACCTTGTTTCTGGAATTGCTCGAACGGCAGTTCCCGATTGACGAAAACCATCAAACTTTCCGGCTGCGCGCGGCATCCGATTTTTCCGATCAGCTCAATGTGCATGTGAACCATTTAAACCGGGCGGTAAAGGAAACAACCGAGAAAACTACCTCGCAAATCATTGCCGATCGAATTTTGCAGGAGGCGAAAATCCTGCTAAAACACAGTGCCTGGACGGTATCTGAAATTGCCTATGCGCTGGGGTTTACCGAAGTCACCCACTTCAATAACTTCTTCAAAAAACATGTCCAGTTAAGTCCGCTGAAATTCAGGAATCTTTGAGTTTGTAATTTTTGAGCAAATGAACTTTTTTGTACAAATACTTGTTTTATAGTCTATTCAGGCAGTTTCGATATTAATAATACTCAATTCTATGGCACTATTTAATTTGAAAATTAACAGCAAAGAAGTTCAGGTAGATGTTGATCCATCGACTCCGATGCTATGGGTACTCCGGGATCATCTTAATCTGGTGGGGACCAAATTTGGTTGTGGTATAGCACAATGTGGTGCCTGCACCATTCTTCTTGATGGTGAGGCTGTTCGTTCGTGTATAACTTTTGTCGATTCAGTAGGTGACAAAAAAATAACAACCATCGAAGGGCTTTCTGAAAATGGTGATCATCCACTTCAACAGGCATGGATTGAACATGATGTTCCGCAATGTGGTTATTGCCAGAGTGGACAAATTATGAACGCTGCGGGATTATTAAAAGCGAATCCTCATCCAACCGATGAAGAAATTGAGAATGCCATGCATGGCAATATTTGCCGTTGTGGCACCTACACCCGAATCAAAGCAGCCATAAAAACTGCAGCTAATTCTTAACGACTTTTATTTCAGGTTCGTTACATATTTCCTTTGTTAACAGATGAATAGCTAATCTAAAATCACAAAACATGACAATTGTAAAAACGGAATTCAACAGACGTTCCTTTTTAAAAAGTTCCTTTTTAGCCGGTGGAGGTTTGCTGATAGGTTTTAACTGGCTGGCAGCATCCTGCATTACAGATACGCCCAAGGGTCTGAAGATTCCTGACGAATGGTTCGAAATCACCGGCTATTTAAAGATTGGTGAAAACGGTGTGGTAACCATCATGTCACCAAACCCCGAAATCGGCCAGAATATAAAAACTTCCATGCCTATGATTGTGGCCGAGGAGTTGGACGTGGACTGGAAAAATGTGCTTGTTGAACAAGCCCCGTTGAACACTGCTATTTTTAACCGACAGCTGGCCGGAGGAAGTGATTCGATCAAACAAAGCTGGCCCGGGCTTCGAATGGCAGGTGCTTCAGCACGAAATATGCTGATTGAAGCTGCCGCAAAAAAATGGAATGTACCGGTGAAAGAAATCACAACCGAATTGGGCATTTTATATCATAAAGGCAGTGGCAAAAAAGCCGGATACGGCGAAGTTGCTTCAGCTGCAGCCCAACTGTCTGTTCCGAAAGAGGTGGAATTAAAAGACCTGAAAGATTTTAAAATTATCGGGACTTCCAGAAAAAATGTGGACGGACAAAAAATCGTAACTGGCCAGCCCTTGTTTGGCCTCGATTATAAAAAGGACGGAATGCTTATCGCCATGATCGTCCATCCGCCGGCT
>CAIPKZ010000263.1 GCA_903865775.1 uncultured Prolixibacteraceae bacterium | reverse complement strand
TGTTTACCTGGTCAGAATTAATCAGGGAGATCATTCAATCGTCAAAAAGTTAATTCTCAAAAATTAAATTTGCAGAACTGTGAATGATTCAGGCAGATAATTTAATGAACTCTGCCTGAATCGTTACTTCTAAAAGAGGATAAACAAAAAACCCGAAGCAATCAGCTTCGGGTTTTCTGTATTTTATTCTACCCTCCTGTGGCGGTTACTGAGCATGTCGAAGTATTATTCTCCTCTTACAGCAGCAACGCCTGGAAGTACCTGTCCTTCTAGGTATTCGAGTAAGGCACCACCGGCAGTTGAGATGTATGAAACTCCATCGGCAAAACCAAACTGGTTCACACATGCAACGGAGTCGCCACCGCCAACTAACGAGAAAGCTCCTTTTGAAGTTGCTTTTACAATCGCTTCACCAACAGCCCGCGATCCAACGGCAAATTTTTCAAATTCGAAAACACCAACCGGTCCGTTCCAAAGAATAGTTCCTGAGTTTTCGATCACTTCTTTAAACATTGCAATGCTGTTCGGACCGGCATCCAAACCTTGCCAGCCGGCAGGAATTGCACTTGCATCGACTACCTGAGTATTTGCAGTCGGGCTGAAATCATCCGCTGCAACCACATCGGTGGCCATAAAGATTTTCACACCTTTTTCGGCAGCTTTTTTCTCAATCGATAAAGCAGTTTCAAGGTATTCGAGTTCGCAGATTGAATTTCCTACTTCGCCACCGTGTGCTTTCACAAAAGTATAGGTCATACCGCCACCCAAAATCAGGTTGTCCACTTTGTCGAGCAGGTTTTCGATGATGGTGATTTTTGATGAAACCTTAGCGCCACCCATAATAGCAGTCAGTGGACGCTGCGGGTTTTTCAGCACTTTGTCGAGACTGGCAATTTCGCTTTCAATCAGGTAACCAAACATTTTGTCGTTCGGGAAGAATTTAGCCATTACTGCAGTGGAAGCATGAGCACGGTGAGCCGTTCCGAATGCATCGTTAATCCAGCAGTCACCGTTGGCAGCCAATTCCTGAGCAAACGATTCGGTTCCTTTTTCTTCTTCAGGATGAAAACGAAGGTTTTCGAGCAACATTACTTCACCCGGTTTCAGGGCTTTTGCCAAAGCCAGAACTTCAGCCCCAATGCAATCGGGAGCCATTTTTACTTCGCAACCCAACAGTTCAGCCAAATGACCAACGAGGTGGCACATGGAGAATTTTGCATCCGGTCCGGCTTTTGGGCGGCCAAAATGCGACATGATAATGGGCGAACCACCTTCAGAGATTACTTTTTTGATGGTTTGTACAGCTGCACGCATGCGTGTATCGTCGGTAATCACAAAATTTTCGTCGAGTGGTACGTTGAAATCCACACGGATCAAGGCTTTTTTTCCGGCGAAATCATAGGTTTCAATAGTTTGCATATTTGTGTTTTTTAGTGTTATTTAAATCTTTTTCAAAGATAAAGAATATATCCGTGTGATTAATTTTCCTTTTCATTCAGGTTCCTGAATTTAATGTTTGGGTAAAGTAATTTTAAGGAAAAGAGGAAAAAGGAATGAAGAAAAAATAGCTGGGATCAGAGATAATGGATTCCATCTCTTTTTCAAAGATGGAATCCCTTTGAAATCCATGGAAACAGAAGTCGGAAGACTCAAGCGCGCTCCCTGAGCGCCGCAGGCAGTCGAAGGGATTACCAATCTTTCGCCAGTGAACGGGTGACTTCGAGTCACCCGCTCACTAAAATCTGGGATCAGAGATAATGGATTCCATCTCTTTTTCAAAGATGGAATCCATTTGAAATCCATGGAAACAGAAGTCGGAAGACTCAAGCGCCGCTCCCTGAGTGCCGCAGGCAGTCGAAGGGATTACCAATCTTTGGCGAGTGAGCGGCAGACTTGGAGTCACCTGCTCACTAAAATTCAATCTAAATTTTCGATGGGACTGGTTTTCGCTTTTAGAATTACTATTTTTGGAACTTCTCAATTTATTCAGTATGTTTTTTAAAGAAGTCATCGGACAAGAGGCGACCAAACACCGGCTGATTCAGTCGGTAAAAGAAGAACGTGTGAGCCATGCACAGTTGTTTGCAGGTCCTGAAGGATCAGGTAAACTCGCTCTGGCGATTGCCTACGCGCAGTTTGTAGCCTGCACCAACCGCCACGAAAATGATTCGTGCGGTGAATGTCCGTCGTGCAAGAAGTACCGGAAACTGATTCATCCCGACCTCCATTTTGTATTTCCGGTAATCAATACCAAAAAATTCCCCAAGCCGGTTTCCGATAATTTTCTGGACGATTGGCGGATGATGGTTGGGCAGAATCCATATTTTAGCATCGATCAGTGGTTTGATCAGATTGGAGTTGAGAATTCACAGGGAATGATTTATGCACATCAAAGCGAAGAAATTATCCGAAAGTTAAATCTCAAATCATACGAATCGGAATACAAGGTGATGATCATCTGGCTTCCCGAGCGAATGAATATAGCCTGTGCCAATAAATTGCTGAAGATGATTGAGGAACCACCTCAAAAAACCCTGTTTGTACTGATTACCGAAAATGAGGAAGATATTATCAGCACCATCCGTTCGCGCTGCCAACTGATAACCATTCCGCCAATCGATCCGAATTCGATGACCAAAGCCATTCTGGAACTTCCGGAGGCTGAAGGATGCGACATCCGGAACATTGTGCATCTGGCTAAAGGAAACTTTGGAAAAGCATTGGACTTGCTTCAGCCCGACGATGAGCAAACGCTTTATAATCTCGAACGATTCAAGGAATTGATGCGGTTTTCGTATGGAAGAAAATTCGGTGATTTGATCAAGTGGGCCGAACCGTTAGCGGTTATCGGGCGTGAAAGACAAAAAAACCTGTTGAACTATTTCCTGAATATTCTTCGCGAAAACTTTATTTATAATCTGAAAAACAGGGATCTTAGCTTCATGAACAAGCAGGAAGAAGAATTTTCGAAGCGATTTTCACCGTTCATCAACGAACGGAACATTCAGGAACTGACCGAAGTTTTTGAAACTGCCTTTGCACATATCGGCATGAATGGCAATCCCAAAATCATTTTTACTGATGTGGCTTTCAAAATCACCAAACTGATCCGCAAGTAGAAAGCTGTCGCATAAGTTGAACCCCATTCAAAAATCGTCACCCCGAATTTATTTTGTGGTATGACATTCAGTGGGTTGAGATCCTGATCCAAGCCTTCAACGGGAGCTATGTCGAACGTTCAGGATGACAGGGTTAGTGACATTTGTCATAAGCTCTGATCCACATCTGAACAATCTTGTTTTATCGGCATTAATAACTATTTTTGCAATTAAGGTAATTGAGGATGGATTGCAAGGGAAGTTTATTTTCTTTTTCCTTTTTTCTTTTTACCCGAAACTATTATGGATGATCTGAATATGATTGACCGCGGTTGCTGCAAAGGGCATGTCGGTAACTGCTCCAAAATGAATGTTTACGACTGGTTGAGCGATGTGAATAACATTTCCAATCCAACTGATTTGGTTGAAGTTCGTTTTAAAAATACACGGAAAGATTATTTCAGGAATGTAAATAACCTGAAACTCGATCCGGGCGAAATTGTTGCCGTTGAAGCCAGTCCGGGTCACGACATTGGTATTGTTACTCTGACGGGCGATCTGGTGCTTGAACAGATGAAAAAGCACAAGGTTACGCTGATAAACGGAGAGATCCGTAAAATATACCGCAAAGCCAAACAGGCTGATATCGACAAATGGAAAGAAGCGATTGCGCAGGAGCATCAAACCATGCTCAGTGCACGTCAGATTGCCATCGAACTGAACCTGAATATGAAGATTGGCGATGTCGAATATCAGGGCGATAAAACAAAAGCCATTTTTTATTACCTGGCCGACGACCGGGTTGACTTCCGGCAACTGATCCGGGTGTTTGCTGACACGTTCAGGATTCGCATCGAAATGAAGCAGATTGGAGCCCGTCAGGAAGCTGGCCGAATCGGAGGAATTGGTCCTTGCGGACGCGAAATCTGCTGTGCATCGTGGATGAATAATTTTGTGTCGGTTACAACCAATTCTGCAAGATATCAGGATATTTCACTTAATCCACAGAAACTGGCCGGGCAGTGCGGAAAATTGAAATGCTGCCTCAACTACGAAGTAGATACCTACATCGACGCTCAAAAGGACTTTCCGCCAACGCACTTTCAGCTGGAGTCCGAAAACGGAAGCTACCAGTATATGAAAGCTGATATCTTTAACCGAATTTACTGGTACACGCAGGTTGGCGACAAATCCGGGACCTTCATCGCGGTTCCGGTTGATCGGGTAAAGGAAATATTGCAGCAAAATCAGAAAGGGAAAAAGGTTCCATTTTTGATTCACGAGGTAGTGAGTAAACCTACGATTGAGAAATTTGATTTCGAAGCCGGTTCCGACCGCGATACGCTCACCCGGTTTGATGATCCGAAAGGTTCGGACGGCAAAAAACGCGGAAACAACAACCGCCGCAGAAAATTCAAACCCAAATCATGAAGCAAATCGTTTCGTATTTTCTGATGCTTTCTTTGCTGGCCGGACTTGCTTCGTGTGACCGGAAAAAGGTATTTGAATCGTATAAAGAGCTGGATAAAAACGGATGGAACAAGGATTCTGTGGTTGTTTTTCATGTACCGCTTGCCGATACCCTGAAAAACCACAATTTACTGGTTAATATTCGGAATAAAGGTACTTATCCATACAGCAACCTGTGGCTTTTTCTTACCATTGGTTCTCCTGATGGGAAAATACTCACTGATACGGTTGAATTTACCCTGGCCGAACCCAATGGACGATGGAAAGGTAGTGGGTTGGGAGGTTTACACGATAATCAGATTCTCTACAAAAGCAGTGTGTTTTTCCCGCATAAAGGAAATTATAAATTTCAGATCAAACAGGGAATGCGTGACAATGTACTTCAGGGAATCCGCGATGTCGGAATCCGGATTGAGAAAGCGAACTAACATCAGGATAAAAGTTTAAATGATTGTCCGTTTATTTTCCTGTTGAGCCTTTTTTGGCAGTCATTGGTTGTCATTCATAGTCATTCTGTTGTTTTATGTCGCTTCATGGCGAATTCATGACCACCCAATGACAATTTAATGACTAAAAATTACCGGTCTATCTGCTACGAAATGAAAATTTTGCATTATTGAAGCAGACCAAATCTAAAATGTTGTAGTTGTGGGGAAGAATAAACTATCCAAATTTGCCGATCTGAATACCTATGAACATGTCGTTCAGATAACCTATAAAAAATTACTGGCCGAAGAATTTAAATATAAAGGAAAATGGAGCGAGGCCTTTTTCGGTAACAGCAATCCGATTGTTCTGGAATTGGGTTGTGGTAAAGGAGAATATACCGTTAAATTGGCCAGTCATTTTCCGGAATATAACTTTATCGGTCTCGATATCAAGGGCGCACGAATGTGGGTTGGTGCCACTCAGGCAATGGAACGCGGGCTAAATAACGTTGGATTTTTACGTACCAACATCGAAAACATCCGGCTGTTTTTTGCTGAAAAGGAAGTATCCGAAATCTGGCTTACTTTTCCTGATCCGCAAATGAAGAAGACAAGAAAGCGCATGACTGCCACCAATTTCATTGAAAAATACCGGAAGTTGATGGTTCCCAATGGAATTATTCACCTGAAATCGGACAGTAATTTCATGTACCGCTACACCGAAGCCATGGTTGCCGAAAATCAGTTTGAACTAATCCGGAAAACCGACGATTTATATCAGTCTGAACTGCTGGACGATGTCCTGTCGATTCAGACTTATTACGAAAGGCAATGGCTCGACCGGGGCCTGAGCATCAAATATCTTTCATTCAAACTGAGTCATCAAAATCCGCTTATCGAACCCGATATTGAAATTGAAAAAGATCCGTACCGGAGTTTTGGACGGGAAGGGAAAGAATAAAGAAGCCCCTCTAAATCTCAAAGCCTCATCCCCAGCCCTTCTCCAAAGGAGAAGGGAGTTTGGGCAATGATATTTCGAAAAGTTTTATATGTAGAAATACTATTCCATGTCAAAAAATAAATCTGCTCATCCCAATTCTTTCACCCCTCCTTCGGAGGGGTTGGGGGAGGCTTCTTCTTCTTTTTACAAAAAAGTTTACGAAGTTACCCGACTGATTCCCGCCGGTAAAGTGACCAGTTACGGTGCTATTGCAGCTTTTCTGGGCACTGCACAATCGTCGCGCATGGTTGGCTGGGCCATGAACAATGCACACGTTCAGGACACCTATGTTCCTGCCCATCGGGTAGTCAACCGAAATGGCCTTTTGACCGGCAAACATCACTTTGGATCGCCCGACATTATGCAGGAATTACTCGAAGCCGAAGGAATCCTCGTGCTTGATGATCAGATCATCGATTTTGAAAAGCACTTCTGGAATCCTATGATTGAACTTGCAATGGATTAATTTGTTTGAATGAAATTGTGATCCGATGAGTTTATCGTTTTGAAGATTGTTTTTGTTACGAGTTTCAGGTTTCGCGTTCCAGATTGCAGCTTTGAACCCGAAACTTGCAACCCGCAACATCCGAATAAGCTGGATTACAGAAATAATGACACAAAATAGATGACCAAATACATATAAAAATGACCGAAATACCACGTAGATTAATAGTTCCAAAAAATATTACCGATGCGCTCAGGAATGTTATTTTCCCCGGCAGCAATCAGGATGTTGTTTCTCTGGATATGGCTCAGGAAATAAGGGTCGCAGGAAAGAAAATTACCTTTTCGCTGGTTTTTCAGCGCTCAGATGACCCGAATATGGCGTCAGTTATTGAAGCCTGCGAAGAAGCAATTCTTGCAAATCTTGGTCCCGATGTTGAAATTAAAGGAAACATTACCTCGAAAGCCATTCATCAGATGGAACGGCCTATTTTGCCGGGAGTAAAAAACCTGATTGCCGTGGCTTCAGGAAAAGGAGGAGTTGGCAAATCAACGGTTTCGGTAAACCTGGCCATTGCACTGGCTAAGACGGGTGCCAAAGTTGGCCTGATTGACGCCGATATTTTCGGACCATCGATTCCCAAAATGTTTGGTGTAGAAGGAACCCGTCCGTCCGGAATTCGCGTGGATGGCAAGGAGCGCATTCAGCCGATCAGCAAATTTGGAGTCAGTTTCTTATCGGTTGGCTTTTTTGTGGCCACCGAAGATGCCATTATCTGGCGTGGACCGATGGCTTCCAAGGCGCTCAGCCAACTGATTACCGACGGGAACTGGGGAACACTGGATTACCTTCTTTTCGACCTTCCGCCCGGAACCAGCGATATTCATCTGACCTTGGTGCAGACTGTTCCTGTATCTGGTGCAATCATAGTTACCACGCCGCAGGATGTGGCTTTGGCCGATGTGATCCGCGGAGTCAACATGTTCAAAAGTAAAGGCGTTGATGTGCCGGTTCTCGGACTGATTGAAAATATGGCCTGGTTTACACCTGATGAACTTCCGGAGAACAAATACTATATTTTCGGAAAGGATGGAGGCCTGAAACTGGCAGAAGAACTTGGATTGCCTCTGCTGGGACAAGTGCCAATCGTTCAGGCAATCCGGGAAGGCGGGGATTCGGGAAATCCGCTGGCCTTCGACGAAGAATCGACCGTCGGAAAAGCTTTTGCGCAGATTGCAGCCAATGTGATCCGCGAAGTGGAAAACCGAAACGCAAACCTGGATCCTACAAAAAAAGTGAAGGTTTCAAAAAAGTAATTTGCTTTAAGATCAACTGATGCAACGGAACGTCATACACGAACAGGTAAGACGTTCCGTTCTTTTTTATCTGAATATGAGTGCTGTTCCTAAATAGTTGGATTAAATTTTTAAATTTGTTCAGTTTGAGAAAATTCAACTAACCTAACTAAGTCCCAGATGAACCAACAAGCAAACAGTAACCTCCGGATTGGAATGACCTTCATGGCTTCCATTTTCTTTATTTTCGGATTCATTACCAACTTTAACATTGCCATGAAGGATCAGGTACAACTGGCCTTCGATCTGAAAACACTCTATCCCGGTTGGGAAAATTTCTTCGCCCAATTGGTCAATGGGGTATTTTTCTTTGCATATTTCTGTTTCAGCTTTGTTTGCGGAATGATTATCAAGAAAATAGGCTACAAGAATGGCGTAATCGCCGGATTACTTTTAGTGGCCATCGGTAGTTATTTATTTTTTCCGGCAGTCTCTGTGTTATCCTATCCGCTCTTTTTAGGAGCCATATTTGTGATGGCTACGGGAGTTGTATTTTTGCAAACAGCAGCAAATCCATACGTTGCGGCTTTAGGCCCGCAAGAAACTGCACCTGCCCGGCTGAATTTAACTCAGGCGCTCAACGGTGTTGCAACAACTATTGCACCTTATCTGGCCGGAATTCTGGTCCTTGCTCCTGCAGTTTTAGCTCTTAAGAATGGGGCATCGGCTCAGGAAGCTGCTGATTTCGTAAAAATGCCTTTCGTTATAATTGGCTCGATTGTGGTTCTGATTGCCATAGGAATTTTATTTATAAGATTACCTGAAATCAAGGGAGATGAGACTGTTGCCAACATGTCGGCCCTGAAGAAACCCCAGGTTTGGTTGGGTGCGATTGGTATTTTCTGTTACGTTGGGGCCGAAGTGGGAACTGCATCGCAGGTAAGCAGTTATCTGACTGAATTATTGAGCATGGCCAAGGATGAAGCCGTAAAACTGACAGCCATCTACTGGGGCGGACAAATGATTGGCCGCTTTTTTGGATCGGTTTTACTTGGAACGCTTTCAAATAAATTGAAATACAAATACTCTTTATATATCGTAATTTTTGCATTCTTCGTGGGTTGGTTTATCTTCTCTGCAGGAGTAAAAGACGGTCAATTTGTATTTGACTCGCAGCCGATTTATGGAATAATCTTCTTTAGTATCGCGGCAATCAACTTCTTGTTAATGTATTTGGGAAAAGGCATCGCCAATGTTTCGCTGGGAATTTTTGGAGCTACAAATATGCTTCTGGTATTGGCCGGTTTTATTTTACCTCCGCAAATCGGAATGTGGTGTTTGCTTTCGGTCGGGTTTTTTAACTCGATTATGTTCCCGAATATCTTTTCATTGGCAGTGAACGATCTGGATCCATCGGAGATGCCTATTGCATCAGGAATTATCAATACCATGATTGTTGGTGGCGCTGTTGTTCCGGTACTAATGGGCGTGATAACTGATGCAGCAGATGTCCGTTCCGCCCTTTTAATTCCGATTCTTTGCTTTGCATACATCACTTTCTTTGCACTGAAAGGGAGTAAAATCAGATAAAAATTAAAAATTCATAGCATGAAAAAAGTAGCAATTGGTGTTGATATTGGCGGAACGAATACTGCCATTGGTGTGGTGGACGAGTTGGGTAATGTAATCGTGAAGGACAATATTATGACCCGCACCGACGGCGATGTTGATCTTTACGTTGACGACTTAACACTAGCCATTCGGGAATTGATAAAATCAGTGAAATTGATCAATTCTGAAATTGAAGTTATGGGAATTGGCATTGGAGCTCCAAATGGTAACTATTATGCCGGAACCATCGAATATGCCGCAAACCTGGCTTTCAAAGGAATAGTCCCACTGGTCAAACTGTTAAAAATAAAATTTCCTGAACTTCAGGCAATTTCGTTAACAAACGATGCCAATGCGGCAGCAATTGGCGAAATGATCTATGGCGGAGCAAAGGGTATGAAAAACTTTGTCATGTTTACCCTAGGAACTGGCGTTGGCAGCGGCATTGTAGTCAATGGAGACCTGGTTTACGGAAGCGACGGTTTTGCCGGAGAATGCGGTCATACAACCCTTTTTCCCGATGGACGGCTTTGTGGCTGCGGTGGCCACGGACACATGGAAGCCTATTGCTCGGCTCCTGGGATGAAACGGACGGCATTTGAACTGATGGCCAAATATAATGCGAACAATAGTTTACTGGCCAATAAATCTTTCATCGAACTGGATTCCAAAGCTATTTTTGAAGCCGCTGAAAAGGGTGATAAGGTAGCTCTTGAAGTGTTTGAACTTACAGGAAAATGGTTGGGAATAAGCTTTGCCGATACTGCACACCATTTGAGCCCTGAAGCAATCTTTTTGTTTGGCGGACCAACTGCTGCAGGTGACTATATTTTCAAGCCAGCTAAAGAAAGTATGGAGCATCATTTGTTAACAACATTTAAAAATAAGATCCAAATTCTTCCTTCGCAGCTAAAACCCGGTGATGCTCCAATTGTTGGTGCCAGTGCCTTGGTTTATAAGGAACTTGAAAAATAATATAATTGTAACTTGTTGATCTGTATAGCTTAACGATCAATCGGATTCAAATATTGAAAGGGAAGAATAACCGGTTTTGGTTGTCTTCCCTTTCATCGTTTTTATTAAAAATTGTTAATAACTCAGGTTGTTTGGTTCATTTCCCTTAACTTCACCCACGAAACATTAAAACCTGAAGTTTGAATTGCATCAAAAAACATATCATTTTCAGCCTTTTTTTAGCCTTTGCTTTGAGTTTTTTGACTCAAAACTCGATGGCAACAATCACTCTAAAAAAGGTAAAATACAACTATCTTTTACACCTTCCGGAAGATTACGGAAAAGACCCGAATAAAAAATGGCCCATTATCTTTTACCTGCATGGTCGTCATGCCAGCGGAAAAAATCTGGAAAGCCTGGAACGATACGGACTGCCATATTACCTGGAGAAAGGCAAAAAAATTGACTTTATTGTAGTTTCACCACAATGCCCGTGGAATAAAAACTGGGCTTCGGAAGACTGGTTTAACCCGGTTTACGACGAAGTAGCGGCCAAATTGCAGGTGGACGATTCGCGTGTTTACCTGATTGGTATGAGCATGGGTGGGTTCGGCACCTGGGCTTTGGCGAACCGGATGCCGGACAGATTTGCAGCCATTTCACCGATGTGTGGAGGGGCAGATGCGAAATGGGCCGATCGGCTCAGTAAAACTCCAAGCTGGGTATTTCACGGAACGGCTGACCGCTCAATACCTATTAGTCGTTCTGAAGTGATGGTAAAGGCATTGCAAAAGCTAAATGCAGAGGTGAAATTTACCCGTCTGGTCAACCAGGGGCATGATATCAGTAAACAGTTCAACGACGACGAATTGTATGGCTGGCTTCTAAAACACTCCATTAGTAAAATGCCTTTCTGGCAGGAACCGCTGCCTTTCATGAAAATGATTGCAGCAAAGAAAATCCTGGTCAATTCTCCACTGAGGCCGATTTTGGGTTTTGCCTCCATTTCGTACGATTATCAGGGTGAATAAGTAGATCAAAACCTGATAAGTTGCCAGTTTATAATTGTAGCTTTGAGTCCATGAAGGCAATTTTCAAATTCATATTGAAGGCCATAGGCTGGATACTGATGCTCCCCGTATATTTTTACAAATATGCTATTTCTCCACTCACTTCCCCCTCGTGCCGGCACGACCCGACCTGTTCTCAATATGCCATAGATGCCATAAAAATTCATGGTCCGTTTAAAGGATTTTGGTTAGGAATCCAGCGGATTTCAAAATGCCATCCCTGGGGAACACATGGATACGACCCGGTGCCGCCGAAAAAGGCTAGCCCCTCTAAATCTCCCCGAAGGGGAGACTTTTAAAATTTACACAAATCTTCGCATTCCGGTTCTTGCTCCCCTCCATTTTGGAGGGGTCGGGGGAGGCTAATATCCGGAAATCGAACTATCTTTGGTTGAAAATTTTTAATCGCTTCAGTATTTAATCTGTTATGAAGAAATTAATCTTTGTATTTCTTGTCATCCTGTTTGCTTGTCAACCTAAGCCGAAAGAGCTTGCGAACATGATTTCAGTGAGCATATTGCCGCAGAAATATTTTGTGGATCAGATAGCTGGCCAGCTTGTTCAGGTTAATGTTCTGGTTCCTCCGGGTTCCGGTCCGCACAACTATGAAGTGCTGCCATCGCAGATGAAAGATCTGACCCGGTCAAAGGCATGGTTACAGATTGGGCTTTTGACTTTTGAAGATGTTTGGAAGACGAAGTTTGCCGAAATCAATAAAAATCTGATCATTGTAAATTGTGCTGACGGAATAGAACCACTTGCGGGAATCCAGGACGATGACCATGATCATTCAGGAGCTTTCGATCCCCATATTTGGCTGGCACCGGCAGAAGTGAAAAGAATGGCCCAAAATACCCTGAACGTTTTGAAGACCAGCTTTCCGGAACATATCCCTGCTTTTGAAGAAAACTATAACCGGTTTATTCTGAAAGTGGATTCAATATCAGCAAAAATTCAGGAGCAATTGGCACCTCTTAAAAACCGGAATATTCTGATTTTTCATCCGGCACTGGCCTATTATGCCCGGCAGTTCAATCTTCAACAAATTCCACTCGAACTCGACGGGAAAGAGCCTTCGCCCAAACATATGAAAGACATCGTGGATTTGGCCCGAAAAGAAAATATCCGGATTATCTTTATTCAAAAGGAATTCGATTCAGAAAATGCGCTGCAATTGTCGCGCGAAATTGGTGGCGAAGTGGTGGTCATCGATCCGCTGGACTACAATTGGGAAAAGCAAATGCTCGATATTACACAGAAAATAGCTTCTCAAAAATGAAGAAACTGCTTGAAATAAAAGACCTTTCAGCCGGATACGATGGGAACATTGTGTTGGATAATGTTTCTATGGAAGTTTTTTCCGGTGATTTTATCGGGGTAATTGGTCCAAACGGTGGCGGAAAAACAACTTTAATCAAAGCCATTCTGGGGCTGATTAAACCAATTTCAGGAGAGTTGAATCTGCACATCAGCAAAACCAATATTGGATATTTGCCGCAGGTGAACCAAATAGACAAACGCTTTCCGATTTCAGTAATCGATGTGGTGCGCTCCGGAAAGGCTGATTCGGCGCTGTTTTCATCGTTCCGCAAAAATACTTCAGAAAAAGAAAAGGCAGAATCGCTGCTGGCAGAAATGGGCATTTCGTCTATCCGGAACAAGGCCATCGGAGAACTTTCAGGAGGGCAAATGCAGCGCGTTTTTTTATGCCGGGCGCTGATGAATAATCCTGAATTGCTGGTTCTGGATGAACCAAGCACCTATGTCGACAATAATTTTGAAGGAGAATTATACCTGAAACTGAAAGAATTAAACGAGCAAATGGCTATTATCCTGATTTCGCATGATGTGGGAACAATCTCGTTTTTTGTGAAAACCATTGCCTGTGTCAACCGGAATCTGCATTATCATCCGAGCAACATCATCACCGAAGAGCAATTGACATCTTATAATTGTCCGTTACAGATTATCACCCACGGAAACATTCCGCATACCGTTTTGAAATTACACGACGAACACGAACACCATGAACATACTCATTGAGCTGTTTTCATACGATTTCTTTGTAAACGCATTTCTGGCGTCGCTCCTGGCGGCCATTTCGTGCGGGATAATCGGAACCTACATTGTTTCGCGAAGGATTGTGTTCATCAGCGGAGGAATTACCCACGCTTCGTTTGGCGGGATCGGAATGGGCTATTACCTGGGAATTAATCCGCTGGTTGGAGCAGGCATTTTTTCGATCTTATCCGGAATGGGAATTCAGCTTTTCAGCAGCAAAGGAAAGGTTCGCGAAGACTCGTCGATCGCCATCTGGTGGTCGCTGGGAATGGCCATCGGGATCATTTTCGTTTATCTGACTCCCGGTTATGCTCCCAACCTGATGAGCTACCTGTTCGGAAGTATCCTGACGGTTTCAAGTGGCGAACTCTGGCTGATGCTGGCACTCGCCGTGGTCATCATTCTGTTTTTTACCTTTTTCTACCGAACCATTCTCTACATTTCGTTCGACGAAGATTTTGCAAAAACCTCCGATCTGCCGGTCAATCTGTTCAATTATTTACTGATGATCCTGATTTCGCTGACCATTGTCCTGAATATCCGGGTGGTTGGAATTATCCTGATTTTATCGCTGTTGACCATTCCACAGGCCACAGCCAATGTGCTTACGCGAGAATTTGGCCGGATGATGGTCTATTCCGTCGGATTTGCTTTTCTGGCATCATTTATCGGTTTGCTGATTTCTTATTTTGCTGATATTCCATCGGGAGCAACCATTATTTTCACCCAGGTCATTTTATTCGGGTTGGTGAAACTGATAAAGACTTTATTTTAACAGCGAGAATCCAATTTCCTAATTTCCATATCATCGTCATGAAACTCTTTTTATCCTTCTTGTTGCTGTTTTTTTTCGAACCAAGCTTTTCTCAGGTTATTAAATTAAGTACGAACATAAAATTTCAATTTGTTGAAGGCCCGGTGTGGAATGGTAAAGGCGCGCTTTATTTTTCAGATATGAACGCGAAAAAAGTATATAAATATGTTCCTGGCAACGGCTTTTCAGTAATCCGTAATGGACAGGCAACCAATGGTATGGCCATGGATAGTACAGGTAATCTTCTGGTTTGCGAGCAGGGAACAACCAATCAGGTCGTTCGGATGGACACCTTGGGAGTAGTGAAGAAAGTGCTTATAAACAAGTTCAATAACAAAGCGTTTAATAATCCGAATGATTTGTGTTTGGACAAAAAAGGAGGAATCTACTTTTCAGATCCTACCTGGGGTGCCCAACCTCAGGATAAACAGGCCTTATATTATATAAAGCCAACAGGCGAATGTATCCGCATCAGCGGAGATTTCCAAAAACCAAACGGCAATTGCCTTTCACCCGATAAAAAACTTCTGTACGTCGATGACTCGAATGACAAGAATGTTTCGGTCTTTGATGTTCAACCTGATGGAACAGCAATTAACAAGCGGGTTTTCTGCGTGTTAAAAGTCAATACGGGCGTAGTTAGCGGGGCTGATGGTATGAGGGTTGATGCCAATGGAACGCTGTTTATTGCATCGGCAGTTGGAGTTCAGGTTTTCGATAAAAACGGAGTCGCTTTAAAAATCATAACTGTCCCGGAAACGCCGACCAATGTGGCCTTCGGGGGAAAAGACTTAAAGACACTTTACATCACCGCCGGTACCGGTTTATATTCCACACAGGTGGATATACCCGGAAATCCTCTTTTTACCACTGTTCCTGTCATGGAAATGTTTTACCCGACTGCTTTCCCCAACCCAACCAATGGATATTTGAATATTGCACTCGCAAAATACGACGCACTCCATATTTACACCATTTCAGGACAGGAAGTTTTGTCCGAATTATCTTCATCTTGTCCGGCTACAATTGACCTGAGGTCGCTTCAAAATGGGTGTTATATTGTGAAAATCGAAGCAGATGAAGTCGTCTATTCCTCGAAAATAATCCTCAGGAAATAAGCTGTTCAAAAATGAACCCGGAAGAATCAACCTTGGTCAACTGTTCCCATTGCGGAAAAAGCTGGGATAAAAATCTGCTTGAAAAATCGTGCAGCAACTGTTTTGCCTGCACCGGCTGCGAAACTTACCTTTGTCCGGAGTGTCGGTACGAGATTGTGGTTATCCCCATAAAACCCATGAAAAGGACAATCCGGGAAGAATAAATCGTTCGAAATCTGTAATCTGGCGAATCATTGTGTCGTATTTACACATTGAGGAACAGAAATTGTCATTGTTAATTCGCTAATCTAAAACAATTAACCATTTTTGTATCCTGAAAACCTAATCTGATAAACGTATGAACCGAAATGCCATTTTAATTCTTTTCGCTTTCCTTTTCATTGTTTCTGAAGTATCGGCGACAGATATCCAAAAAGACAGCATAACCAATGCGAATAAACCTGTCAGGACTTACACCACCACCCGCCTAACGACAGCTAAACCAACTATTGATGGAAAACTCAACGATCCCTGCTGGAACACCGGAGAATGGAGCGGCGATTTTACCCAACTGCTCCCCAAGGAAGGAGCTAAACCAACTCAGGATACGAAAATAAAGGTTTTATACGACGACAGAAATATTTATGTGGCCATACGGGCTTTCGATACGGAACCATCAAAAATATCCCGAAAATTGGGACGCCGCGATGAATTATATGGAGATATCGCAGGAATCAATTTTGACAGCTATCACGATCATCGCACCGGATTTGAATTTTCGGTAACTGCGGCAGGCCAGAAAATTGATTTAATCCTGTTTAATCCGATGGCCTGGGACATGAATTGGAACGCAGTATGGTATGTGAAAACCGGTCTGGAAGATTCGGCCTGGGTAGCTGAATACGAAATTCCGCTAAGTCAGCTGAGATACAGCAGCGATAAGGATCAGGTTTGGGGAATGCATGTCTGGCGATGGATTGACCGAATATCTGAAGAAAGTGACTGGGAAGTCCAATCAATGTCAGGGCCTGGAATGCTTTATGCATTTGGGGAATTGAAGGGAATAAAGGATATTCCAAAATCGCGGCGGATTGAAATTATGCCCTATGCGGTTGGAAAGTTAAAGACTTTTGATAAAGTTCCGTCCAATCCGTTTGCCGATCAAGGCCGGTCGTGGTTGGGGAATGTCGGGCTGGATGCCAAAATCGGTCTGACCAGCAATTTTACTGCCGACCTGACTGTGAATCCCGATTTTGGACAGGTTGAATCAGATCCTTCGGTAATGAACCTGACTGCATTCGAGACTCTTTGTGAAGTGAAACGGCCATTCTTCCTGGAAGGTTTAAACATCTTCAAGTTCGAAATGGGCGATG
>CAIPKZ010000262.1 GCA_903865775.1 uncultured Prolixibacteraceae bacterium | reverse complement strand
TCTGAAGTCGATCCGATGTAATATTTATCAAGCTTATCTGAATATAAAATGTAGCAGTAGTACATGGCCTGAAAATAAAAAAAGTCACCCGATTTTCGAATGACTTTTGTGGGCGATGACGGATTCGAACCGCCGACCCTCTGGGTGTAAACCAGATGCTCTGAACCAGCTGAGCTAATCGCCCTTTTTTATTAACAAAAAGTCTTTTGAGAACCGCTGACCCCTCCCGGTTTAACCGGGATGCTCTGAACCAGCTGAGCTAATCGCCCTTTGTGTTGTTTTACTGAACGTGCTTTGTTTTTTAAAGCGTTGCAAAGATAGATTCCTTTTTGATATGTGCAAAAGAAAGATCAAAAAAATCTCATAAAACTTCAGCCACAACAAATGTGCTTCCACCTATAAAAATCAGATCGTTTTTGCCAGCGTTATCTTTGGCTGCAAAAAGTGCCTGCGGAACAGTTTGGTAGGAGTTCCCTTGCAATCGAAACTTTGCAGCTTTTTCTGCGAGTTCTTCCGGTTGTGTAGCTCGTGGAATGGATGCTTTGGTGAAATAGTAACGGGCGTCTGCCGGAAGAAGTGACAAAACTTCATCCTGATCCTTATCGTTTACCAGGCCAATGATCATATGGAGTTCTCTATAGGGTGTCTGTTTGATTTGTTCTACCACGAGTTTGATACCTGCTGGGTTGTGTCCGGTGTCGCAGATAGTTAACGGATTGTGTCCGATAATCTGCCAGCGCCCCATTAATCCGGTATTGTCAACGCAATTTTCAAGACCGCATCGGATATTATCTTCCGATAAATTCCAGTTTTTTTCATTTAAAACATCAATTGTTTGAAGTACAGTTGGAACATTGTGACGCTGATAGATTCCCAGCAGGTCCAATTGTAAATCAGGATACATTAATAATTCAGATTTCCTGATATTCAGGCTTTGTTTGCCATCGATTGTTTGCATTGAATAATCTGAATGGTAATTCCGATCTGCAAATTCAATACTGGCAATCATTCTTTTTGCGAACTGTTCGAATGTCGGACTGGTTTCCGGAGAGGTTTCTCCAATCACAACCGGAATGCCATATTTGATAATGCCAGCCTTTTCTGCAGCTATTTCAGGCAACGAATTCCCCAATAATGACATATGGTCGAAACTAATGTTCGTAATGACTGAAACTTCCGGAGTAATAATGTTGGTTGAATCGAGTCGTCCGCCAAGGCCAACTTCAATTACTGCCACATCCACCTGCATGGCCCTGAAATAGTCGAATGCCATAGTTACTGTCAGTTCAAAGAAGGAGGGCTCCAACATTTCAATCTCGTTTTTGATCCGATACTTTTCGGTAAATTCTACCACTGCTTCTTCTGAAATCATTTCGCCGTTAACCCGGATTCGTTCCCTGAAATCTTTCAAATGAGGAGAAGTATAAAGTCCGGTTTTGTATCCTGCCTCCTGAAGTACTGACGCCAGCATGTGCGAAACAGAACCCTTTCCGTTGGTTCCGGCCACATGAATGGTCTTGAATGAATGGTGCGGATGATTGAACATTTCATCCAGCCGGATGGTATTGTCCAGATTGTTCTTGTATGCTGCAGGGCCAGTGCGTTGAAACATAGGCAACTGACTGTATAGGAAATCGAGCACTTCAGGATAGTTTTTCATTGGCAAAAAAACTTATGAACAACAGTTGAAAAAATAGAATCGTAAAATTGAGAATTTAACAGGATATTCTGACAAATGCATTCTAATTTTTCTAAATTTCGAAAAATCTTAACGATAGGTGCGATGGCAAAGAAAAAGCAGACTAAAATTTTCGTATTGGATACCAATGTGATCCTGCACGATCATACCAGTATTTACCAGTTTCAGGATAACGACATTGTAATTCCGATTACTGTGCTGGAAGAACTCGACAAATTTAAACGTGGAAACGATCCGATTAACTTTCAGGCTCGGGAATTCGTGCGCGAATTGGATGAGATCGTGGGCGACCAGTTGTTTAACGGTGGTATAAAATTGGGTCCTGATAAAGGAAAACTGATCATTGAAACGGGCAAGCCTTTACCCGAGGAAATGAAAAACTCGTTTCTTGAAGATATTCCTGATCATCGTATTTTGGCGATTACCATGTATATCGGACAGAAATTCCCCGACCGGCCAACTATTCTGGTCTCAAAAGATATCAACCTGAGGATGAAAGCTAAGTCACTGAAGATTCAGGCTGAAGATTATTACAACGACAAAGTCAAGGATATTAAGTTCCTGAATAAAAGCGTTACTGAATTAACGAGTTTCGACGATACACTGATTGAAAAGCTTTACAATGAAAATTCGCTTCCGGTTGAAACCATGAACCTGGAGCAGGCGCCTGATATCAACGAATATTTCATCATCAAGTCTCTTAAAGCCAGTGTTCTGGCCAGATATGACGGTGGGCTGAAAAAATTGGTTCGTGTGGAGAAGAAAACGGCGTATGGAATTAAACCCCGGAATGCCGAACAGACTTTTAGTTTGGATGCTTTGTTTAATCCTGACATCAAACTGGTTGCTTTGACTGGCAAAGCCGGAACCGGTAAAACCCTTCTGGCTCTTGCTGCTGCTTTGGAACAGCATAAAAACTTCGGACAGATCTTACTTGCCCGGCCCATTGTTGCGTTGAGTAACCGTGATTTGGGCTACCTTCCGGGCGACGCTCAGGAAAAAATAAGTCCGTATATGCAGCCACTTTTCGATAATCTGGCCGTGATCAAACACAATTATAATGTGAGAAGTACCGAATATCAGCTGATCGAAGAGCTACTGAAAGACGAGCGGCTGATAATTACACCACTGGCATACATTCGTGGAAGGAGTTTGTCGAATTCCTATTTTATAATCGACGAAGCACAGAACCTTACACCGCATGAAATAAAGACCATCATTACCCGGGCAGGTGAAGGAAGCAAGTTGATTTTTACCGGTGACCTTCAGCAGATCGACTCTCCTTATCTGGATATGAAATCGAACGGGCTGGCCTATATGACTGAAAAGATGAAAAACCATGAGATCTTTGCCCATGTAAACCTTTTAAAAGGTGAACGCAGTTATCTGGCGGAACTGGCGAGCGACCTGTTGTAATCAATTTGGAAATTCGACAATTTGACAATTCGATAATTCGATAATTCGATAATTTGATAATTCGATAATTTGATAATTTGATAATTTGATAATTTGAAGATTTGAAAATTAGAAATATTAATGATTCCGGGGTTTACCATTTTTGTGTAATCTTGTGATTTTGTGTCTTGATGGAAAGATATATTTGTCTAAAGGAATCTGTTTTGTAATAGTACCCTGTGATCCCGATTTTAAGCATAAATCAGATAATTACAATAAATTTCGGTTGTAATCGAAAATAAACATACTTTATTTCGGTTGCAATCGAAAAAATATATAGTTTTGAACAAAAAACAAAATGATAATTCGACAATTATCTGAAAGCATACAAAAAAACCTATCGTTAAAGAAAGCTGTTGTCATTTTGGGTGCAAGGCAGGTGGGCAAGACCACTCTGCTTCAGCAACTGAATCTTGAACCAGACAATACTTTGACTTTAAACGGAGATGAACCAGATGTAAGGGGATTATTAACTGGCATCAATTCTTCGAGATTGAGAACTGTTTTTGGAGACAAAAAGAATATCATTATCGACGAAGCGCAATTAATTCCGGAGATAGGAATGACGTTGAAGCTTATTACGGATCAATTAAAGGACGTACAGCTTTTTGTGTCAGGTTCATCGTCGATTGACATCGCTAATCAAATCAATGAACCGTTGACCGGAAGGAAACTAGAATATCAAATGTATCCGGTTTCTTTTGGTGAAATGGTTAAGCATCATGGACTTCTCGAAGAAAAGAGACAACTTCCTCATCGTCTGGTTTTCGGATCATATCCTGAAATAATAACTTCACCCGGAAATGAAATATTACTTTTGAAAAATATAGCCGGAAGTTATTTGTTTAAAGATATCCTTTCATTTGGTGAAATCAAGAAACCTATAGTTCTCGAAAAATTATTAAAAGCATTGGCTTTGCAGGTAGGCAATGAAGTTTCGTTCAACGAACTCAGCCAACTTGTTGGTGCCGATAAGGAAACGGTTGAAAAGTACATCGATTTGCTTGAAAAAGCCTTTATTGTTTTCCGACTGAATGCGTTGAACAGAAATGTCAGAAATGAAATCAAAAAAGGAAAGAAAATATATTTCGTTGATAACGGAATCAGAAATGCAGTGATTGGCAATTTCATTCTCTGGGAAAATAGAACTGATAAAGGTGCACTTTGGGAGAATTTCCTGGTTAGTGAGCGGATTAAATATCTGAATTATTATGGTTTCTATGGAAATTACTATTTCTGGAGAACAACACAACAACAGGAAATTGATTTTATTGAAGAACAAGATGGCAAGTTTGATGCGTATGAATTCAAACTCAGTTCTACTAAAAACACGAAACTTTCAAGCACTTTTCAAAATGCATATTTAGTAGCCGGATATCAGACAATCTCCATGCTAAATGTTGAAGACTTTCTATTACCTGTCAATTAGCTATTTAACTTATAATTAATAACTTAAAACTCATAATTAAAATACATGAATCTCGAAATACTTTGCACTCAAGTTCAGGAACTGGCCAGGGAAGTTGGTGGGTTTATTTTTGAAGAACGCCTGAAATTTACCGCTGATGACATTATCCACAAGGGGAAATCGGATATGGTAACCTATGTCGACAAGACGGCGGAAGCGAAGATTGTTGCTGTTTTACAGGTATTGCTTCCCGGTTCCGGTTTTATCGCAGAAGAAGGTACTGCACAGGATAACGGAGAAATATTTCGCTGGGTGATTGATCCGCTCGACGGAACAACCAATTATATTCATGGAATCTCGCCTTTTGCGGTGAGCATTGCCCTGATGGAGAATCATGAGATTATCATGGGAGTGATTTATGAAATCAGTCTGAATGAAATGTTTTATGCTTGGAAAGGCAGCCCAGCTTATTTGAATGGCCAGGAGATTCACGTTTCAACAGCTGCCACCACGGCAGATTCTCTGATTGCCACCGGATTTCCGTATTACGATTTTTCGAAACTGGATCATTACCTGGAAGCTATGAATTTTTTCATGCGAAATTCGCACGGGATGCGTCGTTTGGGCTCTGCCGCCAGCGATTTGGCCTATGTTGCCGCCGGAAGGTTCGAAGGTTTCTACGAACACGCACTGCATCCCTGGGATGTTGCTGCCGGTATTATCATCATTCAGCAGGCTGGCGGAAAAGTTTGTGACTTTAATGGTGGCGATAATTACCTTTTTGACGGCGAGATGATTGCCTGCAATGCCAACTATTTTGATGAATTTTACGGAATTGTGCACCAGCATCTGGGGTAAAATAATTCGGCGATTTGACGATTTGAAAATTTGAAGATGAGTCAATCATTCAGCAATTTCACTATTTTTTCATTCTTCGGTCTCCATTAACTCTGATCTCTGATCTTTGCTTGAATCTCCTTAGTTGATTTTATTATCTTCAGGATTTTTCCTGTCCTGTTTTTATTGTAAATTGCATCGTACAAACAATTCACCAAATGATCGAAAAAGAAATTGCCCTCATCAATAAACAACTTGAAAGTTTAGTTGCGAAAAACTTCGATCTGGAAGCATGGAAAAGTCATACCATTATCTTTCTGGAACGAATTTTCGGAAAGGAAAGCACCAAGGTCCGAATGATCAAAGAATTGAATTACAATTATTCGAGTTGGAGCCTTCGCGATGCCGCCGGAACAGGAAAAGCTTCCGATCCGGTGATTCTGAAAGCGCGCGAAATTCTGGAAGCTACCAAACTGGAACTTGAACATTTGGGTGTTCCGAAGCAGGAAGCCGAAAATCTGAAAATATGGTCGTTGCTTGAAGAAGAAATGACAGGCAAACAGATTCGTGAAATTAAGCTGGTTCTTCAATCGGAGGATGCCGATAAAATGGAGAAAATAGCCAATATGCTTTACAACCTCGAAAAGGAAAATATGGCAGCTTTGCTGGCTAAATTGCTGATTCCATAGAAAGAAGAGGAAATAAAAAAGGGGAAGAATCACAAGTGTCATTAGCTGCACGTCAGTCATGGTTATTTATTGTGAAAATGCAGCATGCGACTGAATGACAATTGAATGACAATTGAATGACGATGAATTACATCTGAAATGACAAATAGTTAAACTGAATTTTAGACTGAAAATTTGGACAACCATATTACAACGATTTAATCATTAATGAGCAATCCAAAAATCGCCATTGTAATCCTCAACTGGAACGGAGTAAAATTGCTGAGGCAGTTTCTTCCATCTGTGATTGAATTCAGTCCAAATGAATCAACAACCATTGTGGTGGCTGACAATGGCTCAACTGACGATTCACTCTCGATGCTTCGAAGTGATTTTCCGGAGGTAAAAATTTTAGACCTGAAGAAGAATTACGGATTTGCGCGTGGATACAATGAAGCGCTATTACAAATTGATGCCGATTATTTTGTGATCCTGAATTCGGATGTGGAAGTGACTCCCGGATGGTTGGAATCGCCTATCCGTTTGATGGAGGCCGAATCGCAAATTGCTGCAGTTCAACCCAAAATACTCAGCTATCGCGAAAAAACTCATTTTGAATATGCCGGGGCTGCCGGTGGTTTCATCGACCGGTTTGGTTATCCGTTTTGCCGTGGCCGCATTTTCAATGAAGTTGAGGCTGATAGTGGTCAGTACGATAATATTACAGATATTTTCTGGGCAACCGGTGCATGTATGTTTGTACGCGCCAGTTTATTTCATCAGGTTGGTGGTTTTGATGCCGATTTCTGGGCTCACATGGAAGAAATCGACCTGTGCTGGCGCCTGAAAAATCAGGGTTACCGAATCGTTTTTTCTCCTGAAAGTACGGTTTATCATTTAGGTGGAGGAACACTTTCGTATGACAATCCAACGAAGTTGTTTTTGAATTTCAGGAATAATCTTTGGTTGTTGTATAAGAATTTACCCGGAAATCAGCTGATAACTATTCTTGGAGTCCGGATGATTCTGGATGCAGTTGCAGCGTTTAAGCTTTTAGCTGAATTCAATTTAAATGGCATCCGTAGTGTTTTGAAAGCTCATTACCACTTCTATCGTTCACTTCCTGAATTGCAGCGAAAACGCAGACAATTGCATCAGGATGGACATTTCAGTGCACCCGCCAAAAAATTCCCCAGAAGTATTGTTTTTCAGTTTTATGTGAGGAAACGAAACTGGTTTGGCGAAATCAAATGAAAAATCGAAGGATTCCATCTCTTTTTTGAAAGATGGAATCCTTGGCTTGGATGGGAATATCCACAGGATTTCACCCTGTGCTATTACCTGCCGTCCCTTCAGGACTGGAAGGCAAGATCAAATGAAAAATCGAAGGATTCCATCTCTTTTTTGAAAGATGGAATCCTTCGCTTGGATGGGAATATCCACAGGATTTCATCCTGTGCTATTACCTGTCGTCCCTTCAGGACTAAAGGCGAAATCAAATGAAAAATCGAAGGATTCCATCTCTTTTTTGAAAGATGGAATCCTT
>CAIPKZ010000261.1 GCA_903865775.1 uncultured Prolixibacteraceae bacterium | reverse complement strand
GGTGGATATGGATGCTATTCCTGACCACCTTGACATCACTTGTTTTGGTGCCAACAACGGTAAAATTTCGTTTTTGAATCCTTCCGGAGGATCAGGAAATTATGAATTTACCGTCGATGGCGGGACAAAATGGCAAGCTTCTCCATTTTTCGAAAATCTGTCGCCGGGCAATTACAACCTTCAAATGCGTGATGCAAATTCGAAGAACTGTGTAAAAGCCATTCTAAATTCATTTACCCTGACTGAACCACAAATTCTGGCTGCCTCGGTTACTTCGGTTAACGAAACTTATACGACAGCTAAAGACGGAAGCATAACCATTACTAATCCTTCCGGTGGATCAAAAAGCTATGTTTACAGTATCGACGGCGTGAACTGGCAGAATTCAGGAACTTTCACGAATCTGGGACCGAATACCTATAAGGTTTGGATTGCAGATGCAAAGACATTAACATGCACACTTCAGTTGGGCGCTAAAATTATAACAACGATAGTTCCTTTGCTGGCCACGGTCACACATACACCAGCAACCTGTTATACTGCAAGTGACGGTACGATTACGATTCAGCCTACTTCAGGACCGGTAGGTAATTATGAATACACTATTGATGGAGGTTCAACCTGGTTGCCTACGCCGGTTTTTACAGCATTGCCATCCAGTAATTATTTTGTGTATATGCGCGATAAAGCACATACGGGCTATCAGGCATTGCTTGATAATATCACGATTACCAGGCCGGATAAGTTAATTGCAAGCCTGAGTTCAACAAAAGAATCGTTCCTTGGAGCAAATGATGGTACCATCACCGTTCAATCTCCTACCGGAGGATCGGGTACTTTTGAGTATAGCAAAGATGGAGTAAGCTGGCAGGCAAGCCCCATATTTAATAACCTGACGCCGGGCACTTATTCAATTACTATGCGCGATACCAAAGCACCTGCCTGTTTTGTCACGCTGGGATCGGCTACTGTACAGAAAGGAAATCAGATAAGTGCAATAATAACTCCTAAGGATGTAATCTGTTATGGTGGAAATACCGGTAGTCTTTCTGTATCCAAAGAAGGCGGAGGTTCAGGAACTTATCAGTATAGTATTGATAATGGTATTACCTGGCACAGTAAGGCAGCATTTGAAGCACTAACGCTTTTTTATGGACTATATCCTGTAACCATCCGCGATGCAGCAAATACTGCAATTACTGTACTTTTAGGTAATTTCAAGATTACTCAGCCTGACGAAATAATTGTCAGCATTACACAGGATGCACCTATCCCATTCTTTGGAGGTACCACGATGGTAACTGTTAGTGCAACAGGAGGAAAATTGCCATACAGCGGTACCGGTACTTATCCTGTTACTTCGGGCAAACATACCTATATCGTAACCGATGCTTCAAAATGTACCGGCACTTCTGATATAACGGTTTCAGAACCTGGAGTTATTACACTGGCTGCTGCGGCGGTGGGTAGCCCTTGTTTAGGAATTAACGGCAGTATCCTGTTTACATTTACCAATGTTCCTGATGGTATTTACGATATCCTATACGATTTCACAAGTTTCAAAAATGTCTCCATAGTTGGCAACAAAGCTTCTGTTTCAGCACCTACCGGAAACTACAATAACCTGAGATTATCAATAGGTGCGAACAGTACAAACATGGTCAGTGTAGAAATTAAACAGCTGCCACCGGTAATTATTTCTGCATTGGCAATTAATAGTCAATGCATGGGAGTCAATGGGAGTATCGTATTTTGGTTTAACAATGTTCCTGATGGCAAATACGATATTGTGTATGATACAGGCATATTTACTGGTGTGCAGTTGATCAGTAACTGGTCTCAAATTCAGAATGTACCAGATGGGAATTATACCAACCTGAAGCTGTTAATCAGCACATGTAGCTCAAATACTACCAGTGTTACTTTAGATCAACCGGTTGGAATTACTCCGATTGCTGTTGTAACCGAACAACCTACCTGTATTGTTCCAACAGGTAAAATTGTTGTTACTTATCCTGCTTTTGGAACCGGGTACGAATACAGTTTGAATGGAGGTGCTTATCAGTCCTCAGATACATTTGTAGCATCGGGATCAAATAAGATCCGGGTAAGAGAAGTTTTTTCTGGTTGCGAATCACAGGAAACGCCAGTCAATATTGATCTGATCCCAAGTCCACCGGTCGCGCCGACTGCAAGCGTAACCGTGCAGCCAACCTGCGATTTACCAACAGGTACAATCGTCATATCGAGTCCTTTTGGTCCGTATTATGAGTTTAACATTGATGGTGGTTTGTATGGAACTTTTCCCAGCTTTACCGGATTGCTTTCAGGCAAGCACCAGTTAAGGGTCAAAAATATTATAACTGGTTGCGAATCGGCAATTACTGAATTAACAGTCAATGCGATGCCACCGCCTCTTACCGCTCCTTTGGCTACGATAACAAAACAACCAGACTGTGTCGATCAGACCGGAAGTATTGTAATTACAGATATCCGGACCAGTGGTTATTTATTCTATTTGGACGGGGTTCTTCAGGTTTCAAGAATACTTACCGGACTGGCGCCCGGAATACATCAAGTAACAATTAGGACCAAGTTGTCGAATTGTGAATCGGATATCACCAAATTGACTATTGATATGGTTCCGTCGAATCCGTTACCTCCGGCATTGGTTGGTGTTAATCCGCTGGCTGAATGTGAAAATAATCCAATACAAACATTAATTGCCAATGATGCCATTATTAAAGAAGCCGGAATAGTTGTCAAATGGTACGATAAAGCTTCAGGAGGAAATTTAATATTATCACCTGAACTGAGTAAATTGGGCAGCGCAACTTATTATGCTGAAGCAGTCCGCGGCAACTGTGTCAGCTTAACCCGTACCATGGTAATGCTTAGCATTTATCCTATGCCTTTGGTTCAGGGACCGGCAGCACCGGTTGAGCAATGCGAAAACACGCCGATTCAGTTGCTTGATGCCAATTCATATATCACGGGATTAAAACCGGGTGAAATAATTACCTGGTTCGATGCACCTACTGGTGGTATTATTGTTTCGCCTATTTTGAATACTATTGGTAATAAAATATTCTATGCTGAAGTTTCAAACAGCCAATGCACAACCTTGTCGCGTGTTCCGGTTAACCTGATTATCAATCCGACTCCTGCAGTTCCGGCCTGGGTCAGTAATGGACAGATAAGCGATTGCGAAATGACACCAATTCAAACGCTCGATGCCAATGATGCTATTGTCAAGGTACCCGGAAATACAATTACATGGTACGATAAGGCTTCCGGTGGTGTTGTAGTTCCTGCACCTTTATTGAATAAAGCTGGAACTGTTATCTGGTATGCTGAAGCATCTATTGCATCTTGTATAAGTCCGGCACGTACTCCGGTTACTTTGTCGATCAAGCCGATACCGGCAGCTCCGGTTTTGATTGGCGGTTCGATTGTTGAATGTGAAAAAAATCCAATTCAGACACTGGATGCCAATAATGGAATCACTTTACCTCCGGGTGCATCGGTTGTCTGGTATGATCAGATTTTAGGAGGAAATGTGGTAAGTAATCCAACACTTAACACGGTGAATACGGTTACCTACTATGCTGAATCCATTGTTGGTGAATGCGCCGGAAGTCCAAGAAAAGCAGTTACACTGACAATCAATCCTACACCTGATATTCTGATCAAACTAAATCCGGTGGAAGAATGTGCAGAAAGTCCGCTGCAGACAATTGATGCCCGAACCTATGTCAGTGTAAAGCCTGGAGTGACTGTTAACTGGTACGATTCGGCCGTTGGCGGAAATGTTACTCTTCCTGTTTTGAATACAATTGAGACTAAAACTTTTTATGCAGAACCCTTCAATGGACAATGTGTGGGCCAGGTTCGTACAGGTATAACACTCACTATTTTTGGCCTTCCCGCTTCACCAACAGCAAAGATTATAGCTCCTCCGAGTTGCAAAGACGAACATGGTACCATTGAAATAACCAATCCAATAGGGCCGCAATATGAGTACAATATAGATGGCGGTGCTTATCAGGCTTCTGCAATTTTCGAACACCTGTCATCGAAAGCATATACCCTTCAGGTAAGAAATGTTTTTACCGGTTGTTATTCTGTAGCAGGCGCAGTTGTTATGCCTCCGGTGCCACCAACCCCAGAGATGAAAACTGCTGCAGTTGAAGATTGCATATGTTTTGGTGATTCAGGGACCATCAATTTTGACTTTGCAAATGTTGCCGACGGAACATATGTGGTTGTATATTTGGGTGGTTCATTTCAAAATGTTAAAGTATTCAACAACAAGGCAAAAGTAAGAGCGATAGCCGGAACATACAGCATTTTGGCCATCGAAGCGAATGGGTGTACTTCAGCAGAAAATCATAATGTAGTTATCAGTCAGCCTGATCAGCTTTCGGTAAGTTATGCAATTACTAAAATTGATTTAAAGTCAGGACAGAAAGGTGAGATCGATCTGACTATTTCAGGCGGTACAGGGAAATATTTGTCTGTATGGCAGCCTAACCTGCAAAGCGGTTTTGCCGGTGCAATTAAAGAAGATATTTTTAATCTGAATAATGGAGACTACCATGTGACTGTTACCGATCAGAATGGCTGTCAGCAAAATCTGATCATTACATTGCCTATACCAAATTTGCCACCAGTTGCTACCAACGATGAGTTTATTACCTTATGCAGTGAAGTAAGCGGAAACGTGGTAACTGACGATAATGGATATGGTATTGATTCTGATCCTGATTTCGAAGCAATATCTAATGCAACACTCACTGGAGGTCCGTTGCATGGAACCTTAACTCTAAATCCTGACGGAAGCTTTTTGTACAAGGCATTTCAAGGTTATTCCGGAGACGATACTTTCCGTTACGTTGTTTATGATGTGAACAATAACGCAAGTAATCCTGCTACTGTGACGATTCAGGTGATTTCGGATATTGATCATGATGGAATTCCGGATGAGCTCGATGCGGATGCTGATGGCGATGGAATTCTGAATCTTGACGAAGTGATGGCAGGTTCGGATTGGAAAACAACAGATACCGATGGCGATGCATTTCCAAATTATCTGGATATTGATTCGGATAACGATGGTATTGTGGATAACATTGAAAGCCAAAGTACGCCAGATTTTATTCAGCCTTCAGGCAAAGTAAACAAAGATGGTGTCGATTTTGACTATGATCCATTAACAGGTGGCACCCGGATTATCCCAACCGATACTGATCTAAATTTAGCTGATCCGGATGGAATCCCTGACTTTCTGGATGCTGATTCAGACAATGATCATGTTCCGGATTATATTGAAGGGCATGATGGATTTAGTTATGATGGCAAGCCTGATCATATTCTGGCCGGCAAGGATTCTGATGGCGACGGATTGGATGATGGATTCGACACTGTTCCAAACATTTGTTCAGCCAAAGATAATGCAACCGGAAGCAATGCTGCCATGCAGGATTTCGAAGGTGATGGAATAAAGGACTGGCGCGATGAAAATGATGATAATGACGAGTATCTGACGCAATTTGAAGATCTGAATATGGACGGTGATTACAGTAACGATGACATTGATTTCGACGGTTATCCTGAATACCTGGATTACGGACGTGATTGTGACTTGTTTATCCCGAATGCCTTCTCGCCGAACGACGATAATATTCACGATTATTTCCAGATCTATTGTCTCGATCACTTCCCGAATGCCAGAATGTATATTTTTGACCAGTTGGGAAATAAATTGTATGAAAAGAACAACTATGGAAACCTCATTGTTTGGGGAAATCCTGAGGATGCCTGGTGGGATGGACGAACAACCAACCGCACAGCTACAGTAATTAACGGAAAAGTTACTCCGGGAACTTACTTTTATGTACTCCAGTTAGGAAATGGAGAAGTCAAGAAGAGTTTTGTATTTGTATCGTATTAGCATGATTAATGATTAGGAAATTCATTCATATTATTGTACTTGTGTTTTTCTTTTTACTCGCTGTGTCGCAGGTGAAAGGGCAGGAATTTCCATGGTCGTTGCAATACATTACCAATATGTACACGATCAATCCGGCCTACGTGGGAATATGGGACCGGGCAGGCTTTGGACTTTCCACCAGAACCAATTGGGTTGGTATCCATGGAGCTCCTTTGACTCAGCAATTTTCATATAATACACCAATCAAAGATCAGAAAAGTGGATTTGGGTTGAATGTTCAACGGTTAAATATCGGATTAGAGAAGCGTATTTATCTTACCAGCGATTATTCTTATCAGATCAGGCTCGATATGCATTATTATATGCGTTTTGGGCTTCGTGCCGGGGTTCTAAGTTTCAGCAACAATTTAACAGATTATCATCTTTATCCCGACAGAGTACCCGATCCGGAATTCCAGAATGACATTAATTTGTATTTCATGACTATTTTTGGTGTCGGAGGAGTCATCTATAATGAAGATTATTACATTAGTTTGTCTGTACCTCAGATGATTAACAATACCTTTAAGGTAAACCAGAGCCGCTATTCTTCCTTGTCTGAATTTCAAACCATGTATTTGGCTGGAGGTTATGCCTTTAAGTTGGCAAGGAGTCTGGTTCTCCGGCCCAATTTGCTGGTAGTGGCATCTGCCGGAAAGCCTGTATTCTTCGATGCTGCTGCGCTATTGTACTTTCCCGGGAATCTTCAGGCTGGATTGAATTTGCGTAGCAACGGTGCCATGTGTCTATCCGGTCAGTACACCTTCAGGAATAATTTAAGGATCGGATACGCTGCTGAATACTTTTTACTTCCTGATATTCATAAATACCAGATGGGAACCTATGAGTTTTTTGTAGGTTATGACTTCAACTTGTACCGAAGGAAAAACACACGGAATAATTATTTTTAATAGCCTCCCCTAACCCCTCCGAAGGAGGGGAACTTTTCGATATGTAGGCTTTGACTATTCCATTTCCTTTCAGGAATCACTCATATACTTCGCTGTCACAACTCCCTTCTCCTTTGGAGAAGGGCTTGGGATGAGGCTGCTAATTCCCCAGTTCAGAAAGGAATAGAATGCGCATCAGCCGGATGTCGTTTTCAGTGTATTCATCTTCGCCG
>CAIPKZ010000260.1 GCA_903865775.1 uncultured Prolixibacteraceae bacterium | reverse complement strand
TTTACACTTTAAAAGTGCAAAAGTGGACATCAAGTCAATTCAAATCTCAAAATCAAAGAACGATTATATATACTTGTTTTTTAAAGTGTTATAATAAAATATCAAATATTAACGCACCACTAGTGATAACAAATATTGAAGACTATACGCTCATTAAAGTTCTGAACGACTGGTTGGATACGAATATTGCACCCGATCTAAAATCAGAGCTTGTTAAAGTAAATGCGAATGGTGAACGAAACATCGTTCTGGATATGAGCCAGTGTACTTATTGTGATTCGTCCGGATTAAGCGCCATTTTGGTAGCAAACCGGCTTTGCGAAGATAATTCGGGTACGTTTATTTTAACTGGCCTTCAGCATGAAGTTGAGCAGATTATCAGGATTTCGATGTTACATACTGTTCTGACTATTACCAGAACAGTTTCGGAAGCAATTGAACTCCTGAAAGAAAAGGAAAAAATCTAATCTGACTATGTCAGGACAGGCAATTCCCTTTCAGCTAACAATTCTCGGAACAAGTTCTGCTTTACCTACATCAAACAGATATCCAACCGCCCAGGTACTCAATGTATCCGGGCGGTTTTTTTTAATCGATTGCGGCGAAGGAACCCAAACGCAGATGCGGAAATACAATATTGGTTTCTCCCGGATCAATCACATTTTCATCACCCATCTGCATGGCGATCACATATTTGGATTGATTGGCCTGATTTCCACGATGACACTTTTGGGCCGGAAGAATGATTTGCACCTTTATTGCCATTCTGAATTACAAAAATATCTTTCCCCTCAGCTTCAATTTCTTTATTCTGAAGAAATTCCCTTCAAAATCGTCTATCACCCTCTGAATTTCAAAAAGGAACAGAAGATTTATGAGGATAGCAAAGTATCGGTTTATTCATTTCCACTATCTCATCGGATACCTACTTGTGGATTCCGGTTTGAAGAAAAGCCGAAACTGCCCAATTTAATTCCTGAAAAATTGGAAGAGTATCAGATTCCGATTCGTGATCGGCAACGAATCAAGGAAGGCGGAGATTTTGTAACTGAAGATGGACGGATTATTCCAAATACTGAAATCACCATTAACAAGCATCCGGCCCGCTCGTTCGCCTTCTGCAGCGATACCCGTTTTGATGAATCGTACATTGAATCGGTCCGGAATGTAGATTTGCTCTACCACGAAGCAACCTTTGCTGAAGACAATCAGAAACTGGCAACCGAGACCTACCATTCCACCGGAAAAGATGCAGCCACCGTTGCACAAAAAGCTCAGGTTGGAAAGTTGATTATCGGGCATTTTTCGGCGCGGTACAAAGACCACTTAACTATTCTGAAGGAAGCGCAGAAGGTGTTTCCGAATACTGAAGCGATTGCGGAGGGTGATGTTATTCAAATTGAAAAAATTCCTTAGTCAATTGAAAAGAATAAACAGGAAAGCGGAATGGTCATAAGGACAATGAAACCTTTTCCCCTTTCCTTTTTCCTGATAATTATTGACTAACATCTATTTATCTGACAATATTGGTTTTATAAAGATAATTTTTATTTCTACTTCTAATTATCAGGATTAACAGAATTAATACTTCAGATTATCATGCGTTTTCGCAAGCAAAGATTTCAGGGAAGTGAGAATCAGAGCTATTTTAAAACGATTTTTTTTGCCTTGATGTTTTCCTGATCTGTTTTTATAAAGTAAATACCCGAAACATTTCCATTTAAATCAATCCACGATTCTTTTTCACGTATCAATTGTTTGAAACAATTCTTTCCGTTAATATCATTTACTGTAATAGTTATTCCGCCTACAGGAAACTTGTCAAATCCCAGTAACACCTTTCCTGTTGTTGGATTTGGATAAACCGTAAATTCAGAGTTAATCGATACTTGGGCGATTCCGGTAGTGTTTTTTGCCTCCTGGGTAACTGTAATGGTTTGAGGCATATTGCTCGCCGAAACGGTAACAATCGCTGTACGTTGTCCTGCCGAAGCATTTTCCTGGGCAGTAAAAGTTAGAGTTTGATCCCCATTACCAGACGTATAATCGATAGTTAACCAGGTTTGGTCGGAAACGGCAGACCAGGTTACTGTGCTTTTTATGGTTACCAAAGAAGTGCTGTTCGCCTTGGCTTCCATTTTGGTTTCTAATGCACTTAGGGTTAAATCTGGCATTTCAACAATGTTGGTAAAATCTTTCCATTGGTAGGCGGCACGGTAAAGAGTTGCCGTTTTGTATGGTACAAACAGAGTACATCTATCTTTATTAACAGTTAAAAAAACATCATTCGAAGCTTTTAGATCTACCGGAATCGGATTTCCAACAGTAATGGAAGTTAAACCTGTACAACCAAAAAATGGAGCGTCTTTGATCACATTAACCGATGAGGGTATCGAAATTGAAGTCAAGGCAGTACAACCATTAAAAGCCCACACTTCAATATTGCTTACTGATGAAGGAATAGAAAATGAGGTGATTTTCATGCAATTAAAGAAAGCACCATATCCAATTGTTTTAACAGTTTCAGGTATTTTAAAATTACCACTGTAGGTATTTTGGCAATAAAGTAGTATAGTTTTTGTTTTGTTATATAGCACCCCATCGAGATTCAAATAGTTTGGGTTATCACCATCAACGTTTATTGATGTACCATTATAATAGATTTGGTTCCCAATAGTTAAAACAGATGAAGGAATAAAAATGTTTCTTAGATTAATGCAGTTATTAAAAACAGAATTACCGATTGATTGAAGCGAGGGTGGAAGCAAAAAGTTGGTTAAACTCAGACAAGTATTGAACGCAGCATCGCCAATTGATTTAGTGGAAATTGGGAACAGGAAGGAGGTAAGTCTCGAACTTTCAAACCTTATGCCGAATGCAAAAGCATTCTCCGGTATAGTATTAGCAAAATAAACATTTTTGTTTCTGGAAGTTCCTTCATCACCTGAATAAGCGACAATTGTAGCCTCGCTTAAGTCTATATATTCCAATGATGGCATCAGGTCGCGCATGGTTTTAAAGTCACGTGCATCAATGGTTCCCTTCAGGCTTAGGTTGGTTAACGATGCCAAATCATTACCCGAAATTTTGTTCAGCCCACCTGCTGTTACCGCATATATATGAAATTGTTTTATTGTTATCTGTTGTGGAGCAAAGCCAACAGCAGTAAGGGTTACAGTTGCTGCACGTTCAAAGTCTGTAGAATTGTCGGTGGTAAACAGTTTGAGTATTGAGGTACCTGCAATGCCTGAACTAGTACTCAGCTTTAACCACGACTGACTACTCGTAGCTGTCCAATTAGAACTTGATGCAACAGTCACCTGAACCGGGTCTGAAACACCAACTTTGGCATTTAAAAGTAACGTATTGGTAGAAAGAATTAGCCCTTTATATCCATCGGGTAAATGATTGGGGGTTATCTTTATTATGGCGGTTGGAGAGCCATCAAAAATTTGCGAATTCATATTCAAACTTTTTAAATAATAGTATCCATCTGCATACCCATTATATCCCCAGTTGAAATGAAAAAAATCGACATCTTGATATCCATCACAAACAAGGGCGTGTGAATCTCCAGAAGGCAGATTAGTTGTGTAGTATATTGGATGACCAAGACCTAATTCTGATTTTAAAAGAGTAGTCCATTCATTCGTGGTATAATCTTTACAGTTTATGCGCTTGATATTTGGGGAATAGTCGAAAAAATCCACCAACACGCTAGGCAATAAATTGGTTGATGAATTATATGGTCCATACCCCATCCCAGCAGCTACCCCGCAATGATACATTAATGTAGCCACTGCGTTGTTTGATCCTGTCAGACTCTCTGGCATTTGACCCCATTGATAAGTGGTAGCCCCAAAGTCAGCAGATATAATCCCATACTCAGCATAAGGATAAGAATTTGAACCTTTTCCTTTGGTCGGATAATTCCAGTATTTCATAATTTGAGCCATTGTAGTAGCAACGCAGCCAGTCGGATCTTGTCTGCAAAATGGACTTCTATAGTCGGCAGGGCACTTTTCGTTGTAATAACAGCCTTGTCCCCATTTCGTTTTCAAAAGTGGTTCTACGAATATTGAATTTGTTGATGCACTTTTAAGACTTAAATTTTGCCAAGATGCTTTTGTTGAAACATCAGGTTGAAGATTGTTCTTTTTAATGTATTCAATTTCTTTCTTTTTATTGTACATCCAGGCAACGAAAGCTTCAGGTTGCTTTTTTTCATTGAAGCTCCCTTCTGTTGAATACCCAAGAATTGGTCGGACACGCTTGTCAGCCGAAACGATAACAAATCCCATGTTAATGGTGTCATTTAGAATATAGTAAAGCGTATCCTTATTTTCAACGGTCACCTTTACCGAGGTAAATTGGAAGTTTTTTCCTTTGCTTCCTGCCGATTTAAGTGAAAGTTTACCAATGGACCTCAAGTGAAGCCCGGCAATGGCTTTTGCCGTATTAATATCAACTGATTGGGCAATTAAAACGCTGCTGATCGAGCATAGAAAAACCGTAAAAAAGAGTTTCATTTTAGGCTTCATAAAGATGGCTTTAGGACTTCTAAATGTAACATTTAATTTTATTATGACAAAAATCCAATATGAATAATAAACAACGTAGATTCAATTAAACCGTTTGCAAAATGGCGTAAAAAAGTAGTAAATCATTGACAAAATAAAATATTGAAAATCACCTGATTTTGCTTTCGATTTTACAAACCTGCAAGTATCAAGGAATTAATTTCTTCGAGTTCTTAAAGTCGGGAGAAATGAGTATTTTTGAATATATAGAAAAAAGAAAATGAGCAATATTAAATTATTTGAGAGCAAATAGATCAGAACGGTTTGGAATGAAACCGATGAAAAATGGTATTTCGTTTTAGAAGATGTTGTTTTGGTTTTAACCGACAGCAACGACCCAAAGCAATACGTCAAGGGTATGCGACAACGTGATAAAGAACTACCCAAAGGGTGGGTACAAATTGTACCCACCCTTTGGGTAGAAACTGCTGGTGGTAAACAACGAATGGGATGTGCCAATGCCAAAGGACTTTTACGCATTATACAATCCATTCCTTCACCGAAAACAGAACCTTTTAAACTTTGGTTAGCACAGCAGATTTCTCCAAACACAGAAACGATTGCTGAAGGGAAAGAGTTTCCAGTTGAAGAAGTCATTCGGTATTAGAAAAAAAATGTCTAATATCTATTTATCTGATTGTATTGAATTTATAAGAAATATTTGTATTTTTACTTCTAATTATCAGGATTAACAGAATTAATACTTCAGATTATCATGTTTTCTCGCAAGCAAACCTTTCAGGGAAGCGATAACGAAAGCCTCTTTTTATGGGGTGCCAGGCAAACGGGGAAAAGCACTTTATTAAAAGAATCGTTCCCGGATTCATTGTGGTTCGATCTTTTGCAAACCGATGTGTTCGAACGTCTGAGGCGAAATCCTGCCCAACTGCGGGAAATAGTTTTAGCTGACGATCGGAAGAAGCCAGTTGTAATAGACGAAATACAACGCATTCCCGAACTTCTGAACGAGGTCCACTGGTTGATCGAAAATAACAAAACGAAGTTTATGCTTAGCGGTTCAAGCCCCAGAAAAATCCTACGGTCAGGGACAAATCTCCTGGGTGGGCGTGCTTTGCGTTATGAACTATTCCCCTTGATAAGCCAGGAAATTCCGGATTTCAATTTACTTCAGGCAATTAACTACGGTCTATTGCCCCGTCATTATTTATCGGCTAATCCACATAAACTGCTGGTAGCGTACATCAGCAGTTACCTGAACGATGAAATAATAGCCGAGGCCAGGATCAGAAATATTAATTCGTTTTCCCGTTTTTTGGATGCGGCAGCGTTTTCAAACGGTGAAATGGTGAATTACACAAACATTGCTTCTGATTGTGGAGTAAGTGCAAATACTGTCAGAGAGTATTTCCAGATACTGGAAGATACGTTGACCGGACGCTTCCTTCCATCGTTTCAGAAAAAGCCTAAACGCAGGGTTATCCTTGCCCCAAAGTTTTATTTTTTCGATGTGGGTATTGCCAATTTTTTGCTCAAACGAGGAAAAATTGTTCAAGGGAGTGAGGCTTTCGGGAAGGCATTCGAGCATTTTATTTATCAGGAAATCTATGCACACAGTTCATACTCCAACCTGAATTATCCCATTAGCTACTGGCGCACAGCCTCACAGTTGGAAATTGACTTTGTTTTAGGCGATCACGAAGTGGCTATTGAAGTAAAAGCTACCGAAAATGCAACTCCCCGTCATTTGAATGGGTTGCGGAACTTCGCGAAAGAATACCCCGTAAAGAAATTGATCTTAATTAGCAACGATCCTTTTCCCCGGCTAATCGACAACATCATAGTTTTACCCTGGAAGGTTTTTCTCGAAAGGCTTTGGACCGGAGAGATCATTGCATAGAACTATCCCTCAAAAAACTCTTTATTAAAATTCACCAGATACAATCGTTCAGTTGGGCGGGTAAAAGCAGTATATAGCCAGCGTAGAAATTCAATGTTGAGCATTTCTTCAGTCACATATCCCTGATCAACAAAAACGGCTTTCCACTGTCCACCCTGCGCTTTGTGGCAAGTAACTGCGTATGCAAATTTGACCTGTAAAGCATTAAAATACGGGTTTTCCTTAATCTTTTCCCAACGCTTTTTCTTGCTCCGTATATCCAGATAATCCTCTGCTACCGCATCATACAACTTTCGGTTTTGTTCTGAAGTCAGGGAGGCTGACTCAATGGCTAAAGTATCCAGGATAATCTTGCAGTCGAACTCAATATCAGGATAATCGAGCAAGCGGAGGCTGACATTGGCAAACCGAAAACCGTACAATTCTTCATATTTCCGAATCGAAACAATCTCAGCAATATCGCCATTGGCAATAAAATCGATCGTTTCGTTGGCTTCGAGCCAGAAATAATTGTTTTTCACTACCATCAGCAAATCGCCAACCGAAATATCGGCTTCTTTGTACAAAATTGTACTTCGGATACCTTCATTGAATTTGTTGGCACGCTTATTCGAACGGGTAACCACGATCGTCTCAAACAATCCAAAACGGTTGTAACAGGTTGAAATTTCCTCAATCAATTCAGCTCCGCCAAGTCTCCGGATATCATCGAAGGGTTTGCATTCCAGATGGAAATATCCGGGAGAATAGAATCCATCGGTTATCAGGTTCCGGATAAACGTTGCATTGTATAAAATTCCGGAGTTTTGATCCTGACGGACAACTTCAGTCAATTCGTATTCGAAAACATTCCGGTCGTAAAAATCAAGCTCCTTTTTCGACAAAGCCGGGCTGACATCGAGCCCAACCGGAGGAAGCTGGGCCGTATCACCAACAAGTATCAGGCGGCAATTCGAACCTGAATAAACATATTCGATCAGATCTTCGAGCAAACGTCCGGAACCAAAGATGGACGATTCTCCATTCGAATTGGAAACCATGGAAGCTTCATCAACGATGAAAAAGGTATCCTTGAACAAATTTTTATTCAGGACAAAGCGTCCCATTCCGTCGCTCGACGATTGCTGTCGGTAAATGCTTTTATGAATGGTATAGGCTGTGTGTCCGGCATATCCGGTTAAAACCTTTGCTGCGCGGCCGGTTGGAGCCATCAGCACAGAAGTGAATTTGAATTTCGTGAATGTTTTGACCAGCGAACCCAGCATGGTTGTTTTCCCGGTTCCGGCATAACCTTTCATAACAAACACTGCATCCTGATCCGAATCAGCAACAAAATCAGACAATTTATCCGACAGCTCCTCCTGACCTTTTGTAGGAGAAATACCCAAATTTTTAAGAATTTCAGACCGGATGTGATTTTTTATCATGATCCCCTAAAATTAAACAAAACGTAAGATTCCAAGTCAATTTTTATATAAATTTGCAAATAAGCTGTTTTGTACTCTTTTATATGCATGAAATAACAATTGTTGACGATTCGTTCGATTTAAGATTTGCATCCGATTATCATCTGTCCATCCAGGTTGGCTTGGATGGATTTTCTTTTTGTATTCTGGATGTTCGCCGGAAGAAGTATATTGCATTGCGTCATATTCCGCTCATTGTGGGCAAACCTCAATTCCTAACCCGCAAGCTGGAAGCCATTTTCGAGCAGGAAGAAAAACTAAACGCTACCTATCAATCAGTTTCAGTCGACTTTTCAACCAACGAAGCCACGCTCATCCCAAAAAAATATTCGCCTGACGAAAATTTCAAAACCATTGCAGCATTGTCTTTTGAAACCGGCCGAAACGAAGAAGTCCGGACGGACAGTCTGCCCGGCTGTAATGATACGATTGCCTACAGTTATCCAATGGAACTAACTACTCTTTTGAACCGGAAATATACCGATTCTGAGTTCAGGCATAAAGCGATTCCATTGCTTGCATCAGCATATAACCAACGCAATGAGAAGAA
>CAIPKZ010000259.1 GCA_903865775.1 uncultured Prolixibacteraceae bacterium | reverse complement strand
TAGCCTTTTTCGACATTTCTTAGCAAGGTTGAGAAGGAAAACCAAATGTTACACAAAAGCAAAGTATATGTTAATTCACTCGATAAAACTTCTTATGTTTAAATGGAATAACGACTTAGCTATACTTTGTTAACAATGCCACATTTCTTTATTAACCCGGAAAATTTTGTTGCAGGCATCAACCTTCTCCTGGCCAATAAAAAGGCTGTGTATAACGATGAACTTGAACTGCTCGATGGTCGTCATTTTGAAAGGGATTATATTCCAACCTGGCTTAACGAAGTTTACTCGGGTCATTTGTGGAAATACCGGGACATAACGGAGCGAAAGCATGCGCAACAGGAACTTCAGGCTTCAGAAGAGAGGTACCATTCCATGTTTGAGGGAAGTCCCGACGGAATATTGATTGCCGATGCAGAAACAAAAATGATTAACTATGCCAATTCGGCTATATGCCGCATATTCGGCTATACAGAGGAACAATTCCAAACGATGAGCATTGCCGCCATTCATCCGCAGGATACTTTCGCGCATACCCTTGCAGAGTTTGAAAGTATGTTGCGCGGGGAGAAAAATCTTGCCGAAAATATTCAATGTCTCAAAAGGAATGGTGAAATTTTTTACGTGGATATCAGCGGAGCGCATATCCAATTTAATGGAAGAACCCAATTACTTGGTTTTTTCAGGGATATCAGCGAACGCAGACAGGCTGAAAAAGCGCTGAAAACAAGCGAAGAAAAGTATCGTAAAGATTTGATATTTCTGCAATCAATTCTGGAAAGCCCGATTTCTATCGTAATATTCTCACTCGATAAAAATTATTGTTACACAAAATTTTCATTGTCTCACAAAGAAACAATGAAAAAGATATGGGGCATTGATATCCGGATTGGAATGAACATGGTTGATCTGATTCCCAACATGGAAGACCGGAATAAGGCAAAGAATAATTTTGACCGGGCTTTAAAAGGGGATTCTTTTGTTGTGGAAGAGGAATATGGGGATAAAGAACTTTCCAGAATTTATTACGATGATTATTATAGTCCGGTAAAAGATGCCGAAGGAAACATTGTTGGCTTATCTGTTTTTATTCTCGATGTGTCACAACGCAGGCAGGCCGAACTAGAAGTGATAGAACTAAATTCAAACCTCGAAAAAACGGTTAATTATAGGACAACACAGTTTAAAGAAGCTTTGACCAGGTTGGAAAAGATTGCCGACCGGGTACCGGGCGTTGTTTACCAATTCCAAATGAACCCCGATGGCTCCTCCTGTTTCCCTTATGCCAGTGATGGCATCCGCGACATTTACCGGGTCAGTCCCGATGAAGTAATTCATGATGCTTCCGCCGTATTTACAAAGATTCATCCCGTCGATTTAGATGGCGTGGTTTCTTCCATTCAGGCATCGGCAAAAAACAACACAATTTGGCAACACGAGTATCGGGTGAAGTTCGATGATGGTACTGTGCGTTGGTTGTCGGGCAATGCCTTGCCGCAAGCCAATGAAGATGGTACGATCCTATGGCATGGTTTTATTACCGACATTACCGAGCGCAAACAGGTGGATGAGGACCTCGATGAAAGCAGAGAAAAGTACCGTGGTTTATCGGAAGCTTCATTTGAAGCCATCTTCTTTTCTGAAAACGGGCGCTGCATCGAGCAAAACATGGCTGCCGAAATCATGTTCGGGTACACGAATGAAGAAGCCCTGAGCAGGTACGGAACTGACTGGATCGCGCCCGAATACAGGGAGATCGTCATGAATAACATGTTGTCAGGCACAGAAGATCCTTACGAAGCAATCGCCCAGCGAAAGGATGGTACAACCTTCCCTTGCATGATACGCGGAAGGATGATGTACTATAAGGGTCGAAATGTACGCGTTACCTCGTTGACCGACATCACCGGACAGAAAATGGCACAGGATGCGTTGCAGTTTCAAAATATCCTGCATAGTACAATGATTTCAAATATTTCAGACGTGATCGGGATCATGGGGATGGATGGTGTAATGAAATACAAAAGCCCCAACATCGAAAAGTACTTTGGCTGGAAACCCCAGGATCTGATCGGAACAGACGGTTGGTCGACCATTTACCCTGATGACCTCGACCGTATTCAAAAGGAATTTTCCGATCTGGTTAAAAATGACAAATCAGTAAAAACGGTAACATATCGGTACAAATGTAAAAATGGCAGTTATAAGCCGATCGAACTTACCGCAACCAATCTAGCGAACGATCCGGTTATTCAAGGTGTACTGCTGAATTACCATGATATTACAGAACGTGAAGAGGCAGAGAATTCCCTCCGGAGGAGTGAAGCCGAAAAGGCTGCCATTATCCGCGCAGTTCCCGATTTGATGTTTCGCATCCGTAGGGATGGAACCTACCTGGACTACATGTCCCCTGACCAAAACATGCTTTTTGTTCCTGAAGAACAATTTATCAAAAAAACCATCAGCCAGGTGCTGCCTCCTGATCTGGCCCTTCAAAGCATGGCTGCGATTGAAAAGGCATTTCATCTTGAGGAAATGACAGGTTTTGAATATTCACTTATGGTTAAAGATAAACTAAGGTATTTCGAAAACAGGATTATTGTTTCCTCTGCCGATGAAGTGCTTTTGATTATCCGCGATATTACATTTCGTAAAGAATCGGAAGCCGCCCTTGCAATGCAAAGCGCTGCCTTCGAATCCTTTGCACTTGCCATTATTATTACCGATATCAAAGGCATTATCCAGTGGGCAAATTCAGCTTTCACCGGTCTCACAGGATATACGGCTGTCGAGGCCATAGGGAAAACACCGGGCGCACTCGTAAAATCAGGGAAGCAGGATAAGGATTTTTATAAGAGATTCTGGAATACGTTACTGAATAAGGATGTATGGACAGGTGAACTGATAAACCGTCGGAAAGACGGCAGTCATTATTATGAGGAACAAACCATTACGCCTGTTTTGGATTCGAAGGGTAATATCTCCAGTTTTATCAGCATCAAAATCGATATCACCGAACGAAAAAAACTTTTCCAGCAAATTGCTGACCAACGGCGTCGGCTGGCAGATATTCTCAAAGGGACCAACGCAGGAACCTGGGAATGGAATGTACAAACGGGCGAAACCATATTTAATGAACAATGGGCTGAAATGCTGGGCTATACGTTGGAGGAAATCTCACCTGTAAGCATCGAAACCTGGATGAAATTTGCCCATCCCGACGATTTGAAAGCATCTGGCGAATTATTGGAAAAATACTTCAAAGGTGAACTTGATTATTATACTTTCGAATCGCGGATGAAACATAAGAGTGGCGAGTGGATATGGGTGCTGGACAGAGGACGAGTGCATGAATGGGACAAAGACGGCAAGCCTGTACTGATGTCGGGAACACATCAGGCTATTACGGAACAAAAAAGGATTGAACATGCCTTGATTGTAGCAAAAAACGAAGCAGAGAAAGCAAATCAGGCTAAAAGCGAATTCCTTTCCCGCATGAGCCACGAACTGCGTACACCCATGAATTCGATACTTGGCTTTGCACAGTTATTGGAGATGGGCGAACCGAAAGCCTCGCACAAAAAGTGGATAAATAACATTAAAAACAGCGGAAAACATCTGCTCAATCTGATCAACGAGGTTTTAGACATTTCTGGCATCGAAGCGGGACGGGTTACGCTTTCGTTTGTTCCTGTGCAGCTAGACAGAATTATCGGGGAAACAATAG
>CAIPKZ010000258.1 GCA_903865775.1 uncultured Prolixibacteraceae bacterium | reverse complement strand
CTTTTCAGGAATTAATTTGCGTAAGACTTCCGGACGTTTGTATTTAAAATACCGGGAAGCACCAACCCACCCGACCGCGATTCCGACGAGCAGAATATAAACCATCAGGAGGGTATTCGTTCCTTCCTCACTTCCAGCTCCAATACCCACAAAGGAAGGGTTCAGATATAACCAAAACCCGGCAAATAGAATTGAAATAAGAAAAAATCCGGATGGCACATTTCGAATTATACTTCTGGCCTTATCATTTCCAACCATATATCGTTCATAATTAAAGGAAACGATAAAAAACAGGACAGATAAAATTAAAAACAGTGTACCACACAAAAAAAAGAATGTGGCATATATCGTCCATCTGGTGTATAAATAATAACAGTGTGTCAGATCAGGAAGAAGACATTCATTATTTATCTTTGGGTCCTTTTTGCAAGGAAACTTATCCGTCCAGATAACTGTTTTCCCGATGTAATTAGCAATAGATTCTTCAAGAGGAAGATCCGCGCGTATAAATCTGGTATAACCTTCATATTTGCTCGTATCATAATACTTTAAACGAACTACCCTTGCCCACTGCAAATCTTGCCTGAAAATTTTGAGGCTGAATCCATGATAGGTACTTGTTACAATGTTCCAGAACTTTCGAAAGCTACTAATCTTCAGATTAGGGTTTTCGACGAAAGTTGTATCAATTTTGATCAATGCGGCACCAAGGCTATTCCATAATTCAGGTCGTCCGTCATCATAACCAAGCCCCCTGATGGAAACTCCTCCAAGTTCATTTTCCAAAGCCCAGGTATATTTCAGGTATAAACTTCTGAAATCGTCAAACCATATTTGCTTTTTGGGTTCAGTTTCTGTCCCGGTAATATTCAAATAAGCTGAAACCTGATCAGGATCAAATCCGTCTATGATGTTATGCTTGATATCCTTTTTACCCGCATATTCCTTAATAATTTCTCCATAGGTTTTGGGGTCTCCTTTCTCTGCGTCTGGAGTGCCTTCAAAATTGTCAACCGTCCATTCCCGACCAGAATATGAAACAGTCATTATTAGTTTCGAAGTGGGTATTTTCCCATTGCTGTAAAAGTTCAAAGTTGATTCTATGGTTTGTTCACCGAGTATCTCCTGGTTAAATAGAGGGCTTGAAGATTGGGCAATTTGTACATCCGGTGGCAATAAATCATCCGTGAGCACCAAATAATAATCGACTATTGTGTTTAGCTCCGAAAAATCATAGGCAGCTATTTCACTTAAGCTTACATCATCCTTATTTGCAGGGATTGAGATATTCAGTTCAATCCCTTTATTTAAACTTTTCAAGTGTTTGTGAAGTGCCGTAATAAACTGTACAAAGTGCTTTGAATCAAACTCTTTAAGATGGTCAAAATACACATTGATCCCTTTTAACTTATTTATGCCAATCAATTTATCCAACTCACTTAAAAAGGTTTGCCTGGCAATAGCATTTTTGAGGAATCTTGAGATTGAATCAGGATTGTTATTGTGAATGGTGAGTTGAATATCACATCCTTTACTGTGTGCCAATGCAATAACTCCTCCTGGTTTTTGAAATTCCTGAATATTTTTTGGATTCATATTTTTACCGGTCACCGACAATTCATAACCATATAAATTAATGGAAGATAAATAATGAAAGTTGTAATTTTTGAATTTATTGTTCATCCCGGCTTTATGCCAGCCAATTACTTTAATTTTCGGTTTTAAGTATCTCCTGAAGTAAATCATGGAGTCGCCTTTCTTACTGCTGTCCAACTGTCCGGGATGAGCTGCACCTGAATATTTGACCTTTTCTATTTCTTTTAAGAGCTTATTGACCTTGCTTGTCAGATCCTGATTTTCCTGATTGTTATTGTTCTCATTTTCCTGAATAACGGCTGACATTAATATTTTTAAAGAATCCATTACTGATTTGGAAGCTTTCTTGCTCAATTTGTCATTGATACTCTGGATTGATTTTTTAGCCGAGTCAATACTCTTTTCATTTGATATATTCGCCAGGTTTAAACTCTTATTATTAGAAGAATCCGTTATTCTGATTGATTCAAGCTGCGACATAATCGTATCAACAGCGGCAGGATCAATTTTCAACAGCCCCTTATCAATTTGGGCTTTCATATATTCATGTATTGTCCTTTTCCCTTTAGTTTCCCTATTGTATTTAAATTTAAAAGGCTTAATAATTCTATCTAAGATATTTTGAGATGTTGTATCAAATTTAAATTTTTCAAAATCCAATTTTGAAGCCGGTATCTCTATTTTCTGGGCAACTGCTTCGATTCGAAACATAAAAGCAACAAGAAGTAAGATAATTCCTATTCTGACAAATGTCTTTTTTATATGGTTCTGATTATTCATTTCTTATTGATTTTTAATGAATTACATTTAAATATCATTTACATCCATTCCACATATATTGGCTTTTTCATCCAGGATAACTTAATCAACGAGATATTCCATGGAATTGAGTCAAGCAAAATATCCACGCCCTTTTTGACTACCACCAAAGAAACCTTGTCCTTCTGGAATCTCAATATTCCTTCCCTTTGTATAAAAGTCTGCTGTATTCCTTCCGGACTTGAATTTTTAACCTTCTCCCAATTATTGATCAGTCCGTTGAATAAACTTTGTGCAATCTCTTTTTCTTCATCAGTCAGCGTGATAACCGGAACAAGGTGGTCCTGTGCCTGCATTCCAACCATTAATTTATTCAATATCAGGTTGTATTCCGGAAAATCGATTTCGAAATAACCCAGGTACTGAAGAATATAAACCGCTCTGTTCATACTTTCCGGGCTAATAAAGTCACCGCTTTTTACCAATGAAAGATTCTCGAAGAGGCGGGTTAAAAAAGGCCAGAAAAGGATCAATCCGGCATTGCTGATTCTGACCTCAATTCCATCATCTTCGTCCGACAAAATGTTGTTTTCTTGATGGCCGGTTTCATTACTTTTCCTGTGGTCTGCCGGTTCAACAGTTATCAATTGAATCAAGGCCTTTGGAAATGCAACTCGGTGATTTTCTTTGGTGGAATGAGCAAGCTTATAAACCGTTTTAAAGGTGTCGTCCCAGTCAATTGTTGAATGCTTCGTTTTCAAATGCTTCAGGAATTCAGCATGAAAATCATTGTTCACTTTCGTTACTTCCGGCCCATAATAATCAAGTGAAAATTCGTAAACTGTTTTTCTCCACTGTGCCGGATTTATATTTCGAAAATAGAAATAGGGTGAAAGCAATACGTACTCCTTTATTTGATTGGCAATCTGAGGATCAACTTTTTGCCAATGGGCCAGAATTTCCTCATCGTTTTTAAAATACAGGTCCTTAAACAAGGAATCAACTTCTCTGGAATCTTTTTCAATAAACTGTTCTGCATAAGATCCGGAATTTGATTTGGCTATTTTCTTATTCACCTGAAGGATCTTCTTCCATATTCCTTTTAATGACACATGTCCGGATATTAACTGATCAAATTCATTGATTACGGATTGGAATATTTTAGGAATCAACTGTTCGAAAATATGCTCTTCTCTTTCCATCCGAAGGAATAATTCTTCAAATGTTTTGGAGTATAATTGGCTGCTTCGATGCAATCCGGCGATTAATTCAGGAAACGATAATTTACCGGCCCACCATGGGAAGAAACCATTCTGTCCATAAAATCGGAGGACAGAAAAGCTGTGGTTCATTTCTTTTAATGAATTCTGATGATCAGATTCATCCACTGCCTTTGATCCGGATTCACTTCTTTTCGAGACCTGCCACCATTCAACCAGTTCCCTGAGTTCCTTCGGGCCTTTAGTATTCATTTTGGCCACAATCGGATAGTACATTTCCGTTTCATTTATTGCGTTCAACTTTTGCAGCAAATGGTTAAAAAATGCCGATGCAAAAGCTTTTGGACCAAATTCCTTTTCTTCCGGAAAAATCAGCATTCCAAAACCTAAAACAAGCGATTTCCAGAATTTTCGATCGATTTTGCCTGATAACGAACCGGGAGAAAACGATAGAAGCTGATGGAACCATCTTTGTACCGTTCTATTACCAAAGCTCAGGATTGCAGGTATTTCAGAGTCTTTTGCAACTGAAATAAATTTTTCAAATAAAGCTTCATCGCTCTTAATCAAGATGAGAAACACCTTTAATTTTTCAGAATCACCGGAGCCAAAGTCTTCCAAAGTCTTGCTCCAGTCCAACTCCGGATCTGCCAACCTCGCTGAAATGATATCCTGATGTTGCTGAAATTTTTCTATTTCACGTTTGAGTTCTGTCCTTGATAACAAAGATTGCTCTACAAGTTTCCACTGGCTGGAAGGCAAATAGAATTTGAGCAAAGTGTAAATTTGAAGCAGATCATCCCGATTTTCCTGAAGTACATCCAGAATGGCTTTTTGATCTGCCTGAAAATAAAAAGTAAATTTTTTTATCAGTCGCTGAACCTCTGCTCTGGTTGGCTGAATCCCCTGACCGGTTAGACGCAGTCTGCCAAAAAGCAATTTATAATCTCTGCCGATCATTTTCTTATACTCAGCATCAGAGTTTGCTTTGTTTGGCAGATTACCAGTTTTCAGGCGGTCACCTGATTTTAGAGACAGAAAATGCATTAATTTTTCTGAATCTGAGGAATCTCCGGCCAACTCAGAATTCAGGTTTTCCAAAATTGAAAGCAGGTAAACACCGGCTAAACTTCCACCTTTACTTGCAGCAAGTGCCGTAATGAATACCTGATTCCTATATGTTTGTGAGTGAATCGGATGGTCAGAATTGAAATTAAACTGTTGTTTTATCTCGTCTACTATTTCCGATAGTATGACATATTCATTGCGAAAAAAATAAATCAAATACGCTTCCAAATCGTCCAATGATCTGCTGCCAATCAATACCTGTAACCGATTAATTAATACTTCCGCATCGTCATTCGTGCGAAATTTGGCTGCCAGAAAATCGTCTTTTTGCTGAATCAAATTTCTGAAAAGTGTTTGAACATCACTCCAGTTCAAATCTGAAAATGCATCGGGCAAATGCCCTGAATCCAAATAATAGCCAATAATTTTCTTCCTGTAGATTGCAATATATTCTTCAGAAATTGTGTTGTCTGTTGGAGAATCATCCTGGGTTGGCTGATGATTCTGGCCTTTTGAAAGAACTTTTTGGATACCGGAGATTTCAGGATATTTCCGCTCATCATCAATCAACGAGAGCATCTTTTTAAAATCGATATCCTTCTGCGTTTGGATAAAACGTTTAAATGCCGAAGTATTAACGGTTTTCGAATCTTCAAGTCCGGCTGAATAAATTAAGAAAAGTACATATTCTTCTTTGTCAAGTCTTCTGATCGCCTTCTCATTCAGATACATAACCGTGAACAAAACGAAATGATTAGCTGAAATGCCCTTTTGCCCGGATATCCCGCGGGCAGATCGGTTTGCTACCTCAGCGGTAAACGAGGTAATCAGGTTTATCAGTTCATTGATGTTCTTTTCATAGAATAACTCCAGAATCAGAATGACTCCGTTCCGGCTAAGTCTTTCAATTAGAATCGCTCTTTTTTCTTTATTTTGGATGGCCTGAATGATCGCGTCCTTCAGCAATTGTGGTTTTAACGATTGATATTCATTGCTTCCACTGTTTAGTATTTCGATTAACCGCTCAATTTGGAATCTTTGATTGATGCCTCCAGACAGAGGTTTGCCTTCCACTTCCTGCCATTTAGAAAGGGCTTCCTGGATTAAAATAATGGCAGTGGAATTGCCGGTATTTTTGTTGAAAGCCTGAAGCAAGACTTGGGAATCAACTTTAAAAACAAGGATGAACTTCCTCAAAATACTGCCTGAGAATTTTTTTCGATTGAAAACTGAACCCGTTTCATTCAGCAAATATTTCAGGATGAAATAATTAATCGTTCGAAGGAATTCGTTTTCGCTAATCCCGCTCAAATTTCGTTCATTCGATAGTGAAGAGAGGATTTTCCTGAAATTTACAATCCACCGAATGTTGTCCGGTTCAAGTTCAGATACGATTAAATCAAACGTTTCAGTACTAAAACCATAGGCAATCCTTCTGATTGAAGAATCATGACGGGCACATCTTCTAATCAGTTCTTTCAGTTCTTTTTGATTTTGATTTTGATGGAAGGCCTTGGCTACCAGTTCATCGATTGTAAATGACTGGTCCATCCCGTAAGGAAAATATCCTTTTTGAAGAAATAATTCGATCGATCTGATTAAATAGTTATCGGATATTTTCCTTTCAAAGGAAGTGTTCGGGTAGAGTGATTTTTTTTCAATTCCGAACCTGCTTTGAAGTGCATATTCCAACGAAGTGCCGATTCTACCTGCAATCTTGCCGGAGATTTCTTTTTCATCAATTCTTCCGAGGTTTATTTCCAGTTTTGCCAACTCGATCAGCATTCCTTCAGGAATGCTATTTGAAATGGCCTTTTCAAGTTCAGGCAAAATATGTGAGTTAAAAATTGATTCAATCAAAATATTGCACCTCGTGGCAGATGCTTTACTCCCATATTCAAAATTAAAGGAAGAGCTGTGGATAATATTTTGACTGGATTTCACCATTAATTACTTTTTTTGAGTTCTTTAATCTGCTGATAAACTTTAAAAGCTGCCGACTTCATTTTTATTGAATGAGCCTTGGAACTTTTCAAGTCAGATTTTAGATTTTGCCATTCATGATATTTATGCTCGAATACTCTCATTTCATTGGCATTCAACCAAAATATTTCATTGCTGATATGAGCAGGTAACCTTTCGCGGATTATACCTGTAACATAATCTCTAAACCGATCGCTCTGAAATCTTGCCGGCCAATCCGGCATCAGAACAGAAATACTCAGGTTGAAAAAGTCTTCATCGATTATTTTTCCTGAAGGAAGGCGTCTTTGAAAAACAAGGCGTCTTTGACCATAATTCCCATCGATATCATGCAGGCTTCCTTTTAACCGTATTTTTTCCATCTCCTCATATCGCAACCTTCCATCACCATTTCCGGAACGATTAAAAAGCCGGATTAAACTCCTGGTCTTTTTTAGAAGATCCGATTTACTAATTTCATCTTCTCCTTCTTTGCATGATACAATGGTGTTCCCTGCTTTGTCTTTAATAATCCAATTTCCAACACCTGGAGAATAGGAACGTTCATCCTCTCCAAGCTCATAAAATTTCTTCAGACTTTCATTTCGTTCTTTCTCTGAATCACGCCAGGATTCTTTCAGGATCGTTTGAAACATTGGATTTCCGTATTCATCCAGAAAGCTATATCCATACTTGCTGTCTTCCAGAAAATCGTATAACAAAATATGATCGACCAGATAGAGTCCTTCCGATTGCGTGTTCTTTTCAATGAAATAGTCCATGATCCGGAAAATATTCCGAACAGCCTCTTTTTCAGTGGAACATACAAACAAACTAACCCATCTGTTTTTTCCTTTGTGAAATATCACTTGAATATTATCCGATGGATGTTCCTGAATGGACAATCTGTAGTTTTTATAGTCCAGCGTTTCTTTGAATAATGTCTTCAGGCCTATTTCTCCGAACGTTGCATTGGGCAGTTCTTTATTTATTTCTTGATCAGAACCGTCGACTTCAGCTCTTCTCAGATGCCTGTATTTCTTATCTAACTCCTGAATGTCGTTTACCGGATCTTCTTTGAGCTTTTTTAATTTTAATCCTGTGAAATCCGGAATCAGGGAAATGCCTCTGGCAGGGATACCAGTTTTCGCCATGATCATTTGCTCCAATCCTGAAGGTTTTGTGAAGGATTTCTGATTTTTATCTTTGGAATTGAAAGGAAGGAATGATTCCCCTTTCGCACGGTTGTAGCTAAGTTTCTTTAAATGCAATAAAAATTCTGATTTTTGCTCAAGCAGAATCTTTTTGAATTCTTCTTCATTCTTAATCATATTTAAACTCAGGGAAACTTTCCATGGAAGGTCATTCAAATCTTCACCAAACCTGGCCAGCAAGTGATTATAGATTCTGTTCTTTCTGCTGAAAAAAACATCATTTGACTCCAGATAGGACTCGATGACAGGAATATTTTCCTTCGCAAGCTTTTCGATTTCAGGAATAGAATGCATCCATTGAGCAAAGTATGTCTTCTGCTTGCCCTGTTTAAAATCAATATTAAAAAACTCATTCAAGTTCGCGAGTTGTGCCAAATGGTTGGCTAAATGCTGCTCGAAAAACATCAGATATGCTTTAAACTGCAATGCCTTGGCACGCCTATCTGCGGGTTCGTTTTGCGATAATCCTTCCTCACCGATTCCATAGATCATCGGAAAATGTCTTTGGATGGAATAGTACTCAGCGGGATTTCGGTAAGTGCCATATAATTTGTTGTAGAAAAACTCATTAAGAGATTTTCCAATGTGGTAACCACGGTATTTTTTAGACCATGTCTCCGTAAATAAATCATTAATCCTTTGCCGGTTTAAAACACTGAACTTCTGGTTATTTAGATAAACATTCATGTTATCATAAATACTATCAAATCGGTTGTCAATAGTGTCTTTCGAATTATCATCAACAAGCAAATGAAAAAACCTTCCATTTTCGGAAGTGATTGAATTTGATTCTACACCATTGATTTTAAATGGTTTAACATCGCATTTAGAAACGCCAATAACTTTCGAAAATAGCTTTTGAAGCTCGTCTATATGAATTGTTTTTATTCGGTCTTGAAGTATGTCATCTTTTATAAACCCGTTTTTTAACCGGGGTCCCGCAAAGGCTTCTTCCATTGGATAGCCTTCTTCCTTCATTTCATTAAAACTATGGTATTCAACTCGGCTATAAATAAATTCAAGTAATTTTAGAAAAAGCTTTGCAATGGTAATTTCTATATCGGCATGATCAATAAGGTATATGTCAAATTGAATATTAATGTCTTGACGTTTAAGCAGAATTGCCTTCTCATAGCGTTCCCCAATATTTCGGTTTTCAGCTAAAAAAATATTTACCTTGTTTAGAAATGCTTTCTCTTGATTCGGGTCTGAATCTATTTCGTTAAGAAATTTCAATCTCAGCAATATCTCTACCTGGTTAATGCCACTTGATTGTTCTTCATATCCTGAATTCTTTTTCGCAGATATCCATACATTTTGAATTTCTTCAAACTGATCGATGATCATTTTTCTTGTATCCTTCAGGGTAACCGGGTGTGAACTGAATATGGTTGATGGCGTAAAAAATGCATTATTCTTTGGTACCACAGGCAATCCTTCTGCCGGAGTTAGAAGATCTTCAACCGGCAACGAAGTCCGATAAGCTAAATCAGTGATTGCATAGCATAACGACTCTAAAATGGTAACGCCCGGATCGTGTGAATTGTAATCAGTCCAGACATCACCGCTCAGATTCTGGACGTAGTCTAATCCCAAATCGCGAAGTTCCGCAAAATTCAAACTTGTACTTTCAACTTCCTCTCCGGAAAAACTGGCAGATTGTTTCATTGCTGATCTTCAGATAGTTTACTTGTTTTGGTGTACTCGGGTCCCCATAAAACTGTGACTTTAAAATTTATCAGGACAGATTTATTTTCGTTTCCATATTTGCTTTTGGTCCTCAATTGAAGGTTGTAATTCAGCGCATCTTTATGTTCCAGTATCTTCAAATTTTTCCACCATCCCAAAATATCAAAGAACTTTACTTTGTCCCCAGGAAGTTTTTCCTTAATCTTTGATGGCCTGGATTCCCACCGGATATCGACTTTATTCCACCATTTGCCATAATGTGCGCAGGTCTTTGTGATTTTTGGTTTCGAGTTTCCGAACGTACTTACAGCAATAGCATGCATCAATGAATATTTGCCATCATCGGGATCTTCAGCATAGGCCATTATTTCATAGGCATTGCACCCATTTAAAGGCTCACTGGTAAAAACATTATGCCATTTGCCGTCAGCAGGCATTGTTGCATCCTTAAGATAATTTCCCATACGTCCTTCGGAAGATATAATCCCTTTTACCTCAAGTTTTTGACTTGGATTCTCGGTTCCTATCCCGACATTCTCATCCTCTTCCTTGAGAAAAAGTGTGGGAGGATCGATTTTTTCTTTTAAGGATCCAATTTTATTAAATGAAATTCCTTTGGTCTCTTTTTTCGAAATAAACAAAGCCCATGAGGCAATTGCCTCATCCTTATCCTCAAAAAAACTTAACAGTTTCTCGTTTTCTGAAGGATAAATCATCAATCCGTCTTCATTATCAATATCCAACCGGTCATCCGCTTTATTAAAAGTAGAATCGATCAGCTTTCTAAAAGCATTTTCATCGGGAAGATTGCCTTTTTTGAAGAAGGTTTTAAGTTCTTTCCTATCCGTAATGTTCTCTTGATTTTTCATTCCTATATTTTAATAATAATTTCCCTGGGCATCACTTACAACAAAATCCGATTCGATTGAAAAATCACCTATTCCTGATGCTTTAGGCGGTAATGGTTCCTCATCAGTGATGATTTCAATCTGGTGTTCAGGAGCGGATGTGAGAATAGCATATGCAGAAAATGTCTGAAGTTCTTTGATATTCTCATCTTTTGCAGTGTCAATGATTTTGTATTCTTTCCTGACATTAACCAGTTGCAATACAGAAAATTGTGACACGAATTCAACATAGGACCGGCTTTCAATAAAATTCAGGATTTCAGTTTTTGTATTGGATTCGTCGAATCCCTTTTCAATGGATGAGTTTTCGATGTCAGGAGACAAATAGCTGATTAACTCTTTGTTCAGAACATTTTTGAAATAGCCTCTTTTTTGAAAATCTTTAAACTTTACACTGCACTTAACTTTTAACTGTTCATATACCGGATTTGAAACTTCAACTTTTACATAGGGAGAAACAAATCGTGAAACATATTCCTTGATCTCAATGAGCGTGTTGAAGTCTACCATATTACTTTGCTTTCCGACCCTGTCATTTAATTTGTTTTTGGGTATCAATACAATTTGCAGGTTACTTCCTTTTACTAACTCTCTGGGATGACTATTTCTTCCGTAAACTCTTACATTTTCAATTTCTTTGAACCGGTCAAGAATGATTCGTTCCACATCCCAGTTCGTGACCACCCTGTTTTTATGCCTCATTTGTTCACTGATGCGGCTATAAAAAGATTCTTCATTTTCAAATGAATCGTTCAATTGAAATGCAAAAGGACCTGTAATTTTACCAATGCCATTCTTCCCGAAAAAATTGATTTTCTGAACCTTATCGCTTTCGTTTAATGCAGGCAACACATTGGAAGCTGAATTATCCGAAGTGACAAAAACGGCCTGGGTAAATACATTTTTTATTCTTGAATTAAGATCTTCTTTCCCGTTCGATACAGCCCTGATCCAAAACTTCCCCTGAGGAAGGCTTGAATTATCGAATTGGACCGATTTTGGAATTTCAATTTTTACAATCCCTGATTTAATCAGGCCATTCGTGCTGTCTTCAAGCAGCAAACCCTCAAAACGATGCCATTCGTTGTTCGAAAGATATTCCCACTCGATTTTTGGTGCATTGATTGCCGTATGGATATATACCGCCGGTATTAACTCAAAACCTATGCATACAATATCATTTACTGCGACTTGCTTTAATCCGATGAACAAATTCCCTTTGTATGTTATCTGAGGTAAAAGAAAACTCTGGGATTTTACCGGACCCGGAAAAACCTGAATGTGTCCAAATGGATAAATATGTACCAATTTGATATCAGTTCCCTTATTGTCCAACTTCCTCAACATGATTTCCCTGGTTGTATTCGAGTAAGTAAGCTCCAGACGTTCAATTACAGGAGTATAAGGCGGATTTGGCAAATCAATGGGAATCCTTTTGAATCTGCTGCTTTTCAGCGCAGCTTTGGCATAGAGGTTTGCAAAAACATGATGGCCAAATACGAAATCAGGACTGGTCAAAACAATAAAGAGCGGACTGGCATTTTCATCCATACTGCTGCCGGATGGATCGATCTGATTTTTAAAATCAAGGTTTTGAAGATCTACAGTAATCTCACACGGTTCTTCGGACAAGGACTCTCCGTCAGTTTTAAATAGCTCGAATATCTGACTGTTTTGTTCCCCATGAGTCTGTTTGCCATTTCTTGTTTGGGCAATCTGGGCCTTAAATATTTTGTTGTCGATTGCATAAGGATAAGCCCGGTAATAATCCGTAAAGCCATTTTCAGATTGCGGAAGCCCGATCCAGCTTATTTTAAATTTCAGTTCCGACAAGTGTTTTTGTAGAATTAACGGATTCTGAATTCGCAAATAACTGCCGGGAAAAGGAGCGGGTCCAAAAGGAGTAAATGGAATTGAATGGTCCAGGTTGCCGGCCGAATTTGATAATGTTAGGTTACTGACATCTGAAACCGATGCCATGATACTGATGTCTTCGATAATTAGTTCTCTTAGAAACTTATAAGGATGGTATTGAGTACCGTTATTTAAAAGCAATTTTATACAAGGCCATTCCAAATCGAACCCTCCTTCGTGAATTTTATGATTGAAGGAAATTAGTTTGTCAACCTGTTCGTTCAGTTGAATATCAATGATTAAAGTAGATTCAATTTCGTTGATTTTGGTATTCGAATATTCAACTTCCTTCCATCCAGCTTTATTCGTATAAAAGATGAGAAAGGCATTTGAAAAGAATTTTGAGACGATTCGATTTTCTATTTTTTTTCTGTCAGGTGGAATTAAATTCTGCCATTCAATTCCACGCTCCATTTGCCGTTCTTTATCCTGATTGATTTCCTGATCGATCAAACCATCAAACATGATTTTAGCCTTATCGAATGATGCTATTTTAAAAATCAGGCTAATCTGTTGCTTTCCTTTTTCAAGAATTAATGCCGGTGAACTTATTAGGATTCCAACTTCACTCTGTTTTATAATACCTCCTGAAGTATCATCCAGTAGCTGTTCTTCACCCAGAATAGCCGGGAAGTTTTCATATTCAAGGACTTCAGGATTTCTTCTGAAATTTCCATCCTTAAAAACAATAGCCTCAAATAGGTGGTTAATTGAAAAATTATCGCCTTCAAAATTAGTACCGAAAGGGTGATAATCACCTTTATACAGCGTTCTGATCTCCGCAATTTCGGCCTTATTTATTTGTGTTGTCGAATCAGCAATAAACGAATATCGCTGCTTTCCTTCAAAAATAAATTCACATGGATCACCTTCATTAATGATTAATTCTTCGGTTCCCTGCTGCAAGTGAAGTCCAATAATAGCTGTGCTGGGTTTCAGCTTTTTTCTTTCTTGTTGCAGTAATTCCAGAAAATAAAAATCCAGGTGTTTTCTTGTGATTGAATTAATGTCCTGCTGGACATTTTTAAACAATTTAAAGAATGCCAAAAGCAATCCAACATGCGGATGATGGTTGCTTTCGTTCAGTACTTCATCTTCGAATTTTTTTACCGCTTTCTCTTTGATAAAGACAATGTTTCCATAAATAGTATCGTAGGTTTCTTTTAATGCTGCCACATCAGACTTAAAACCCAGAGCATTACTTTCATTGACTGAATACAAAAGCTTGTTAATCTCCCTTAGTAATGATCCATTATAGTTTGATCTTTGTAAAAGCTCTGACCAGTTGCCAATAAGGTCAAGAAGCTGACCAGTAACCAATTTCACCTTCTCTGACTCAGCCTCATTGTCTGAACTATAATCTGTTACATCACTATTTATTTTGTATTGTGGAATCGTTGTTGTGGCAATCATTGCAATGATAAACGCAGAATCGTTTAATAAAAACGACTTCCAGCCGGAATTATCAATGACTTTATTCTGAAGATTATAAAAATTAACATTTTGGGAAAAGTCGAGGGTGAATTGTACCATATCCAACAGCGATCTTTCATCTATTGCAATATAATCTTCCCTGAGTGCAATATTTTTTCGTGATTTTTGACTCGTTCCTTTATTCATGATTCTTACAGTCAAATAAAAAAGTTGGTGTACTAAAGATTTGTTCCTTCACTCAGATAAAATGGGATCACCATGTTGTTTCTTGTATTGGTAATTATGATGGTGTAAAAGATATGAATATGCATCAATCCATTCATCTGAGTATCATCGACAATATCAATCCGATCGAGTTTTATTCTTGGCTCATTGTAAAGCAACGCATCGTAAATCGAATCTTTAAGCATTCGAATATGTGTCGGATCGTTTGATTCAAAGACAAACATCCGGATGCCACATCCAAAAGTTGGAAACATGATGCGCTCTCCGGGAATTGTACCAAGTATTATGGACAGACTTTGCCTGATGTCTTCTTCATTTTCTACCATTTCTACGGTACCCAATTCATCGTTAAATGCAGGCGGAAAAGCCCAACCTTTTCCCAGAAATGAATCTTTTGTTTCTTTCATTTGATTATCCTCCAATTATTACCGTTGGACATCCCAATACAATACTCCCGCCATGTGCTGTGCTGTCGCCCATTCTGGCGGCTGGTTTACCATTAATCAAAACCGTTGCCGATCCTTTAACAATTGAGTCCGGCGGTCCTACACACACAAGCATATCACCCAATACTGCAGCCGGAAGTTTCCCGATCAATACATTCGGCACTCCGGGCCCTACAATTGGTCCTCCAACATGCGGAATAGGCGGTAACCCCGGTGTTACCATCGGACAAGTATGCATATCTGTTAATCTGGCAGCTAATCCCATATTTTCAGAATTAATTAATCATTACCATGGAACCTTTTACCGTAGTTTGCCCGGAAGCAGAAATTTCAGCTGTGGCATTTCCTTTGGCAGTAAATCCAACCTGAGCGGTATTTACGATGTTCAGACCATCGACCTTCACATCAGAATCCGACTTGAGGATTATTCCAGCTGTACCTGAAATATTAACCTTTCCTGTAGCTTTTAATATGATATCCTTGGGGCTATTCATTGATATTCCGGAGTCGTCCATCAAAATCGAATTACCTGAAACGTCTTTTAAACTAATGCTTTTATTCTTATCGTCCAGCACAAATACATTCTTCGCAGGGGTCTCTATCGTTAAAATTTTATCTTCGTCATCGAATCTGATGTTGATTCCTGACTTGGAAAAAATTGACTTAAATTGATTTTTTGCATCGGGAATTTCCTTCGGTGTATTCACGGCATTGTAAACTGCTCCGGTGATTACTGCAAACCGTGGATCATTATTGATAAAAGTTAATAAGACTTCATCGCCAATTTCCGGAAAGAAAAAAAAGCCTGCATTTTTAGATGCATAAGGGAACGCCAACCTTGCCCAAAGTCCGTCTTCCTGACCGGTTCCTGAGAAAGCAGGCAGAGTTACCAAAACACGATAATTCCCGTCAGGGTCCGCATCGATCTTTTTGACTATAGCTATTTGGGTTCCGTTGGTAGCCGGGATTAAGCCTGATGCCAAACCATCTTCAACATCAGGTAGGGAAGAATGCAAGTGGGCAGATTTTCCAACCTGAAGCGTTGTGATCCAATCTCCATTCTGCACCAGGTGATTGATTTTCGAGATATATGCTTTGCCATTAAATCGTGAACTAAAACCCGAGAGATCAATCATATCTCCGGCAATGATTTCGGCAGTTCCCGGCACCGAAATTTTGCCCTGGATTTTGCTCAACACAGCTTTGCTGGCAAGTGATTCGCCCCAAAGCTTCAGTTCACCCTCTGACAATGAAGCTGAAGAATAATAATTTGAATCTCCGTTGTCTGCTGTTCCGGATAATTTTTTAGCTGAAATATTTCCCTGCGAAAGACTATCTGTTAGACTTACCGTCGTTTCAATTTTTGCCTGTGTTTTTACATCCCAGGCTGTCAGCTTGTAACCATCCGCCAAATCTTCACTTTCCAAATGAAGATCAATATCGATGATAAATTGCGAAGCATTTATCTCTGTTTTAGGCGAACCACCAAAATCAAATTTTTTAATGATCAGCTTGTTTTGATCGGTTAGGACAGTCATGTTGTTCATTTCAGACCTGATCACCATAAAATCCCAATCACTGCAATTATATTGCATTAACACCGGCAGATTCGGAACAGTAGAATCAATGGTGAGTGGAAGTCCGTATTTGCCAACAATAGTTCCTATGGCATCAGAATCTGTCCCATTTTGAAAGATGGCGTTAAACCGCCCTTTGGTCATAGCTACCGCTCTATCCTTACAGGTAATTTGAAGCTGTGATCTTCCATTCTTAACCATCAGCCCATGGGAAGTAATAATTCCTTTAAAAGCAGTCTTTCTGCTGTTATCATATCCTAAACTGATTTCTATCTCGTTTCCCGGAATAAAATCAGCTCCCTCGCTGTTTGTAAACGGATCATTCACAACACCTATCGCTCCTCCATCTTCCATTAAGATGGTCGCCGAAGCAATTTTATTCACCTCCATTTGTATAGAGATTTCTATAACCTCGACAACATCTTTGATTTTAGATCCGTTGATGAGAATATCAAAGCTTATGACACCGTCAGATTGTTGCAATACCTTTGCCATGATTACTAAATTACAGGAGGAAAAGTGATTTCATCTCCCGGTTGAATTGCCCGGAAATTGGTTATTTTATTATGCTGTGCAACTCGTATGTAAAAGCTGCTGTCTCCATAGATCCGATAACACATCAATGGCAGATTATCGCCATCAAGCACCGTCCGGATATGTGTAAGATCCGAGGAATTTTTTCTCTCCTCGAGCGCCTTTTTTTTAGCACTTACTGTTGCGACCAATACCAAAGATACCTCAGCCCGCAAAGGAGAACCATCCATATCCAGCATGGTATAGTTGACATTCCACGATTTCAGCCTTCCCTGAAACAACGATTGGGTTCCCCAATATACACGCAGATAATTGGGCTCATGAATATCTCCATTGTATTGATAGACCAATTCTTTTACCTCTTTGATCTGATCATCTACTTTTCGTTTCGAAATGATCCCGGTTCCGTCAAAAAATAATGCGAGTTCAAACAATCCGGAGCCACCACCTTTATACTTTGCAGTCTGAACACTGGAGCCGTTCGTTGTGTCGTTTGTTGTGTACTGCTGCTCATTTTTCAGCTTATAGTTTTCAGGATTTACCAGAACATCATACTTTCCTGTCTGGCTTGAAAAATCAGGATCTTTGTATGCAACAATTTTCATTTTAGTTAATTCGCCCATAACTTGCTACCTGATTGCTTTAGTTTCCAATTTCAGCATGACCTTTTCAAGACAATCCCGCTCAAGATCCCGTTTCATCTGTTCCAGATATTGCAACAGTTCCTCTTTCCCAAGTGAGGATTCACTTTGCTGAGAATGATCATTGGTTACGATTCCCCTTATTATCAGCTCTTTTATTATCAATGCCATAGCTTAATCTTTTCTGAAAAGTCTGTATTTCAATATTAAAGTTTCAATCGCTAATTGGTTGCTGGTACTGTTAAGCGTTGATAATTCCCACGAAATCGGGAAAGCCTTCACAATGGTCCACGAAGCTAAATTTCCACCATTTGCTCCCAGAAGTGCCAGTTTAATATCTTTCGGATCAAACTTGAAATCTTCAATGGCATCTCTGCACCATTTATTCAACTTTGAGTTATACAACAGGCACCGTTTTAAAACCAGGTCATCAAATTTTGGCGGAGTTGGAAGGTGATGGACAAAGTTATTGTCACCACCTTCCTTTTTCTCTTCCGTTCCAATAGTAACTTTCAAACCCGATACTTCCTGAAAACTGCTATCCATATCGTCAAAGCCTGCAAATTTTACAGAAAAGTAAAATGCCGTTGGCGGGTTATAGCCTGGTTTGAAAAAACTATCATCGCCCATTTGGCTTATTTATTTTCAATGGTTAATCCTTCGTGCATAATCTCTATGCTTTCAATAGCCACTTCATTTGCATTCGACTTCAGATCGGTTGAACTGATCTTGGTAGGCCATGCATTTAACAGCGTCCAGGTCATGGTTGGCTTTCCAGCTTCATCTAAAAGTTTAATGACCACATTCTGGCGTTTGATGGTATTCATTTTAATGGTTTTATACCAATCCGCAAAGCTGTTATCCTTGGCAAATACTCCTTTTTTCATGGTGACTTTGCTGTTCTTAACCATTCCGGGCATACTGATTTCTGAAAACACCTTGTTGTTACCATGTCTGTAGGTTAATGGCTCTACTTCAGTATCTAAACCACTTACTTCCTGAAAAGGAATATTCGTTGTACTGCCCCAGTCAACCATAAAATAAAATTTAGGTAGCGGCCAGTTTTTGTCTTGTGCTTCTCCTGCCATGATGTTAAATTTTTAAGGTTTATGATAATTCGTTATAATTATGATTTTTGCATCTGTTGTTCGAATGTAACGACGATGAATTCTGCCGGCCTGACGATGGCAAGTTTAACGGAAACCAACATTTTGCCTTCCAGTATATCCAGGCCTGTCATTGTTGCACCAAGTCCAATCTGAACGTCAAAGGCATCGTCGGGTGAAGCTCCGGCCAATGCACCCTGCTTCCATTTTTCGGTCAGGAAATTTACAATCATACTTCTGACAGTCACCCAGGTGTTCGCATCATTTGGCTCAAATACATACGACCGTAAAGCCAGTTTTATCGATTGCTCCAACATGATCATGGTTCGTCTGACATTGATATATTTCCAGTCCAGGCTGTTTCCGTCCAAGGTGCGGGCACCCCAAACCAAAGTTCCAATACCGGGGAAGGTTCTGATCGCATTGATCGATTTCCCGGATATTGGGTCGACGTTTAAATCTCGCTGCTCGTCATGTGTAATATTAGTGGATGGCTTCACAACACTGTTTAGGCTGATATTTGCAGGAGATTTCCACACTCCCCTGTTGTTATCGACCATGGTATAAATCCCGGCCATGGCTGTCGAAGGTGGAAGAAGATTCATTACCCCCCTGATTTCGTCTAAAAGATTTGAATAGGTAGCGCTCGTGGCAACTAAACCCTGATGATAATTTAGATTTTTATTAATTTTATAATCCGAAAGTAACTTTTGAACGGCCTCAAGTTCTTTATTATCCAACAAAACACCCAGTTTTGACAGATAATCTGTTTTCAAAGAAGCATAGGTGGCATCGGTCGGTTTTGAAGCAGCAAAAGCTGTTTCAGCACTGTCAAAATTTTCATAAGCGGGTTTCGCAATTTCATACAATGGATTCGCAATGTCATAAGCCGCTTTAAGAATGACATAATTGTCATAATCAACTTTGTTTTTTGCATAGGCCTTTACATCAGTATCAAATTGTTTCTTTTTAGCTTTAAATACAGCATCCGTAATTTGAACACCATTAAGATCGGTATCTTCTTTTTTTGGTTCAATTGGAATGGTCGGATCTGTAATTACGGTCGGTTTTACAGGTTGAGTAAGCCTGTTTCCCTTATCTGTTGATAAAGCCTGTTGTAATTCCTTCGGTTTATCTTTTAACAGCCTCTCAACAAAACCGGCATTGTCCTTTGGAAAATTATTAACCAAATCGATAGCAGCCAATTCCGGCAATAATGTTTCCAGTTTTACCGAAGGATCGAGATTCTCGAAAGTAATTTCTCCTTTCTGAACAATATTGGTATTTAACCAGGGATAATAAGCAGCCGCATAATTGAGGTATTCGGTACCAATTAACTCCCTGAAATTTGTAATAATATCTCCGGGAGCTTCGCCTTGTTCCCGGCTTTGATCTCCATTATGAATATCAAGTATTGCAACTCTGCTCTGCATTTTGGCGCAATGTGCAAGTACTTTTTTATACACATCGTAACATTCATCCTTTAATTTGACTGCATCAGGAATTAAAACCATAGTAGGCTCCTGTTCCTTAAGCAAGGTTAACAGACCATCTTCAAGATCCTTTTTAATGATGTTGACTTTGTCTTTCCCTTCGTAAGTACCAACAGATACAATGTAGCAAGTACCGCCGCCATTATTGAAAAAAAGCTGAAGACCTCGATACATGTACGAGACGTGGTCTTGCTTATAATTAATAACTTTCTTTGCAGCATTAATGGTGATTTCATTTTTGTTTGATTCTCCGTCTGCGACCGCATCAAGAGTAAACGTTGGGTTGAAAGCTCCGCCAAAAAGAAGCTGATACTCCGCGTGCGAAGTGACTCGTACGGGTTGATTGATTAATGATTTGCCATTTCTTGAAGCTTTTTCGGTATATCCAATAAAAGCAGGAATGGCTGTTTCGACCTCGACTACTGAGCCGGGAAAAGCATTTACTTCTTCAATGTAAACGCCTGGTGTCATTAACTTTTGTGCCATAATCTTTCTAAGTTAATTGTTTATAAATAAATATGTGAGTAAACGGGTTCTTCAGATTTCGTCAGATCGTAATGCAACTGTTCAGGAGAAGCTTTGGTTAAATTTTTAAGAATAACCTTACCCGACCTTTGTTCAGGGTCATAATTATCTATCAATTGATAGGTTTCGTGGGAAACCTCGGATAGGGGAATTTGGGTTTTGGATTCGAAAACCCAGGCTTCCGGATTTTTAAGTACAGCTTGTTTTTGAGGTGGATTGAAAATCTGATCTTTTCCTTTATTGATAATGCTAAGTTTATGGAATTTGTGATAAACAGGGCTAACCAGAAAATACTTCCAGATGGTCTGTCTATTATTGAAAACAACATCATATTCAACTTTCCCTTTTTCCTTATAATGATCGAAAAGCTTCCCGGTATAAATCTCAACAATGCCTAAAGGCTTTTTCCAAACCGTTTTGGGGGAATAGTAAAACTTGCCCACTTCTTGTTTACCGGTATAAATCCGAACAAGTCCTTGTGACAAATTGGATAACATAAACTCTCCTGAATTTAGCAGGGACTGAGTTACGCATTGAGAAGATATTTCATTCCCGAAATTATCGGTAAACCTGTACACAATGGCCGGGTCAAATTGGAAGATATTAATTTTACCTTGAGTGAGTTGAACAACTTCATTTTCTCCAACAAATTCTTTTTCATGAAGAAGAAACCTTTCGTTTCCCGGATCAGAAATGGCCGACAAATTATTAAAATAGATAAGCTTGTCATTCGGGCGATACAAAGGAAGTTCGGTATAATTGATGTATAAGGGATCGTTGCAGTTTAAATGAAGTTGAATTGGTTCGCCTTCGTTTATCGAATCCAATAATTCGGGATCTGATACCAGCAAATGAAATCCACCGGCGAAAGGCTTAATAATAATTCCAAGATTCGTTAATATCCTGATTGCACTTTCAGTACAGGCAACATCGGTCGGTTGAAACAGGTGATTCCTGAAATACCGATGTTTAAATAAAAAGGTTAATATGTGAGTGTACGCTTGCTTCATTTTAGTAATTAGCTTAAACTTTCAGTTTCTAAAATGGAAGGAATGATTCGATCCGCAGGCACATCGTCGAACACCAGCATACTTACCTTATAAAGTACAGAGGGCATAAGTTTACTTCCTATTGAAGACCACAGGTGACTTAATTGTGCATAATCCAGATTGCACAATTCAAAATTTAACCGATTTAATTTCAGGCTTGAATTATTGGAATGCTCCATTCCTATTACACTATTGGCCTGGAAAAAGCGAATCAGGGAAGAAAGAAACCTTAACCCTTCAATATAGACTGTGCTGTCGAAATTTGCACAGAAGAGCAATTGCATTTTAAGATGAAGTGCAGGTTTTTTGTGTACAAATACATTATCCTGTTTAGAGGAACGATTCAGGCTGTTTTTTAAAGCAGACTCTTCATCAAGGCAAACCAGAAAAAAGACGATTTTCCCATCGACATTCTGCGCACTTGATCCATCCGCTTTGACAAGATTCGAAAGAATTGCCTTGTTTTCTGAAATAGAAAACTCGTTTTTGAAGTGTTCATTCAGGATATCCCGAATATAGGTCAGGGCAATGTCGATCATAGTAAGTTGTTTTAATTGAAAATAAATTTCGCAATCAACTTATCAACCTCCTGAACTTTAAATACTTAGTTGTTTTAATTTATAAATGACAATTCATTCATTTAAAGCAACGATGTATTTAAACATCACCCATCACAAAAGTTATATAAATAAAGATAAAAAGATTTACATATCTTATATAAATATTCATTAATTTTAAAAAATAATTGCTAATTCATCATTTTTAGGTCAAAACCATAAATTCATTTCAAACAAAATTGCATCATGATAAATTACACTTTCTTGTTATCCAGCTTATTACCAGTTGTTTGCTTTGAATATGTAAAAACTGGAAACCTAATTATTTTCATAGCTTCCGTTACAATTGTGTTAGCTTTAGTAGTGAAATACTTCCTGAAAGCTCAATACAAAGAGAATTTTGCCATTCAAAGTGACCAGCTAAAGCATCGGATTCATTATTTAGAGCAGGAAATGGTAGACCAGATACAAGTAGCATCAGATATACAATCTAAGCTTGAAGGTGTTGAAAAACTGCGAAGTGAATTGGAGCAGGAGAAAAAAATATTGATTCAGGAGAAAAAAGATCTGAATGAACAGATTCTGAAATATAAAGAAAATGGCCGTACTGAAAAAAAAGATATTGTCATAGAATATTATCTGAATAAAAAATCAACTGATTGAATATTGTTCAGATCTGCAGGGTGTTAAAAACTATACAATACTTTTTCCTTCTTTAATCTTTTCCATTCTTAAACCTGCCTGAATGTCTTTCAAGCGAATAATCCGGTCATTTTTTCCCAGGCACTTCAAAATGCTGTAATGCAATACATTGATTATGGAGGCTGCGCTTATCTCATGCTGTTCAGCCAGATACTCCAAATCAACATCCTTATCGTATTCAAATTCAGCAGTTTTAGATTTTTCCCATAAAATATGCCGCAAATGGGCATCCGGAATTTCAAAATCCAAAACAAGTTGAAATCTTCTGAAAAATGCTTCGTCAATATTCTTTTTAAAATTAGAACACAGGATGACCAGACCATCAAAATCTTCCATCCTTTGAAGTAAAAAGGAAACTTCCTGGTTGGCGTAGCGATCGTGTGAATCAGAAGTATTACTTCTTTTGCCAAAAAGGGCATCAGCCTCATCAAAAAAGAGAATCCAGTTTTTTGATTCAGCCATGTCAAATACTCTGGACAGATTTTTTTCAGTTTCACCGATATATTTTGAAATGACCATCGACAAGTCAACCCTGTAAACATCCATTTTACAGTATTTACCCAACAGGCTGGCCGTTAAAGTTTTCCCTGTCCCCGGTGGTCCGGTGAACAATACTTTAAATCCCGGCTTGATTTTCCGGCCAAATTGATAGTCATTTTTCAAATTCTTTCCATAAAACACATAGTCCTTGATTTCTTCAAGCCTAAGGAGTATCTCATCTGACACAACCAGGTCATCCCATTCCTGAGTTGTGTAAATTCTTTTTGCCGGAAAATCAGGACTGAAATCAGGTTTGTACAATACTCCTGCGGTAAATAACGACAGGTACTCCTGAGATATCGATAGAAGTCCGTTAAGCAGAGGTTCGTTCATAGAAGATTTCTCCAGAAAAAGAATTCCTTCCTTTTGAAAGAAATGATCCTTGCTAAATAAGCGCAACAACTCAAATCGTCTTTCCAGATTAGTTCCGGCAAGTAAAAATATGGCCGTTTCACCAGTTGGAAGATATCCTTTATGCTTATCGTACCTAATTCCACCAAATTCAGTAAAAGGAATATCGTAAAGTGCATTTTTCATATGCAACAAATCCAGCAACGAAGGCTTTACATGGGGGATCAAAGCCAGGATCAACACCAACCGTTCTTCCATATTCATCGAATGCTTTTTGATCAGGTTGGCATAGGGTGAATCAAGATTTTTAAATGCTGGCAATTTCAGATTCCGGATTTCGGCTTCGGGTAATGATTGTTCAAAGGTAATTTTACCTCGCAGCATTATAAGCTTCTGAAACCATTCAAGTTCTTGTTCTATTGCTTTCGCGTTGGCTGAATTAATGCTCATGTTTATACAATTTTAAAATTGAAACCTTTTTAACAAGGAATAACCCAAAAGAATGTTCAAAATCAAATTGCTTTTTCTGGTTTTACCTATTTTTGGATTTCCTACTTTGACATATAGCTCCTTCAATTAGTAAGCTTGGAAAAGCAAAAATTAACGTCTTTATAAAGCTGAACTCATATTCATTATTCCCGGAGGTTAAGGCAATAAACATTTCCCGATACCGAAAATTATTCGATAAATCCTCTCAAAAACTCCATTCCTCAATGTACCAACAGCTTACATGTTTTGAAAGAAAAGCAGAACTCATTTTTATCTCTGCGTCTTTTTGTTATTATTACCTAATCATTTAACCCTTAACCACAACTATAAAAATTAAACATGAAGAACATTAAAAAAGTTGGATTAATCTTTCTTTCAGTCCTCATTTTGTCGGTTGGCAGCTTGCGGGCCGATGAAGGGATGTGGATGCTGCCTCTGATTCAAAAGTTGAATAGTAAAGAAATGTCGAAAATGGGTTTTAAGCTCTCGGCAAAAGAAATTTATGATATCAATCAATCCAGCTTGAAAGATGCAGTGCTCATATTTGGCGGTGGCTGTACGGCTGAAATCATATCGAAAGATGGTCTTGTTTTGACCAACCACCATTGTGGTTACGGAACGATTCAAAAATTGAGTTCGGTAGACCATAATTACTTAGAGGATGGTTTCTGGGCAAAAAATCGGGATGAAGAACTTCCGTCCAAAGGATTATCAGTTACTTTTCTTGACCGGTTCGAGGACGTAACTAAATCTGTAACAGAGGCTTTAAACAGTATAACTGATGCAAAAGCCAAAGATGATACATTAAAAGCTATATCCAATCGGCTGACAACCAAAGCAGTTGGAAATAACAAATACCTTAAAGGCCGGGTCGTTTCTTTCTATGGCGACAATCAATACTATCTGGTAATTTCCAAAACATACAATGATATCCGTTTTGTAGGTGCACCTCCTTCTTCAATTGGTAAATTTGGAGCTGATACGGATAATTGGATGTGGCCGCGTCATACGGGCGATTTCAGCATGTTTCGAATATATGCCGATAAAGACAATAATCCTGCAGAATATTCAAAAGACAACGTTCCATATAATCCAAAAAGATTCCTGACCATTTCACTGAAAGGAATTAAACCGAACGATCCTGCGATGATTCTGGGCTATCCCGGCAGAACCAACCGGTTCATGACATCTTTTGAAGTTAAAGAGACCAGCGAAATTAACAATGCCATTACCATTCTTGTACGTGGAGTTCGCCAGAATATTTTAATGGATGATATGGTTGCTGATCCCAAAATCAGGCTGATGTATGCCAGTAAATACGCAGGCTCATCCAATTCCTGGAAAAAGTCGATCGGCATGAATGAGACCTTTGCAAAGCTAAAAGTATACGACCGGAGAGCTGCCGATGAAAAAACCTTCACCGATTGGGTTTCAGCAGATCCGGCAAGGGTTGAAAAATATGGCAAGGCATTGGCTGATGTGAAATCGGCCATTGATGGAAGGGCAAAACTTCAATATACCCTGAGATATTATATGGAAGCGCTGAATTCAATTGAACTGACTTCGGCGGCAATGCGTTATGCCCCAAAGCCGGAAGCAGATCCAAAGGATGCAAGAAATGCCAGACCAACATTCTCTGTAAGCGCTCCTGATTTTTACAAGGATTACAATGCTCCAACCGATAAAAAAGTTGCAAAAGCCATGATTTCACTTTTCAAAGAAAAAGTTCCTGCAGCCGATCTTCCGGATTTCTATAAAACAATCGATGCTGAATACCAAGGGAAAATAGATGCCTATGTGGATGCCATGTTTAGCCAATCGGTATTTGTTTCCGAAGAAAAACTCAATGCTGCTCTTGCAGGCGACAAAAAGGAGATGGAAAAAGATATTGCCTTCGGAGCAGGAAAGAATATCTCTGATGCCGTGAAGAAATATAACAAGGATATCGAACAACACCGCACCAAGTATGCACAAGGACAAAAACAGTATATTGCCGGAATGTTGGAGATGAAAGCCGGACAAGCAATGTACCCGGATGCGAACTTCACGATGCGCCTGACATACGGCAAAGTAATGAATTACTCCCCGAAAGATGGTGTGATCTTCGACTATGTTACTACCCTGGATGGAGTCATGCAAAAAGAAGATCCAAAAAACTGGGAATTTGTTGTTCCCGATAAGCTTAAAGAACTGTATAATTCCAAAGATTTCGGACAGTATGCTTTGAAAGATGGCCGGATGCCAGTTGCCTTCCTCACCAACAATGATATTACCGGCGGTAATTCAGGAAGTCCGGTAATGAATGCCAAGGGAGAATTGATCGGAACAGCTTTCGACGGTAACTGGGAATCCATGAGCGGCGACATCATTTTTGAACCACTACTTCAGCGTTGTATTAGTGTTGACATTCGCTATACGCTCTTTATCATGGACAAATTTGGAGGGGCAGGCTATTTACTCAATGAAATGAAGATTGTCAAATAGATAGCAACTCTTTCCTTTTAACAAATCGGAATGCGTTTTAAGGCTAAAAAGCTCAACACATTAATTTATGTTGAGCTTTTTCATGCCTGAAATTCTTTGACATTGCTCTCTCAGCAGAGAATAACAGCAGGAATATAAAAGCAGTTTCGATCGCTCGTAACTGCCGGTATTTCAATGTGTGTACACCTGGGTTGAACCAGGGAATCCCCGCTTATGAAATGGTTGCCGAAATGTTTCCCACTTCGAAAGCAACGAAATTCCAGACTTCGGAAAAGATAATTTATGGTTTTTGTAAAATGGATATTAGACCAAAATAGATATATATGGTAACATTCAAAATAAAGATACCTTGTCAATAAGTGCTAATTGCAAAATGGCAATGGAGGTACATTCTTTACCAGAAGAATGGTATACCCATGCTAAACAAATGTTTCTACAAAAACATCTCCGGATAATTTGTCGTTTAATTTACCGGACCATAAATAATTCCTTCTGCTTTCCATCGATTCAGAAAATAGAGTAATGATTTCTGAAAACGTTCGAAATTTTTCTTTTCAGGTGAAGTCCAGCCACATTCAGCATAGGCAGCTATACGAGGATATACCTTTAAATTCATGCTTTCGGTAGTTGGAATAAATTCACCCCACATCTGGCATCCCATACCCAATACTTTAGCTTCCATCTCTTTAGGCAGACCTTTCGGAATTGGACTGAACGAATAGGCTTTTGACAATGGGATTCTTTTATAATCATAATCGAGATAGGTGTACTCGTGGTATGAGTTTACTATTTCATATCCTTTTTTGATTGTATTGAGCATTAAGGTTGAATCACCCTTCCAGAATTGAACAATTGTACCATCAGCCAGTTTCTGACTTACATCTTTTGTATCAGCCTCCGATTGATATTCATGCAATTTATCTCCGGTGATATCATTCCAGCCCATCATCCTTTTGTTTTTTGCCTGTAACATCCCCGAAATATTGTTAGTGAAAAACACTTGCAATTCGGCCGGCGTTTTAAGACTATTTTTCGCCATGAACGATTTTACCTGATTTGATGCATTCCACTGATCATATCTGACTTCATCTCCACCGATATGGATCACCGGGGAAGGAAAAAGAGCAATAACCTCATCGATTACATCGTTAAAGAAACCAATTACCATGGGATCAGTCACATTATAAATATCGTATTGAACGCCGAATTTACAGGGAACTTTAATTTGTTTTCCGGTAGTTCCCAGCCATGGATAGGCGGCAATTGCGGCACTCGAATGCCCCGGCATTTCGATTTCAGGAACGATCTGGATGTGCCGGTCAGCTGCATAGGTCACAATCTCCTTGATCTCGTCCTGGGTATAATAGCCACTATGCGGTTTACCATCAAAAACATTACTATTGAAGTGATTAATTTCGGTAGAATCGCGAGTTGAACCAACATCTGTTAGTTTGGGGTATTTCTTGATTTCGATGCGCCAGCCTTGATCATCGGTTAAGTGCCAGTGAAAAACATTCATCTTCAGCAGTGCCATTTCGTCAAGAAGTTGTTTCACCACTTGTTTTCCTTTAAAGTGACGTCCTTCGTCGAGCAGAAATGAGCGCCATGAAAATGAAGGAAAATCCGTAATAATACCCTGTTGAACGATAAATTCACTTTCCCTTTTTTGTATGATCTGGCGCAAAGTCTGAATGCCATAGAAGATTCCCGAATTGGAGTCAGAAGTAATAGCAATATTCTTCTTCCCAACTTCAAGCTTATATCCATCGGAATTTTCGGATTTTACTTCAGCTTTTAAAAGCAATAAAATATCTGCATCATTTTCATTTTCGGTTGTCTCAACCTTCATTCCAAAATCAGAAAATAAATATTTTTTCAGCAATTCCGCTTCTTTGGCAAATTCCTGAGGGTAGGCTATTTTTACTCTTTCT
>CAIPKZ010000257.1 GCA_903865775.1 uncultured Prolixibacteraceae bacterium | reverse complement strand
GCTGCATTTATTGGTTTTGCCATTGGTGAATCACTTGGTGCCAGTGCTCTGCGAATAGCCGGAGGAATTTTCACCAAAATAGCTGACATCGGCAGCGATTTAATGAAAATCTATTTCAAAATTCAGGAAGATGACCCAAGAAATCCGGGTGTAATTGCGGATTGTGCCGGAGACAATGCCGGAGATAGCGTTGGTCCGACTGCCGATGGTTTCGAAACCTACGGGGTAACCGGAGTTGCACTGATTAGTTTTATCGTCCTGGCAATTGGCCAAAGTATGCCGGAGAGCGAGAAACTCATGTTCCAAAGTACTTTCCTGACCTGGATATTCTCCATGCGCATACTCATGGTTGTTACTTCTATTGGGGCATTTCATCTCAACAAGCAGTTTACCAAACTTTTCCACGAAGAAAAAGAAGATATCGACTTTGAAGAACCTTTAACCATGCTCGTTTGGCTTACTTCTCTGATTTCTATTGTAGTCACTTTTATTACCAGTTACTACCTGATTGGCGACCTTCCAGGTTCCCTCTGGATTACACTCTCAACAATAATTAGTTGTGGCACTTTTGGCGCAGCACTTATTCCTGAAATTACCAAAGTATTTACGAGCCCCAAATCGATTCATGTTTCAGAAACAGTTGCCGCTTCGCGCGAAGGCGGGGCATCGTTGAATATCCTTTCCGGATTGGTTGCCGGAAATTTCAGCGCGTTCTGGCTTGGATTGATCTTTGCGATATTGATGTTCATCTCATACATAGCCAGTGGTTACATTCCTCCAAACCTCATGGTTTATCCTTCCATATTTGCTTTTGGACTTGTCGCTTTTGGCTTCCTGGGTATGGGACCTGTCACCATTGCCGTTGACAGTTACGGCCCGGTTACCGACAATGCACAATCCATTTATGAGCTTTCGCTGATCGAAAAAATTCCAAATATTGAACGGGATATTGAAGCTGAATATGGTTTTAAACCTGATTTTGCAAAGGCCAAGCATTATCTGGAAGCCAATGATGGCGCCGGAAATACATTTAAAGCTACGGCAAAACCTGTTTTGATCGGAACAGCAGTAGTCGGTGCTTCAACCATGATATTTTCTCTTATTCTGATTATACAGAAGAAAATAGGAGTGCAGCCTGAACTCATTCTCAGCCTGCTGAATCCATACACCATCATGGGATTTCTTGCCGGAGGAAGTGTTGTGTATTGGTTTACCGGGGCATCCATTCAGGCAGTTACAGCAGGAGCTTACCGTGCGGTGCAGTATATTAAAGACAACATCAATCTTGATCCTGATGCTGATGCGAAAGCTTCGGTTGCCACATCGAAAGAAGTGGTGCGGATTTGTACCAATTATGCACATGCCGGAATGATCAATATTTTTATAGCCATTTTCTCCTTTGCACTTGCGTTTGCCTTCTTCTCGGCTCCTTCAAGCGGTGCACAAAGTGGCAGTGCTGCAGGGAACATGTCTGTGTCTTTCTTTGTCAGCTATCTCATTTCTTTAGCTGTATTTGGATTGTTTCAGGCAATTTTTATGGCCAATGCGGGTGGATGCTGGGACAATACAAAAAAAGTATGCGAAGTTGACCTGAAAGAAAAGGGCACCCCTTTGCATGATGCAACCGTAGTTGGCGATACCGTCGGCGATCCGTTTAAAGATACTTCGTCGGTTGCCTTAAATCCAATTATTAAATTCACCACCTTATTCGGACTTTTGGCTATGGAGATCGCCATTGATGAAGATTTTCGTGCGATAGCTCCTTATGTTGGAGGCGTATTTTTCGTGATAGCTTTGGTATTTGTGTATCGGTCGTTTTACCGAATGAGGATAATAACGCACAAACCTATACAGGGAAGGCATTAAATGGTTTTACTTCGGAAATGATGATTGATCCCAATAAAAAATGCCCGACTTGCGGGCATTTTTAGTTATCTCGGGATTGAGTAGTTCGTATTTTGCAGTTTGATTATCTGCGGTCTCCGCCACCACGGTTATCGCGACGGTCTCCGCCACGGTGATCTCCTCCGCCACGACGGTCACCACCACCACGGTTGTCATCACGACGTGGAGGACGATCATCATTGCTGCGTTCCGGGCGATCTGGCATTCCTTCCGGTTTTGGAAGCAACACACGACGGGATAATTTCATTTTTCCATCGCGGTCCATATCGAGCAGTTTAACTTCAATTTCCTGACCTTCCTGAAGTTCTTCCTCAACCGTTTGCAAACGGTTCCAGCTAATTTCAGAAATATGGAGCAGGCCTTCTTTTCCCGGCATAATTTCAATAAATGCGCCGAAAGAAGTGATTGATTTTACTTTTCCTTTGTAGATTTCGCCTTTTTCAGGAATAGCTACAATCATTTTGAGGCGGGCAACAGCAGCTTCCAACGATTCTTTGTTCACGCTCGAAATCTGTACATAACCAATATCGTCGCGTTCTTCAATCGAAATAACCGTTTTGGTTTCTTCCTGAAGTTTCTGAATGTTCTTTCCGCCTGGGCCAATGATTGGTCCGATGAATTCCTTAGGAACCTGAATGATTACCACACGTGGAACGTTTGGTTTGTAATCTTCGCGTGGTTCTGAAATTACTTTCAGGATTTCGCCCAGGATGTGTTCGCGGCCTTGTTTGGCCTGAAGCAATGCTTGAGAAAGAATTTCATATGAAAGTCCACCAACTTTGATGTCCATCTGGGTAGCTGTGATACCTTTTGAAGTACCGGTTACCTTGAAGTCCATGTCGCCGAGGTGATCTTCGTCACCCAGAATATCTGAAAGAACTGCGAATTTATTGTTTGCAGGATCGGTAATCAGTCCCATTGCGATTCCTGAAACCGGACGTTTCATCTTCACACCGGCATCGAGCATACACATGGTTCCGGCACAAACGGTGGCCATCGACGATGATCCGTTTGATTCCAGAATATCTGATACAATTCTAACTACATAAGGAAATTCATCCGGAATCATTTTTTTCAATGCACGTAAAGCAAGGTTTCCGTGACCGATTTCGCGGCGACCAACACCACGTGGCACTTTGGCTTCACCGACCGAAAATGGTGGAAAGTTGTAGTGCAACAGGAATTTTTCGACACCCTGATAAGTTACGCTGTCGATTTTCTTTTCGTCCATCTTTGTTCCCAAAGTGATGGAAGAAAGCGACTGTGTTTCGCCACGTGTAAAAATGGCTGATCCGTGTGATCCCGGAAGGTAATTAACCTCTCCCCAGATTGGGCGGATTTGAGTCGTGGTACGACCGTCCAAACGGACACCTTCGTCAAGAATCATGCGGCGCATGGCTTCTTTCTCCACATCGTGGTAATATTTTTTAATCAGTTTAACGTGAGTTCCGAGGTCGATTTCGGTATTTTCAGCGTTGGCAGTTTTGTATCCTGAAATATACTCATCCACAATGGCATGAAAACCTTCGATGCGCAATGCTTTATCGTTGAGGCGTTGGGTTGCCAGTGCATAACAGGCAGGATAAAGATCTTTGAAAACTTTGGCTTTCAGATCGGCATCATTAATTTCGTGACAATACGTGCGTTTGGTTTTTCCAACCAGAGCAGCCAGTTCTTCCTGAGCTTTGCACTGGATTTTAATGGCTTCGTGAGCAATTTTGATGGCCTCGAGCATATCTTCTTCCGAAACCTCGTCCATCTCGCCTTCAACCATCATGATGTTGTCGAATGTTGCAGCAACCATGATATCGAGATCAGCCTTTTTGAGCTGCGAAAAGGTTGGGTTCACAATAAACTTTCCGTCGACACGAGCCACACGAACTTCAGAAATAGGAGTTTCGAAAGGCACATCCGAAACGGCAATTGCAGCAGATGCAGCAAGTCCGGCTAATGAATCGGCCATAACTTCTGAATCAGATGAAATCAGCGAGATCATCATCGCTGTTTCAGCGTGAAAATCGGCTGGAAATAGCGGACGCAAAGCACGGTCAACCAGACGGCCGATCAGGACTTCATCGTCCGAAGGGCGTGCCTCACGTTTCATAAATCCGCCCGGGAAACGACCGGCAGCAGCGAATTTTTCGCGGTAGTCAACCGAAAGTGGCATAAAGTCCACATCTTCTTTGGCATCAACTGCGGCAACAACGGTTGCCAGTAACATCGTATCACCCATTTTTACAACCACCGCACCGTCGGCCTGTTTTGCCAGCCGGCCCGTTTCAATGGTAATGGTGCGGCCATCGCCAAGGTCAATTGTTTTAATAATCGCTTGATTCATAATTTTTTCAAATAAATAAAATTTCTAAAAGGTACTACAAATGGGCGTGGTGGGGCATTTGTTTATCCCGAGTACTCGGGATGAAATCTGCTTTTAAAAACCTGGTACCGACAAGTTTATAAAAGCGTATAAAAATAAGAAAAGGCAATAAAATATTGCCTTTTCAGTGATAAATTATCGACGTAAATTAAGGTCTTTAATAATTGCACGGTAACGGTTGATGTCTTTTTTCTTCAGATAATCCAGAAGACTTCTACGTTTACCTACTAAGGTGATCAAAGCACGTTGGGTGCTGAAATCTTTTTTGTTTAATTTCAAGTGGTCGGTCAGTGCGCTGATGCGGAATGAAAACATGGCAACCTGAGCTTCTGATGACCCTGTGTTTACAGCCGACTGGCCGTATTTCTCAAAAAATTCGATTTTCTTTTCAGATGATAACATGAATTGTTTTTTAAATTGTTGTACAATATTTAAGCAGCAGCAACGCTTTCGATAACAACCGCTTAAAATTAATTTTTTAAAGCGTGGCAAAAATAATCAAATATCTTTGAAATTCAAGAGAGTAGGGGATTATTTTCTGATATGGTCTAATTCAGGTAATTGTTGTTTGATGAATTAATATTGTTTGAGGGAAAGTTGATAAAAAACTTAATGATAACCTTTATTGAAAGAATAAATGTCTTAAATTTAGGAATCAGCAAACGATTAACTCACAATCATGAGCCCAGTCAAACTCTTTGAGAACAAAAAGGTAAGAACCTTTTGGGATGAAGCCGAACAACAATGGTATTTTTCGGTGATAGATATTATTGCGGTTTTAACCGATTCGGTAAATCCAACCGACTATCTAAAAAAAATCAGGAAACGGGATGAAAGTCTAAACAGCTACCTGGGGACAAATTGTCCCCAGGTAGAAATGCAAACTCAAACCGGAAAAAAAAGAAAAACCCTTGCCGGTAATGCGGAGCAGCTCTTCCGGATCATTCAATCCATTCCCTCGCCAAAAGCTGAACCATTCAAGCAATGGCTTGCTAAAGTTGGATATGAAAGGGTTCAGGAAATTGAAAATCCGGAACTTGCACAGGAACGGATGAAAGTGCTTTATGAGCAAAAAGGCTATTCAAAAGACTGGATTGACAAGCGTCTGAGGGGAATTGCCATTCGGCAAAACCTTACTGATGAGTGGAAAGAGCGGGGAATCAACAACGATCATGATTTTGCCATTCTCACTGCTGAAATATCAAAAGCTACCTTTGGTTTAACGCCATCGGAATATAAAGAGGTGAAAGATTTGGTTAAAAAGAGTTCAAATCTGCGCGACCATATGACCGACCTTGAGCTAATTTTCACCATGTTGGGAGAGAAAGTTACCACCGAGATTTCGCAGAAAGAAAAACCGGAAACTTTTCCCAAAAACAAACAAGTTGCCAAACGTGGCGGCAGAGTTGCCGGTAATGCACGGCGCGAAACCGAAAAGGAATTGGGAAGGAGTATCATCTCAACAGAAAATTTTCTGGGGAAAGCGCCCGATGACGAAAAAAAGATGATCAAATAATATTGAAAACCAAATCATTTTTTCTTCTCTTTCTTAAACCCGATAAATAGCGCAATCAGGGTGTAGTTCGAAGCATAGAAATTGGAAGATTCTTGCTTCGTCCATAAATAACTAATATTTAGTCCGATAATTGCATTTTCAGTGAGAGCAGATTCAAAAAGTCTTGCTTTCATTCCATAACTCGGCTGATTAAAATAGTCCCTGTTTAAGCCAGAATTAATGATGAGTCCCGAACTGGGTGGATTGGTGAACATAGTAGAATATGAGTAGGTCACATTGGTGTTGCCAATTGCAAGGATTTGTGCTATTGGTCCAATGCTGAATGCAAGGGTGCTGTTAATTTTGAAACGAGCCAGCAGTGCAACTTCTGGAATGAGACTCAAAACGTTGCCAGAGTAATATCCCTGTGCTGCAAGTCCACCGCCTCCAAGGTGAATTGGCGAATATTGCAAATTAAGTCCAAGTTCCTTTCTCAACGAGAGCCAATGATCGTTTCCGTACCAGCTTTCAGTTACATTGAATGTAAAATATCTTGGTAAAGGGCTATCGTTCCAGTAGTTTGGCTGCACCGGAGATAATGTTTTGATGATTCCAAATGTCAAGTTGGTTTCACTAATCTTTTGTCCAAAAAGATTTGAAATAGAAACGCAAAATAGCAGACAAATTAGAACTGGTTTTTGTTTCATGGATAATTATTGCGTTTGCGAATGACCAAATCACCTGTCCCTTTTCACAGCAGCTTTGTCTTACCGCTTTCCTTTTTTCTATTGACTTTTTCCTTGTTTTCTATTTCTGATTCTCCAGTATATTTCTGAACTCGCTGATTTGTGAGGGCGAACCCAGCACAAAAAGCTGGTCGCCACGGCTGAGCGTCAGTTCAGGAGAGGGATTGAACACATATTTCACACCGCTGATTTTAAGTCCGACAATGTTGATTCCCGATTTATTCTTCTCATACAAAGCTTTAAGTGGTTTATTTACGAAATAAGTGGCCATTCGGGCACACGAAATTTCTTCGAGACTCACATCTTTACTTTGCTGTAAAAGAATATATTCCACGAATTCAACCACATCGGGTTGGGTAACTAATTTGGCCATGCGTTGTCCGCCAATTCGTTCAGGCATGATTACATTCGTGGCACCGGCTCGGCGAAGTTTGGTGACCGATCCCATTTCCGATGCCCGGCTGATGATTCTCAGTGCAGGATTAATGCTTCGGGCTGTCAGCACCACAAAAACATTATCCGCGTCGTTGGGCGTGGTGGCTATCAATGCCTTGGCATGTTCAATGCGAGCCTGGAAAAGAACCTCTTCGTGTGTGGCATCACCCTGGATGTACAAAAGATTTTCATTTTCACGGATGCGGCTCAGTACATTTTCGCGTTTGTCAATCACTACAAAATCAACACCGGATGCCTGCAACTCCATGGCTGCCTGTTCTCCGTTCCGGCCATAACCAACGATGATGGTATGGTCTTTCAGTTTCATGATTTTTTTGTCCACTCGGTATGTTTTTAAGTAATTTTTTAATTCTCCGTCGAAAACAAAACGGGCCAGATTAGATCCAACCCACGCCAAACTTCCCAAACTGAACATGATCAGCCCTGAAGTAAAAAGCTTTCCAGCATCTGATAGCGGGTGGATCACTCCAAAACCGACGGTGGAAATGGTGAAAATGGTCATGAAGAAAGCGTCGATCAGCGGATATTGTTCGTAGCCCCAATAGAAGGTAGTGCCTGATGATACAAGCAATACAAGCAGCACAATCGCGGTGCGAACCGTTTTTTGCGATACTTCCTGAAACTTATTGTACGGCTGGCTCATTTTTGGCTTGATTGACTGATGTGATGATCTTCGCTCCCAACTGGCAATTTAAACATTTTTTAGGTTCGCAATACCTGTTCTTTAACTGAAGTAAAGCCTGGGTCTCGAACGCCGACTGGCTATCGACTCCCAGTTCGTTCCATTTCCGGATAATTTGATTGGATTCCGGAGCCAGCTTTTCGAGCAAAAGCAAGGCCCGGTCTTTCATTGCTTCATCCAAATGCTGGTCGCCATAAACAAAAAGCATTGGAACGATTGTGTTGATCAACAGATTGTTGAATGCTGTTTCTCCAAGCTTTTTTTGATGATCGTCTTTCGAAATTTTGTTGAAATTGTAGTGGGTATTCCAGTATCCGGAAGCTGAGACATCGAATAGTTTCCGCAGGTCCTCCAGATTTTCGGTCTCCAAAATTCTTGAAAACAAGGCAGAGGAATGATGAATCAGCATGGCCAGCTGCGCAATCCGTATGGTTGGGAAATTGATCGGACGAAGCCGCATGAATTTCCAGAGATGCGATCCGATTCCCGATAAACCATACTTTTTGTAGAGGTAGGAGTATTCTTTCCGGAGCGCAAGAAAATAATCGTCACCCAGTAATGTTTCATTCAGGAGTCCCGATTGTCCAAACAACAAAGCTTCGATTTGAAACAAATCGTTTTTGTGCTTCGAAAGCAGTTGCAGAGGCAGCGATTTGGCAAGTAATTCGAAGGGAAGTGCATTGGTTTTCATTCCGAAATTGCGGGCCAATAGCTGGTAAAATGTATCGTTCCAGTTGTTTTTATTTTGTTCCAAAATAACCAGAATGTCACTGGTTTTCGCCTCCAGCCGTTCGATCATCAGCGAACTGAACCAGAACCTCAGGATAAACGGATCTACTTCCGGAAGCCTTTCTTCACAGGCAATCCAGCGCTGAGACTTTAAAAGTAGTTCGTAATTTTCAAGAATTTCTGCCGGATAGCGAATTTCCAGAGTTGGCAATGCCTGACTTTTAATCAAAACCGGACTGTCATTCAGTTCTACCACATGGAGAATCACATTGTCGTATGCTGCATCCGTATTGTGGCGATGGCGATACCAGTGCGACGATTTTTGATGGATTTCGATGTTCCCTGCCCAGATCGTTTCGCCGATCCGGATTTTAGCGTTAAAAAAATCAGGACCGGAATCGAAGTTTGGCTGGCCGGTGGTGATTATTTCAATAATTTTCCCATCGGTCGTTTTCAGGTTGTTCCGGTTGAACAAGCCATGTTCCCAGATAAACTGTAAAAACTCTTCTTTCATTCGGTTGGTTAAATTTAATATGACCCGAATACTATTGCTTTGATGCAATCATTAAATTTAACCAAACGAATTCAGAAAATCAGGATTTGGGGAATGATTTTTATGGAATGATTTTAAAACCTTCTTTTTCAATTACTTTCCATGCCCGAACAAAACTTTCTTCATTGGAAATTCTGATTTTATTTTTCCGCAGCAATTTTTTGATCGGTTTTTGATCGGTTTTATTAAATCTTGCCATCAAACTTAGCCAATTTGGTTTGACCGATGTGTACCCTTTTTCAGGCGAATAGAAATAGAATTGATAATCGTTGGCGTATTCAAGATTAGTCAGAACCCCTCGCTGGTCTTTGTAGGCAGAGGTTGTTTGAAGGCTGACTTTGCGATATACCAGCAAATTAGGTTCGCCGGATGAAAGTACCTCAAAATAGCGTTCGCCCTTCATATATCCATCAAAAAATTGTTTCCTGAAGATCCGGGTTTTTCCGGGTCCATCTTGGAGTGAAAATCCTGCCAGGCTGGCTTTGTCGATTACAATCTGTGCCGAAATGGTAGTGTTGTAGTAAATTATTTCGTCTTTGAACGTGCTATACCGAAGGTTTAAACCATCGACACTTTCACCGCTGGCGAAGTCAATTTTTCCAATCTGCCAGGAATTGTTAAGATAGGGAAATCCCTGGTACGCAGCATAGGGAAGAAAACGGACTCCTTTTATTTTCTCACCATCCCACTTCACATCCTGTGATTCCTGGGCGCTGACAGTTTGTGCGAAACTGAAAGTCAGAAAAAGAAGCATTTTTTGTATTATTCTGGTGGTCATATTATTTTACCTCAAATGGTTTATCTTTAAAAAATAGTGTTCCGTCTTTTAATCTTCCTCTTACAACCAGACGGTATTGCCCTAAAACAGTAGATGTTTTGCATTTTACTGAAAGCATTGCCTGTGGCTCGGTCGAAGGATTCCAGTAAATAAGCTGCCGTAAATCCGGAATATTTGCTTCCGTAATTTGTGGTTCAGTCAATGTGGCTGGAGTTTGAATGGTTTCAAGTTTTAGCCGGATCAATTGATCCGATTCGGGAAGGTTGGAATAATCAGCTTTGGTAGTATAAATGGCCACTACTCCCGCGAAACGGAGGTCGCCATAGAATCGTTCACTCTGGCAAATATCAACCCGGTCGATGTCGGCAGTTCCCATTCCTTTGATGACGTTCAAATCACGAATCGGAATTCCATCCATCAATATCAAAGGCTTTTCGCTGAAGAAAATACGATTGGGTGCATTGAGTACCTGAAGTGAAGGCTCATTGTTATAATTTCTGAATTTCACCCCCGGCAGCAATTCTTTTGAGATTTCATTAAAATTTGGAAGATCGATAAACAGCTGAGGATCAATAATCTGATTCGGCTTTCCGTAATATGGATAGGGTGCCCGCTTTTTTAATGGTGCCGCTGAAAATCTGAGCTTTTCCTGAGCAAAAATTTTCTGTAGAGTAACTGCGTCGATATTTCGTTTGATATTGGTTTTAAATTCTTCGGAAACCGGCTGTTTGGTGAAATTTGAAAGCGTTCCTGTACCGTCGAAAAGTTCGTCCATCTTTATTTTCAGCCGTTGTACCTCAGTATTACCAAAACATTGAACAACTGCCTGTACCGAACCATAGTAGTTTTCAATCAGAAAATAGAACCTGCCGTCTTTTCTTGTTACATAGTATTGAAATCCGGGAATTGAATCGGGTATGGTCAGGTAAACCGTTATGCTGTCAGCCGGAAGCAATGTTTTTTTATCGGTAACTAAGCCTGAGAGAACCATGCCTTTATCCTGATTCTTTCCTTCATTAATCTGATCGGATTGAACCTGAAAAGTTGCAGATGTAAAATTTGGCTCGGTTTGCGAAATAGATACAAGCAGATTCCCATCAATTTCTTTCATCAAGGATTCGCCGATGCGGATACTTGCATTGATTGAACTCCTCACCGGATATTCCGGCTGGATTTCTGCAATACTGATTTCTGTTGTTTTTTTATCTGGCTTAATTTCAGCAACTGCCGCCCTTTTTATTTGATTGGTTTTCTCCAACCCGTCGAAACGGTTCGAAATCCAGATTTCCCGGATTATTTTAACTTTCCCTACCGTGTTTTTCTCATAAGCCCTCAGCTGATAAGTGCCGGAACTAAGAGAATCGGGCAATTGAAGGTATCCATCGGCCTGATTGTTTCTGATTTCAAGAGAGGCTCCCAAAATTCGTTTACCAAACGGACCGACTAAATCCATGTAAACCATGGTGGAATTATTAATTTCAGGAGTATAAACCTTGGCAAGCAAAGTTTCTCCGCTCACGTAAACATCACGGTCGGTATAAAATCCGAATGAAGACTTTTCCTGAGCCTTCATAATCGTCGTGATGACGGATAGAAGCATGAATATAAATGTAATTTTCTTCATCTATTTGTAATTGGTTTCCCAGAAAAATGGAGGACTATCTTTCGTGTACCCCCTGTCAGGTATTTCGTAATATTTGTCTAACTGGCGAAGTACAACTGTACTTTCTGTGCCGGTCCCTAAATTCAGGTAGTACCGGTATTGTTTGTATGAATTCAGATCAAAATATCCCAGAATGATTCTTGACGGGTCTTTTAAACAATGCATGTTTCCGTACACTTGTGTCAGCACCGGATCGAATAAACTCCCTTCAGCCGAAAACTGCTGGTTTAGCTTGGCATGAAAATCATACGAATCTTTTGAAATGCCATACTGGTCGAGAATGATAATCCAGTTATGGGAGTCCTGTGTAGCTGAGTCGAGGTATTCCTGACTCTTGTATGCCAGAGAAACCAGATGATGATTAAGAATCTTGTCGGACAAGCTAAATTCTTTTGGCCCGGCAAGATCAAAAAAGTCCTTGTTGTAATGTGAAATCCAACCATATAAAATATGTATTGAAGTGTCATCAGCAGTTGGGGGAGGAGTTGCAGCTTCAAGAAATGCCTTTTTGGTATTTAAAGCGTAGATAATGTTTGGAACCGAATCGTAAAACGGAGGAGGCGTATATTTCCACTGAATGACTGCGCGGTAGTTGAGCCGGTAATATTTCAGTTCAGTTGTAAGCGGAATATCAATGGATACTTTCCTTACCTTCTTTTCAAATACCTCAGGAACACCATAACCATTTGTCCTGACTGATTTCTCAATGGCAAATGTGGTATAAAGTGAATCGATTGAGGGAATCGGTGGCATAATTACATAGTCTGATTCAAAGACCTCATTCATATATGTGATGCGAAGCTTATAATTTCCGCCGGGAACCGGAGTGGAAGGGAATGCATAGTGTCCGGGAGTACCTTCAATCGCTTTCACTACCTTAAAATTATCCTGAACAAGTTCAACGAGGGCGCCACTTATCCACTCTACCGCACTGGTGCTGTAGAAGTTTCTGGTTTTAAAAACCGTGACATAGTTTTGTTTCGGATCGTTGGTAATATGCGAATCAACAACCATGAGCTGCTTCATTCTGTCGATTGCAGGAGTATAAATCTCTTCACACGAATGGAAGAGAAATGTCAGTGCAATCAGCCCAATGAATATGAAAAAATAGTTCTTCATTATTAGTAATTTGTTTTCCAAAATGCCGGATAGGAACCAATCTGATATCCATTATCAGCAATTTCCGGATAGCTATTAATTTGATGTATGATTACTGAGCTTTTTTCGTCGATTCCAAAATTCATCCAATACCTGTGCTGTCGGTATGAATTCAAATCAAAAAAGCCCAAAACGATTTTCGATGGGTCATTTTTGCAATGAATGTTCCCAAATACCTGGTTAAGTAATGGATCAAACAGACTTCCATCTGCTGCAAACTGCTTGTTCAGTTTGGTGTGATAATCGAAAGAACTTTTTGTTATTCCATACTGGTCAATAATCACAATCCAGCCAATAGCCATTTGAGTGGCCGAATCGAGGTAAACTCTTTCATCGTAATTCAGAAAAACGATTGGATGATTTTTCACCTGATCCGAAAGGCTATATTGCTTGGGGCCGGCAATATTAAATTCGCCATTTCCATATCTCGAAAGCCAACCGTACCACGAAGGTGGCGGAGGTCCGAATACGGCAGGAGGATTATATTGCCATTCAAGAATTGCTCTCCAGTAAAAGCGATAATATTCCAGGGCAGGTTTGATGGCCGAATTGATGCATATTTCGCGCCCGGCACTTTCTGTCAGCAATGGAACTCCATAGGAATCAGTCCGGTAGTTCTTCTCTGTTTTATGGTTGGCATAAAGTGAGTCGATCTCAGGAGGAGGAGGCATAACAACTGTTTCTGATTCATAAACATCTTTCAGATATGAAATCCGAAGTATATACTTTTTTGCGGTGACAGGAACTATTGAAAATGAATAATATCCTGACCCATTTTCTGTTGCCCTGATTGTGTTTCCGCCTATTTCAAGCAGATCAACCCGGGCACCGCTTATCCAATCCACAGCCTCGCTGCTGTAAAAACTTCTGGTTTTCGAAATCCTGACATAATTCTGATTCGGATCGTTGGTCATATGTGAATCAATAACCAGTAAATGAGTCGTTTCATCTATTGCAGGAGTGTAAATCTCTTCACATGAATGGAAGAGAAATAACAGTGCAAACAGCCCAACGGATATGAATAAATAGTTCTTCATCATTACTAATTACGTTCCCAAAATACAGGATATTCTCCATCCAGATAACCATCGGCAGGAATGAAGTGATACTGGTCTAATTTCCTCACAACACCTGGACTTTTATCATTTATTCCAATATCCAGAAAATACCTTGATTGCCTGTATGAATTCAAATCAAAATAGCCCAAAATGATCTTCGAGGTATCATTTAAGCAATGCATATTTCCAAAGACCTGTGTTAGTATCGGATCGAATAAACTTCCTTCAGCATTAAATTGCCGGTTCAGTTTCTCGTGAAAATCGTAGGATTCCTTTGTAATTCCATATTGGTCAATAATCGCAATCCAACCTGACGGAAGCATGGAAGCTGAATCGAGATATTGCCGGCCGTTGTATGCCAGTGAAAAAAGTGGATGAACTTGTATTTTGTCGGAAATGCTGTAATCTTTCGGCCCGGCAAGGTTGAAGACCCCATCTTCAGAAACATTTTTCCAACCAAACCAGGGTGGTGCCATTGGAGGTGGATAATAAATCCATTGCAGAACTTTCCGTGAGCTAAAACGATAATACTTCAATTTAGGCGTTATGGGAGCATCAATACAAATTTCCCGGCCGGGAGTTTCAATTTTTTGAGGAATACCAAATGCATCTACCTTATATTCAATCTGGATTTTGTTTTGGGTATAAAGCGAGTCGATCGTAGGGATCGGAGGCATTACCACAACGTCTGATTCATAGACATCTCTTTGATAAGAAACACGAAGTTTATACCTCCAACCTGTAACCGGAAGAATAGGAAATGTATAATATCCCGGGCCATTTTCCTTTGCTCTCGTTGTCGGTCCGCCTGTTTCAATCAGATCAACCCGGGCACCGGTAACCCAAACCACTGCATCGGTGCTGTAAAAGTTTCGGGTCAGCGAAAGCCGTACAAAATTCTGACTTGGGTTGTTCGTCAAATGCGATTCTACAACCATAGTGCCTGGTACCTCTTCCAGAACAGGTTTATAAAACTCTTCGCACGAAACAAAAAGCAATAGAAAAATCCACATATAGAATGCACCTTTTCGCATCAGAATTTAAAATTGTAAGTAATCGATGGTACAGGAACTCCTATGAGTGAAAGCTTATAAATGGCATACGGAATCATGTCGCTGTGCTGGATTGAAGGCTCTTTCCGGTAAAAGACCGAATATGGATTTTGGCGTCCGTACAGGTTATAAACCGAGAATGTCCAGCTGCCTTTCCACATCCGTTTTTTACGCAGATTTTCGTCAATGGTGATACTAACATCCATCCGGTGGTAAAGTGGCATCCGGTATTTGTTCCGGTCTGAGAATAAAACGACCTGCTTGTTATCAAAGATGTATTTCTGTTCAGGTAGCGTAATAGGTCGTCCCGACATGAGTACGAAATTTCCTGAAAACCGCCAGCGACGGCTAATCTGGTAGTTCAGAACGGTCGTTAAATCATGAGGTCTGTCGTAAACAGAAGGGTAATATTTTTTGCTGTTGATCACATCATCCGGAAAACTGTTATCGGTTTTACGCATGGTGCGCGAATAAGTATAACTGACCCATCCATTAAGTCTTCCGGCATTTTTCCTGACATACAATTCCAGACCATAGGCGTATCCATTGGCATTGATAAGATCTGACTCAATGTGATGATTCATTACCAAAACAGCGCCGTTTTTATATTCCAGCAGGTTTTGCAGATTCTTATAATAAACTTCAACCGAAGTTTCGAACAGGCCTTTCTGCGGAGTCTTGAACAAGCCGACTGCAAATTGGTCGCTAATTAGCGGCTGAATGTGAACATCGCACGATTTCCAGAAGTCGGCAGGCGAAACGACAGAAGTGTTCGAAATCTGGTTCATGAACTGATGAATCCGCTGGTAGCTGAACCGCAATGAACCACCACTTGTGAGGTTAAATTTCACCGAAAGCCGGGGTTCGAGTCCCTGGTATATTTTCGAAACCTGTCCTGAACTAAAAACGGTAGAGTCGATCAGCGATCCGGAATTGATGGTCTGTTTAGGATCGTAATTGAAAACGGTAGTCGGTCCCATGCTCATATAGCGTGCATACCGCATTCCTACATTTATTGCTGTTGAAGCAGAAAGGTCGATGTCATCATCGGCGAATAAACCCATTTCAAGGGCTTGTTCGTTTGGAATTTTTTCAATCTGAACATTCGATGGATCAGTTGCCGGCGTAATTTCTCCCGGGAATAATTTATACCCAATGGTCTGAAAGCCTGTGTTTACCCGGTGCTTCTCATTGGGAAGCCAGGAAAGAATATATTTCATACTGCCATATTCGACTCCGGTGGCCAGGTGATAATTATCCTCCGGAACGCTGATGTCTTTCTGGTCAAGATTGAAATTGTATTTGCTGTATGACAGGTTCAGGTTCGAAATTACTTTTTTTGAAATATTCATTTTCCAGTTCGCCGAAGCAATGGCATTTCCATAGGTATAAAGCGAATTCGAATTCAGGTTAAATACATCGTTGCTGTAATAACCCATCAGTTTCAGGTTGTTGTTTTCGCCAAGATAAAAATTGACTGTACCATTCACATCATAGAAATGAGCCACACTGTTCATGAATTGTGTATTTCTGGATTGTTGCATAATCCAGTCAGAATATGTAGTTCGGCCTCCAACCAGAAAAGTGCTTTTCTTTTTCTTCACAAATGGACCTTCCAGCGTTAAGCGGCTGTTGATCAGTCCGATTCCTCCGTTTATTCTCAGATTTTCAGTATTCCCTTCTTTAAGGTCAATTTCCATAATCGACGAGACCCGTTCTCCATACGAAGCAGGAACTCCACCTTTGAAAAGAGTCACATCTTTCACCGCGTCAGGATTAATAATGGAGAAGAACCCAAATAAATGCGATGTATTGAATACTGGTGCACCGTCCATAAGCACAAGGTTCTGATCCGTATTTCCTCCGCGCACATTGAATCCGGACGACATTTCTCCCACACTTTGAACGCCCGGCATCATGACCATACTTTTAATAACATCGGCTTCTCCCATAAGCACCGGTAATTCCCTCATCATTCTGGAATTCACTTTCACCATACTCATCTGGGCCTTCGATGCTTTGGAGTTATCGCCCAGGATGGTAACCTCTTCCAGGTTATGACTTTGCTCAAAAAGCTCAAAATCGGCATTGCCGCTTTCAATCAGTTTAATCTTCTGGCCCAGGGCTTCATAACCCATAAATGAAATCTGAAGTGTATGATCGCCGGTTGGTAAATCGAGTGTATAATTTCCTCTTGAATTGGTTGTTGTTCCGATTCCTGTTTGTGGATGAAAAATGATTACTCCCGGAAGCGGCTCATTATTTTTCCCATCAGTCACTTTTCCTTTTATCTGAGCGGTTGAATAGCGGCCTTCGTTCAACGGATTGCCTATGATTAATATTTGCGGACTGTCTGAATCGACCGAATTTTTTCCGTCAATCCCTTTGGGAAATACAACCACCGAGTTGTTCTGGAAAAAACTAAACGTGATTGGCTGCCGTTCGAATAGCGAATTAAGTACCTGAATCAGGGGCATTTCTTTAAATTCCTCATTCACTACATAGGATTTGACCCAGTCGGTCCGGTAGTAAAAATGGATACCATATTCTTTTTCAAGGGTATGAAAGAATTCCTGAAGACTGGTTTTTTGAAATTTTCCGCTAATAATTCTTTCCTGAATCTTTTGCGCGGAAGTCGAAAAATTTAGAAGGAGTAGAATGAAAGAAGCAAAAAATATTTTTATGCAGGTTGAATGAAAAGGTTTTTTCACGGAATGGGTTGTTCAGATTATTTAAGTTTTTGGCAGTTGTAAAATTAGGTATTATTTAATATGCTTAGGCTTTTGACTACATGATTTTCATAAGGTTTATTACCTTTTTGAATTAATCGTTGGATTTATCTGTAAATTTTGGAAGTCAGGACGGTTGAACACTTATAACCAGATTAAATCAGCTATTTTTGATTTTATAAATAATCATCGGGCAAGAATGACTGTCGAAAATAGTTCAAATCGAATAAAAGACAAGGCAAGTGAGCTGGGTTTTCTGGATTGTGGTATTTCCGAAGCCGGATTTCTGGCCGAAGAAAAAGATCGCTTGTCCAGCTGGCTTCAGAATGAGATGCATGGTGAAATGCATTATATGGAAAACCATCTGGATAAACGCCTCGATCCAAGGCTTTTGGTCGAAAATGCACGTTCGGTTATTTCGGTATTGCTCAATTATTTTCCTTCGGAAGAGCAGTTAGACAGGGAAGCTCCGGTACTTTCAAAATATGCGTTTGGCACCGATTACCATTTTGTAATGAAAGATAAATTGGCTGAATTGCTGAAGTTTATCCAGATGGATATTGCTCCTTGTGAAGGGCGTTTTCTGGTCGATTCAGCACCGGTTTTAGATCGTGCATGGGCTGCGTGTGCAGGTTTGGGATGGATTGGCAAAAATACAAACCTGATTTCAACCGAACATGGCAGCTTCTTTTTCATCGGTGAACTGATCATCGATCTGGAATTGCCGGCGGATAATAAAGTGGTCCGAAATCATTGTGGCAGCTGTACCCGTTGTATTGATGCCTGCCCAACTCAGGCTTTGGTTGCGCCTTTTGTTCTGGATGCACGTCGATGCATATCCTATCAAACCATTGAAAACCGGGGAGAAATTGAACCTGAATTGAAAGGAAAGTTTAAAAACCGTGTGTTTGGCTGTGATATTTGCCAGGATGTGTGTCCATGGAATTTGAAATCGGAAGCACACAATGAACCTTCATTTTATCCCAATGTAGAATTGATGAAACTAAGCCGGGACGATTGGGCCAACATGGACAAGCCATTGTTCAATGAGTTGTTCCGGAATTCGGCAGTTAAAAGGACCAGATTTGAAGGATTAAAACGGAATTTGAGGTTCCTGGAAGAATAAAAAAACAAAGGGAAGCAATTTGCTTCCCTTTGTGGTGCCACCTGGATTCGAACCAGGGACACATGGATTTTCAGTCCATTGCTCTACCGACTGAGCTATGGCACCGCTTTGAGTCCGGTGCGGACTTTTCGGAAGCTCATTGTCATTGCTTTTGGCTATTCCATTTCGCTTTCGGGTTGCAAATATAGTTCAAATAATGTAACTGCAAAAAAAAAGGATTCAAGTTCTGTGTTTTTTTTATTCAGCGTGCCGAATCCTTTCTTTTTCATGTGCTTATACTTTTAAAAAAGTTCATACTTTTGCAGACCAAAATTTAATATACTTTTCAGAAAAATGATGCAAACCTTTGTTTTAAAGAATGGAATCCGGATCATCCATCAGGAAGCACAATCGCCAGTTTCGCATTTTGGAGTGCTGATTAATACCGGATCACGGGATGAGGAGGCAGAAGAACAAGGCATTGCCCATTTTATTGAGCATGTGATTTTTAAAGGCACCCAGTCCAGAAAAGCATTTCACATTCTGAACCGGATTGAAGATGTGGGCGGTGAACTGAATGCCTATACAACAAAGGAAGAAACCGCGGTTTATGCTACTTTTTTAAGTGAATACTACCAGCGCTCGATGGAACTGATCAGCGACATTCTGACCAACAGCACTTTTCCGGCAAAAGAACTGGAACGCGAAAAAGAAGTGGTGATCGAAGAAATAAATTCATACAAAGACAGTCCTTCGGAATTGATTTTTGACGAGTTCGAAGAGATTTTATTCGATGGTCACCCGATTGCCCGAAATATTCTGGGAACTCCTGAACTGATAAAGACCTTTAATAAGAGCAGCATCCTGAAATTCATGGACGAAAATTACCATACCGACCAGATCGTTCTGAGTTCGGTGGGTAGTATTACCATGACCAAATTCATCCGTCTGGCAGAAAAATATTTTGGGCATATTCCGGAGAAAATCCGAACCAAGGAGCGGTTGAGCGTTTACAATTATGTGCCTGAAACCCGAATCGTTCAGAAAGATACTTTTCAGGCTCATTGCATTATCGGGAATCTGGCGCCGGATATCTACAGCCCGAAACGGATGCCTATGGTTTTGCTAAGCAACATTCTGGGCGGACAATCGATGAATTCGCGTCTGAATATGGCTCTCCGCGAGCGCAATGGAATGGCTTACAACGTAGAAGCAGGTTACACCGGATACTTCGACACCGGTCAGTTCAGTGTGTATTTCGGAACCGACAAGGAAAATCTGGATCAGGCGCAAAACCTGGTAAATAAGGAATTGCGGAAAATGAAGGAAATCCCAATGGGAATTCTGCAGTTAAGCCGAGCTAAAAAACAGATGATTGGTCAGTTGGCTATTTCGGCCGAAGCGCATGAAGATCTCATGCTTTCGATTGGGAAAAGCTATTTGTTTTTCAATAAAGTGGATACACTGGGAGCCATTTTCGAAAAAATCGAGGAGATTACAAGCAGCGAAATCATGGAACTCGCCAACGAGATATTTGAGGAATCGCAGAACAGCATCTTAATTTTCCAGTAAAATGACCGACCCGGTTTTACTCGACCAGTATATTCTTGATCACACTTCGCCGGAAGAAGATTATCTCAACGAACTTGACCGCGAAACCCATCAAAAAGTTCTGCACCCGCGTATGTTGTCGGGCCATCTGCAGGGTCAGATTCTGAGTATGGTCAGTTGCATGGTTAAACCCGCTTGCATTCTGGAGATCGGCACATTTACAGGCTATTCGGCCTTGTGCCTGGCTAAAGGACTTGCTGAAGGCGGAAAGCTTCACACCATCGAAATGGATGATGAGCTGGAACTGATTTCACAAAAATACTTCCTGAAATCTGGTATGGCTGAACGGATCATTCAATATACAGGCGATGCCCGGCAGATTATTCCAACAATTAACCAATCCTTTGACCTGGTTTTCATTGATGCCGACAAACGCGATTATTGCGATTATTATCACCTGATTTTTGATCACATTCCGGTTGGGGGATTCATCCTGGCTGACAATGTTCTCTGGGATGGCAAAGTGGTTGATCCGGAGTCGGTCAACGAAGATCAAACCCGCGGTATTCTTGAGTTTAATGATCTGGTTCAAAATGACTACCGGGTCAGAAACGTGATCCTTCCGGTCAGGGATGGAATCATGATGGTGCAGAAAGTCGCGGAATAAACGGAATTCGAAATTCCACTCTGGCAATAAATCAGAATGACGTGAGGTTCAACTATTGAAGGAAAAGTTGACGAACTACCGCCAATAAATGCGACTTCAAATTCTTTGCAAAAAGTGACGATTGCATCGCCAATAGTTATCGGATCGGTAACAGCTTTCACAACTCAGAAAGAACGAGATTGAAGCGATCATTTTTATTACATTTGTCTAAAATACAGACTATCCTATTGACATTAAACACGATACTTAAAGAAATGAAAGATGTTCCGGTTAACAGACTGGAAGAACTTTACCAACTTGTTCATTCGATGAGCTCATCAACGAAACAAAAGGAAGGTTTACGAAAGAAAATCCTTTCTTTTGGCGGTGCATTTAGCGATATGAGCAGCGAGGACTATTCTGACTTTCTTAATCAAACAAAAAAAGCAAGGTAGCAACTTCTCCGAAATATCCGGATCACAGAACACCCGCAAACTCCTCCAAACCTTCGTTTAAAAGGCAACAGAATTGCAAATCCCATGCTAAAAAAGTGCCGATTTCAAATCGGCACTAGCGCTTTTTATTTTTTTATTTGGTAACATTATCCATAGCACATATTTGGGAACAGTAATGAGATAATTCATGATCCGGTTTGCCTATTTGATTATAGCCCAATGCATTCCAGCCTGTTCCTTCTTTAAAAGGTTTTCCACACTCTTGGCATGATATTTCTCCTTCTTTTAATTCAGAACTCGAACCGCCTCCCCAAACGTAACCTATTATTGCTAAAATAATCAGGATATACGCAACAACTTTAAGTGTTTTCTTCATAAAATCTATTTTTTTGTTTTTAAAAAATTGGTATTGTATTAATCCAAAACAGTTTTAACCTCTTGGTTTGACTCATTAATTTAGGACCATGAAAGCTTCTATGGAAGAAGCGGTTATTTAAATTCGGTTGAATATTTGTCAAACATGCTTTCTCATATACTTTGTAAGGAAAAGAAGAAGAATTTCAAATGCTATGATCATTAGAATCCCCAATAAATAAAAGACATTCATTAATGGTTGAAATACTGAAAGTGATAATCCAATCTTCACAAGACCCAAGAAGCTAAATAGAAAGGCAAGTGAAATTTTGAACGCATCGGCATTTGCTTTTTGAAATAGTAAGTAAATCAGAAAAGTAGATGAAAGTATTGATAAATCTGTAAATGCATAATTAAGCAATGGATAATATGGTAGAATAAAAACACTGATAGTATTGAGAGCTATCAAAATGGTTCCGGTAATTAGAATTAAATTTCTCATAGATTTTAGATTAATTTATGACCACATGAACCACAGAATTTTGCATTTGGAAGTAATTCACTACTGCATTTTGGACATTTGTCCTCAAAAGGGTTCCCACAATCTGCACAGAATTTAGCGTTTGACTGGTTTTCAACATTACAATGTTTGCAAATTTGATTGGCACTCTTTTGTTCAGCACCGCAACTGCCGCAAAACTTAGTAGTTAATGAGATAATAGCCTTGCATTTGTAACAGCTATTGGTGTTTTGTTGTAAATTAGAATTCATTTGACTGGAAATATTGCTCATCTGATTGCCCATAACACCGCCGACACCAAGCCCCATTCCTAAACCCATTCCGGCACCCATCAGATTGCCGGAATTACCTTCATTTCCTGCGGCTGTTTCCATTACATCCATACTTCGGTCAAAGCTGTAAACATCCTTACCAACAGTATTAATATACATTGCCTTTTCCTTGATTTCCTTTAGTCTTTTTACACTTGGGTCGCTTTCGGGAATATTAATTGACATGATATAGAAATTGACAATCTCAATTCCAAATCTTGCAAACTCATCCTTAATTTTTTCCTCTGTAAATACAGAAAGGTCGTCAAGGTGGACTGACATTTCAAGAACCGAAAGTTTGTCAAGAATAATCTTTTTACCTATTGCTGTCGAAATAGTTGTAATTATTTTGCCAGTAAAATATTCAACAATTTTATCTGCTAAATAAATATTAATCGTTCCAACAATTGTTTCCAAAAAGAGCTTCGGATTTGAAATCTTAAAACCGAACTGTCCAAATGCTCTTACCGGAACGACGATTCCGTATTTGGGGTCTTCCAATTGAATTGGAGTTTGAGTTCCCCATTTATTGTCAAGCTTTGAAATTAAATTTATATACCAAACCTCAGCCTGAAAGGGACTATCACCACCAAAAGGAATGTTGATTAGCTTATGAAGGATAGGAATGTTTCCTGAAGTCAGAGTATGCGTTCCACTTTCAAAAGGATCAAGTACTTTTCCACCTTTTACGAAAAATGCAATTTGGGCTTGTTTAACGACCAACTGTGTTCCAAGCCTCAAATTATTTGAAGGAAATTTCCAGACAAATTCACTATCGTTTCCATCATATTTTACAACATCAACAATTGCCATAGTGTTTGTTTAAAAATATTTGACAAGTTTTGAAATATGAAATAGAGGCCTGATTAACAACCAATAGCTCAGTTTTTTCAATAGATAACTTTTACTAATTAAAGACGCTAGAAAAGGGCCATTCTTATAATACCATTTGACAAAGGTTTTACCCCAAGTTTTATTGATTAAATAGCTATCCCTGAAATCCTGTAGTTGAATTACTATTGGATGGTTATAATCACCCAAAGTAGCTGTTGCAACAAAGCATCCTTTTTTTTGTGGTATATACTCCATTAATTCAAGAGGTTTAACTTGAATTTTATAACTTTTATAGATGCTATATCTACTGACAGTCAGAAGGTTTTTTTGCAAAGGATTTAAATCTTCCCATTCCTTACAAGTAATTACTGAAAGCACTATCTCTTCTGAAATATAACGATCATTTGCATTAAATCTAATCTCTTTTTCTTTTTCTCCTAAAAAATATCGTAATACAGGCTGACCTGTGTAGCTCTCGCCATCTGTTCCTAATACCCTTTTACCACTTAAAGGTTTTTCTCCTTGCCAGCTTTTAAATTTTTCCAAAGGAATAGCAAGCATCGAATTTGTATCAACAATAAATAAACGAAGTGAAGTCAATAAAGCAAATTCAGAATGATCACCATTATCTCTAACAACTTCAAATTCAACAATATTTTCAGTGGGTAATATAAAAAAAGTATCATAAAGCATTTTCAATAATGGAGTAAAATTTTGACCTGGCTTAAATAAGTCATTCTTAATTGCTTGCTCATTAGGAAGTTGATCTTTCAGAGTTTTAAATTTTGAATATGGAGCAGACATAGCAATCAGTATGGCACTTAGAAAATCTTTTTCATGTAGAATGATATTGCTTTCAATATCAGCTGTAGTAAGATTTGTAGGCAATGCTGCACTATTGTTTTCAAAATATCGTATTTCTGTTTTACAGAAATTACATGAACTTGCATTCCATTCGAGAGGAGCTCCACAGGAGGGACATTCTAATTTTTTTATTTCCATGACTACTTTTATTAATTTTTTATGTGGCCATGATATTTAGATTCCCAATGATTTAGCAATTCTTTTAGGAGGTTCTCAATATATACTGAATCTTTTGCCGCCTCTTCGCCAACATACCCATTTCCACAATGAAATACCCCTTTCCAAAACAATAAATTATTATTTTCATCTTCAAATTTATGAGACGGATTCCTTGTAGTAAATTTATTTATGAACACATCTCCTTCTTTTGAAACCCATAATATGTGACTGAATTTTTCATCATCACATTTTTTTATCAGCTCCTTAAATTCTTCAAGATTTGGATTATTCAGATTCATAATTATATTTTTTATAGGTTTAACAAAAAAAGTCAGAAATAGAGAATTAGCTTCGATCAAGCACTCTGTAGCATACAAAACCAACACCACCACCCATAATAAGCATAATTACATAGAATTGTATTGGGCTTTCTTCTGCATTTTGAATATCATCAAATGCACTTTGCATGCTATTATAATCACTACTCGTCAATGAGTTTGTTGTTTTTCCGCCTTGTGCTTCATTATATCGTTTTTCTGCTCTTTCCTTTCTTATTTCGGCACTATAAGTCGCAGGATCAGCAAAATTTACAAGTGCATAAATTGCCATAATACAACCGACATAGAAAAAACTAGCCACATTTTTGTTTTTTTCAAAATTTTCTAAAACATTGAATACTTTCATTGGTTTAACTTTATATTTCCTACTCATCTGGCTTTTCGGTTTCGCCCCGTTTTAGTGGTTTCTAGACTCCACGTATTTCATTCAGTAAATTATTGCTCATAGGAGGGTGTTGATTCACACGATTAGAAATTTCGAACTGTTAATAGATCGAGATTTTTCATTCATATTTTCAAACCGAATTTAACTGTTGTGTTCCATTCTGTTAAATCCATTTTTTTATCGTAGTGATTTTGGGGATAAGCGTAGCGGGATTAAAGGGGAAAAGGACTCAATAATGGATAATATAGTCAGGCTTAAACCAAACATATTTTCGTCCTGAAAGGACAGATTATTACAGCCCAATGGCAACGCCTTGGGTTATCAAAAGCGATGCCTTTAACCGTCCGCGAGGTATTCAAATTCAAAGCAAATATTTTTCTTCGGACGGAATAACCAATTCAATTTTAATATCATAGACATGGATCTATTTCGTCCGAAATTACATCTTACTCATGAATATTATTTGAGCGCGGACGATTTAGTCGTTTCCAATCTAACTCAGGGCGGCACTCCTTCGTCGTTAGCCCTGGGCTAAAATTATCTGTCCTTTCAGGACGGATAAAAATCTTGCTTTTAAAGGCATAGCACTAAATTTATACAGGTACTTTTATGTCGCCCAAATGAGTTCTAAGGTGACGATGACTTTCGTTCCCGAGGGCTGGCCCTTCTCTTCCAAATCGGTAATTGAAATTGAATTGGCTGTCGTTTTGTTTTTCTCGTTCAGCAGGTTCAATCGCTTTTCAATCAGTTCCTGTCCCTTGCTTTGGTGGTGCTCTATTTTGGTCCTATTTGAGGCAATCCTTCCAATGCCATTGTCTTCAACGGTAACAACAAGGTTTTCATTTTCAATTGTGAAACCAACTGTTACCAGGCCGCCATCATTCAATCCCCTGACTCCGTGTTTAATGGCATTCTCGATGATGGGTTGGATAAGCATGGGCGGTACAAGTAAGTTCATTTCCGGAATATCATTTTTCAATTCTATCTGAAACTTCTTTTTGAAGCG